>CAIRSA010000051.1 GCA_903881085.1 uncultured Acidobacteriia bacterium
AAGACCCGGGGATGCTTGATCCGCGTGATCACGAAGTCGCGGAACTCCTGCGACTTTCGGTCGAAGGCGCGGACATGCCACCGTAGACCGTTGTCGATCAGCGCAAACGGCACGATCTGGCGTTCGGCCTGACCGTTGGAGATGGAGTGGTACTCGATCGCGAGCGGGCATTCCTGGTGGATTGCCCGGGTCACGCTGGCTAGTACGTCCAAGTCCGGGTGGGTCAGCCGCGACGGGCTTTCGCATGCCACCCAGGCCTTGAGCCGCATCGGCTCGCCATCTCCGAACCCCTGGGTTAACCAGGACAGCACCCGCTCTGGCGGGAAGTCGAAGACCGCCCGGAAGTCCGGACCCAAGACGTAGGTCTTGGCCTTGGAGTCGTAGTCGATGTTGCCCGGGGCCAGGTCTTTGTAGAGCGCCAGATCTCTGCTGGCCGCCGCCGACTGGATGCCGAAACGGCTGACCAAGTCCTGGCGCCGTATCTCCCCGATGAAGCGCACGCGCAACTCCACGAACGCGAGGCGGTCGCGCTGTGGCTGGGTGAGTTCTGCAAGCTGCTCGTTCGACATCCTGTGGGTGCTCATTCGGGTTAACGAAGGCTGGTGCGGTCTATTGCGGAAAGTATATCGTGTGCTCTAGAATGAGTCCACTAAACTATAATCGTGTGGTGATACGGCGTAAAACGATAACCATTGTCGGTCAGTAAGCAACCGGATTCAGGAAAGGGGAAGGAAAGCCATGACGGCTCAAATTGCAGAAAGGCTGCGCTACCAGGGCGATGACGTGGCGATGTGCACGAACCCTCTCAGCGACTACTTCGCCATGGGTGGCATCAACCCGCGCTTCGAGTCGAACTGCACGGCGCTGTGGCGCGGCTACGTCGGTAGCTGGGAGATCGTTGATGACCGTCTGTACCTGATCGGTCTGAACGGAACGCTTGAAGACGGAACCGATGCGTCACTGGCAACCATCTTCCCCGAGTTTCCGGACAGGGTGTTCGCTCACTGGTACTCCGGCACGATCCGACTCCCGCAGGGCAAGCAGCTCGAGTACGTACACATGGGTTACGGCAGCACCTTCGAGCGCGACCTGTTCTTGGATGTCGAGCGAGGAGTCGTCGTGGCCACTCGGATGCAGCACAACGGGGTCGCCGAGTCCGAAGGCGCCCCTGACGGCTACGAGGTCGGCGCCATGACGGTGTTTCCCCGAGCTGACAAAGGCGATGGGGGAACGGCGTGATCTACGTCTACTGGTACCTGGGCATCGGCGTCGCGGTGCTTGCTGTCGTCTACGGCGCGCACCGCCTGACGAAGGAGAAAGAGTCCGAGTCCCTTCGTGACCTGCTCGAAGCCGTGAATCCGGATCGCAAGAAGCTTTCCTACCGCATCCTCAACAACGTCGTCGCGCCGGTTTTGGCTGCCATCCTGGTTGTCGCCGTCTGGCCCGTTGCGGTCTACATGAAGATCAAGGAGATGCTCAAGAAGAAGGATGGCGGTGATGCCGAGGAAGAACGCGAGTTCGCCGTCGAGCGCCAACACCTGCTGGAGCGACTGACAGTGCAGGAAGTCGAGAAGCGCGAGGTCGTCACGGACCCGCTCAAGGCTGCACCTGAGTTGCCATTCGGCCACTTGAACGCGGCGTGGAAGGGGTTCCTCAACGGCCAAGGCGACAGCGGTGAGCTGTGGTCGTTCTCAGCACACTGGCAAACAACCTGGGGGCGGAAGGAACTGAGGTCGGGATACGTGATGGTCCAGGACGGAACGCCAGGGGCTCATTTCCTGACGGTGTGGAAAGACGTCGTGGACGAAGCGAAAGCCGACAACAGCACCAAGCGTGCGCAGGCTGCCGACGTTCCCGGGTGGCTCAGGCGGCAGGCTGACTGAGCATCGTAGACGGACTGCCATCAAGGAGAGCTCATGCAATACAAGAAAGGCGATCGCGTGCGGCACCCGAGGAAGCCTGACTGGGGCATAGGTCAGGTGCTGGCCGACAGCATCGATGGCACGGTCCGGATCTTCTTTGCGAATGCCGGCGAGAAGACGATTTCCCTTGACTTCGTGCAGCCCGAGAAGGTGTCCGGCGATGCCGCGTCGAGCCCTGTCCTCGATCAGCTTGGCCGTACCGAGACACCGTCCAGAGATGCCAAGGGAAAGGTTCTCTGCGCGAACTGCGGAGCGCCGACGCAATTCGGTGAGACAGCTAACCCAACACGGTATCGACTGGGTTGGTGCGACCCATGTTTCAAGCACAGCCAACGGACGTTCGAAGACAAGCAAACCGGTGAAAAGCGGTACTACGACGAGCTGAGAACGATCGACGGCATCAAGAGCCGCTACAGCCCGCACTGAGGAGCAGCATGTACGAAATCGAAATGAACGAGATATCCGAGGCGTTCTTTCCTTGCTGGAAGGCGGCCGGCATCCATCTGAGCAAGCAGGTGGACGGTGGCATCCAGTCCTGGTTGCGAGCCCATCCCTATCCGCCGTTCTTGGAACATCTGTCCTTCCGCCTCGGCAACCAGTTGTTCTTCGTCCGCGTGGATGACGTTGACGGGAAGGTGCAGGGGCCCGGCAATCCGCAGGGAGCCGTCACTGCTGCCAGAAGTGCCAACGGTCGAGCCTGCATCCTGCCGATGAAGAAGAAGCTCTTTGGTGGTGCCTGGGTGGCTGACATGCCGGGATGGGGTTTGCTGGCTGGACGCCGAGACCAGAAGGCCAGTCGACCCAGTCGCACTGGTCACTGATCAGAAGATCGAGATGTCGCCATGGGAGATCCATGACATGGCCGTCCAAGTGGTCCGCGACTACTTGGAGAAGCAGGGCTTTGAGTTGATGTCCTGGCAGGGGAATCCTGAGGTCGATCCCTCAATCTGGTTCGTCGGCAAGACCAAGCGACCGGAATGGGTGGTCGTGCGCTCCGCCACGTTTCCGGCCAACAGCGCAGTGCGACCGAGCAACTGGCAGGCAATCGCCGCCGGATGCGCCAAGTTGAGTACTGCCGGGCACTTTGCCTCGGTCGCCGTAGTCAGCGTGGAACAACCATTCGAGTCCGGTGATGAGGCGCCGGTGCCGTTGTGGCGCGGGCACGGAATGCACGTGCGTTTCACCGGATTGGAGTGATCTGCCGTGGGCTTCCGATTCCAAAAACGCATCCGCATCTTCAAGGGCCTGACGCTCAACCTGAGCAAGTCGGGGTCGTCATGGACGGTCGGACGCCCGGGCGCGTCGGTGAACTTCCGGGGCGACAAGGTTACCGGCAACGTGGGAATACCTGGCACTGGCTTGTCGTACCGCGAGTCGCTGGATAACCAGGCGACCCCCGAGGAACCGGGGACAAAGCGCGGTGGGGCACGAGTCCTGTTCTGGCTCGCGCTGGTCGCCGTCATTGCCTACGTGCTGTATCGAATGGGGGGGCTCTGACGATGATCGACGTGGCAGAACGGACGGGCCTGCATTCGGTATTGCGAGTACTCGCGCTGGACGGCGGGGGTGCCAAGGGTTTCTACACCCTGGGAGTCCTGAAGGAAATCGAGGCAATGGTTGGTTGCCCATTGCACCAGAAATTCAATCTGGTCTTTGGGACCAGCACGGGCGCGATCATCGCGTCACTGATTGCGCTGGGTCACAGCATCGATTCCATCCTGGGTTTGTATCGCAAGCACGTACCTGCTGTGATGTCACAGAAGAACGCTCCGCTCAGGTCGCAGGCCTTGAAGAGGCTGGCGAGCGAGGTCTTTGGCAACGCAACTTTCAGTGATGTGCAGACCGGAGTCGGCATCGTTACGGCCAGATGGCTGACGGAAACTCCGATGATCTTCAAGGGCAGCGTCGCGCAAGCACACGGCCGCGTCGCCACGTTTGTCCCCGGCTTCGGCGTCAGCGTCGCCGACGCCGTCAAAGCTTCGTGCTCGGCATACCCATTCTTCGAGCGAACGATCGTGAGGACCTCATTGGGTGAGGACGTCGAGCTGATTGACGGCGGGTACTGCGCAAACAACCCGACGCTGTACGCGATCGCCGATGCGGTCCAGGCACTTCAGTGCGATCGACAAGACATCCGCCTGGTGAGTGTTGGTGTCGGCGTCTACCCCGAGCCCAAGCCGAGCCTCCTGATACGGCTGGCAAAGAGGTATCTCGTCAGCGTTCAATTGCTGCAGAAGACCCTGGAGATCAACACGCAGTCGATGGACGAGCTGCGGAAGATTCTCTTCCACGACGTTCCCACAATTCGAATTAGCGATACCTACGCCACGCCTGAAATGGCGACCGATCTACTGGAGCACGACCTCAAGAAGCTGGACATTCTGTTCCAGCGTGGACGTCAATCGTTCGCGTCGCGGGAGCAGCAACTTCGCGAGTACTTGATGTAACCAGGGAAAGAAGATGCCAATTCCAGAGTCACAGCTCGAAACGTGGTCCCACCAGGGGTCGATCACTCAATCAAGCAATACCTACAACACGATCAAGAGCGTCCTTGAGGATAGCGCTGCGCCCTATGCCGGCAAGAATTTCAAGGTATTCCTTCAAGGCTCGTACGGTAACGACACGAACATCTACGCCGAGAGTGACGTGGACATCGTCATCCGGCTCGACGACTGCTTTCACAGCGATCTCGAATCTCTGTCGGAGGACGAGAAGTCGGCATACAAGGAGGCGTTCAACGACGGGACCTACACCAATGCAGATTTCAAGCGGGACGTGCTGTCGGTGCTTGAGGGCCAATATGGATCCGCCGTGACGGCTGGAGACAAGGCGATTGCCATAGACGCCGCAGGATCACGGCGCAAGTCGGACGTGATTGTCGCCACGCAGTTCCGGCGCTACTTTAAGTTTCGGTCGGCCGGCGACTCCGAGTACGCCGAAGGCATCTGTTTCTTCAATGCCGCTGGTGAGCGAATCGCGAACTATCCGAAGCAGCATTCGGCGAATCTGACAACGAAGCATCAAGGCTCATCGAAGTGGCTTAAGCCCATGGTCCGGGTGTTGAAGAATGTGCGCAGCCGGATGGTTGACGATGGCTTGATCAAGGTCGGCGTCGCTCCTTCGTACTACGTCGAGGGCCTGCTGTACAACGTGCCGAATGAGAAGTTCACCAGCAGCTTCGAGGACTGCATGGTCAACATCCTCAATTGGTATCGGCAGGATGCGTCAAAGACAGACCTGGTTTGCGCCAACGAACAGTATTACCTGCTGCGCGATGGTTTCCATACCTGCTGGCCTCAGTCGGACTGTGATGCATTCGTTGAGGCGGCGGTCGATCTTTGGAATGATTGGTGAGGAAGGGAAAGCATGGCAAAGCCC
>CAIRSA010000052.1 GCA_903881085.1 uncultured Acidobacteriia bacterium
CCGGCGGCCGGACACGACTCGCTACGCTGCGTCTAATGCGCATTCTCACGCTAGAAGCCGGGGAGATTATCATGACCAAACCCGCCTTCTTAGGCGGCAAAGAAAGCGGCTCATTACAAAAACCCGCGTGACCCAACGGTGTTTTGTGTCGAAATGCTGAAGAGGGAACGTCCATGATACTTTTTGTAGATGACGAAAAACAATATGTTGAGAATGTAATCTCTGAAATGGAATTACTCGATCTGGTGGTACGCTTTTGTTCATCTGTTGACGAGGCACTACAGGTCCTTAGCGAGCACGGCACCAAGGTTGAAGTCATCATCCTCGACGTAATGATGCCCCATGGAGCGTCGTTTACTGCCTCCGAGACTGAGGACAATATGCAGACCGGACTCCAATTCCTTGCTCGAATCCGATCGAGTGGGATTGGTGTTCACGTTGTATTGCTGACAAATCTTGAACCTGGGAGAGCGCCGGTGGATGAGTATGCCCTGAGATACCCGCCTTGCACCGTCATTCGCAAACGGGACAAGTGGAGCTTTGAAATTGCGCAGAGTATTCGCGAACTGGTGAAAAATGACTAAATCTGATGAGGCAATATTCATTAATATAATCTCCGAACTTGATGCATCCACTGAGAATACTTGTGCTCTACAAATCAGGAAAGTGCAGGAGCAACTAGTCAAGCTTGCCAGGAACCATTGGCTCAGTAAGGGGAAAGAGGATTTATGGCACAGGGCTCATAGTGTTTGGAAAGATCTTGAGAATCGAATAGACCAGAAAGCCCGCGATGCCGACCCTGATTCGCGATTGACGCGCGACTATTTCCGTGCCAAGGATTACCTTGAAATTACAGACCTCGGTTTTCTAGCGGAACTTTTCATCCAAGGGTCGCTCATGGAGCAGCAACAAAATGTCGTCGACTTCGAAAGGCTTCTCTTGGCAGCGAAGGCAGAGCGCTCTCCAGTCTACCTCGCCATTCTTCACTTTAATGAACTGCTTGGCTTGACCCCAAGACCGAACATACCTATCGAGAGGCCTCCCCTGTTCGAGATCGTTCCAGATTCTGACTACGATTTGCCAACGCTTACCAGTCGAAGGAGCGGACTCGGATCGAGCGATGCCGGTATCCTGAGCGTCCAAGTATCCTTTCATGAACCGCCGGATCCAGAACCGCCGGACCTTCACGAATTAATGCTCAATGTAGATAACGGCGACGAAAACGCAATCCTCGAAATCTTCAAGAAATTCGACAAGACGCAATCCCCCCGCGTGAAGAACGCCTGCATCGAGGCGCTGCGGCTAATTGGGGGGTGCCGCGTTGCGCAAGAACTCAGCGACCGGGTGGCGAATAACCCACTCTACGTGCAATGCCTAGTTCTCTGCGCACTCGACGGCTTGGCGTCACAACCATACCGCTCGTCGAATGGCGGAGACGAGTCACTTTGGCTCCAACGGCAAACAGTCCTTATGGTCCTGAACCGCCTACTCGAATATGAGCCGCATTCAGCGGATCTGAGAGCTATCCGGGATTGCGCAATCGAAGGTGTTGAACGGCACAAATCAGCGTGTGGGGCCGGATGATCACGATCCGATTTGGTCTAAATAGAGCCGCAACTGGTCACATGTCCGCTTGAATTCCTTAGCGAGATCTGATTCAATCGGAACATTCGGATGACGCTTCGCAGCGACGTATACGGCCCTTACCTGGGCGAATGCTCTTTCAAACCCTGTCGGCAAGGCGTTCAAATGCACAAGATATTGGGCTGCTGATTCGGCCTTCCTCAGCCGCTTTCCGCCAAAACTACGGGCCTTGGTCAAAAGTTCCGATTCAATGGCTCCCCATGACACCTCAAACACAACACTTGGATCTAAGTTAGATGCATTGTCGCTTGAAACCGCTTTAGTTGTTTCCGAAGCATCCAGTTGGAATATCTCTTGCTGATCGCGGATACGCTTGGGGGAAGTCACCGGCGACGGCAAGTTGCGTTCTGTCAACTGGTAAAGATCTACCTGGGGCGGCGGCAACTCCCTGCGTGCATTTTTGAGATTCTCGGCCGCCCCGCTTAGCTTTAGGGACACCCGATAGAATTTGAACTCTATCAGCCGATCAAGTATCTCACCTAACCTGGCACGGAACAACAGTGTCAGAATCACGATGGTCACTGGCCATGCCAGTGACTTGACGAGGCTCGAAATAAAGGTGAAAAGATCCACACCTGCCCCAATTCATCTGCTAGATTTTGCCGGCTAAATGTGTTCCAGCACCTTTTGCTCATCCGGCTCCGCTTCTGGGATCGGAGCCGGTGTGGCCGATGACGAAGTCAAAGCGGTCTTCGTCGCTGGTACAGCGTGGACCGCGTCCAAGATTGGCATCGATAGCTCTTTTAGCTGCCGGATATCCGCATCCGCGGAGACGATCATTCGTCCCGCACGGCGCTCTTTTACCATCCAGTCCAGCCCGGTTAGCGAGTAGCCGAAAATCTCGCTGTAAGTCTTGATGCCGACCTCATCCATAAGGTGACGAAGGCGCGCGACGGTTGCGTCTGGTAACTCTAGTTGTATTCTCATTTCAATCTGACCTGCTTGCGGCACTGCATCGAATGTGCTGACATCGCCAGCCACCGCAAGATGATGATGTTTTGATTATAAAAGCATGTTGATCCCCTGTCAACGCATATTTACTGCAGGTCTACCGATGCCGGCAGCGTCGCGTAGCCTTTCTTCCCAAGATTACCTTGCATCGAAACCAGAAGCGATGTCGGAGGTTTCTCCTCCGCCCTAACCAATACAGTTTCATTTTATGGTCTCTCATATGTTCTCCTTTCCGTATAGTGCATAGCGATTACATGATGAGTATAAACGGATGACAAACAGATGTCAAGAGGATCTTTTTAGGATTTAACCTAGGTTCTGTCTATATAGCCGAACCCTATCGGCACTAGGATGATTGAAAGAGTTTGGGGTTCCACTCGAGAAGTAACTGAATCTATAGAGGATACCCAGACCATTGGCCCCAGGTATGATATCTTGACGAACTGGGATGCGGCAGGCTCCATAGCCGCGTAGGTAACAATCTGTACGATTCGATTGTAACGGATCACAACGGATGCCCCTTCCATTCTCAGATTGCTCCCCTTCGAGCAGGAAGCCAGGATTTTTGCCGGTTCAGCGTAAAGATGAGTCGGGCTTTGCGCCGGATAGATTGGATTCCGCCCTTCGGGCGGGGATTTTCAAGGCATAAGGATCTATCGATTCGATGAGACCAATCCGGGAGAACCGTAGGTTCCGGGATTTTGGCGAAGCTTTCGGCATGATGCATCGACCTTTTAGACCGGGTGCACATGCCACGAATCTCTCAGACAGCGGCGGTCCGGGGGTGAGAGCGCTTCCCTTGATCGCTAAGCGATCCCTCATCTTTCATCTGACCCAGAACACCATGAACAGAAAACAAACGACAACGCATATGGAATTCCAAGATCTCTTCATTTGTAATGCTCCTCTGGTTTTGAGATTGACGAACTTCTTGCCAATGAAATCTGGCAAGCGACTTCGCCATCTGTAAGCCTGGGGAGTTGAAAATGAGATAAAGTGACGATGTCTAGCGCGATCTTTGGAAATATTTCAAGTCGTTTGCCAATCCTTGCTAATCCCGCACCACTTCGCAGCCGCATTCAATGTGGCCGTCAATGCGCAGCGTCCACGCAACCCGCGCCTTACCCTGCGAAAACTTATGCTTGAACCCGACTTCACGCCCAGGCGGGATGCTTTCGTAGTTATGCGCCACGCGGAAACCGTTCTTCGACACGTCAAGCAGTTGCCCGACGATGTAACCCGGGTTGCCCGCCGGATACAGCAGGACTTCACCGTGTACGGTCACCCGCGTTTCGCGGCGAAAGTCGGTCCCAGTTCCTCGCATAAAAACCTTCTTCAATCATCCGTGCAATTCGCAAAAGAATCCATAGACTAAACGCTCTATTTGTCTCTACGGTGAATTGCTTAGCTGGCAACACCTGTTGGACCGCCACTCCCCATGCCTATAATCAATATGCGGCCACTGAATGGAAGAACTCACCGAATCCTGGCAAACGTGCCCCCAATGGGCCAAGCAACTAGCATCGCCAAAGCTGGCCCCCAACGAAACGCCGCTCACCTGGTTTGAACCCGATCTCAACCAACAGATGCGCTTCGCCCAAAGCCTGGTGGTGCTCACCGATCAGCGCATCCTCCTATTCGAAAACTCCATCTTCGAACAGTGGCCCATCTCGCCCGGCCTCACCCTCAACGCCAGAGAGAACGCGGGCATCGGCCGCCTCGAACTCATCAACGCCGAACGCCGCCTCCACGTCTGGCGCTACACCGCCGCTCGCGCCACCGCCGCCCGCCGCCTGGTCGAACGCCTGGAGTCGCTCCAACGCGGCATAGGAGCTAAAACCTCCCACAGCACCTCCCCCGACCAGGAAGAGTGCACCCTCTGCGGCGCACACTTCGACCACGGCCCCAGCGCCTGCCCCGAATGCGGCAACAGCACCGGCAAGCCGCCTGTCCGCTCCCTCTTTCGCCTGCTCGCCTTCGCTAAGAATCATCTCTGGATGTCGCTGCTCGGCCTCTTTCTCACCCTCGCCAGCACCGCCGCCAGCCTCATCCCGCCCTACCTCACCATGCCGCTGATCGACGACATTCTCATCCCGTTTCAAAACGGCAAGCATGTCGATGCCAGCCTCGTGAACTGGTATCTGCTCGGCCTCGCCGGAGCCTCGGCCCTCTCATGGGTCCTCACCTGGGGCCAGACCTACGTCCTCGCCTACGTCAGCGAGCGCATCTCCGCCGACCTGCGCAACAAGACATACTCGCACCTGATGTCGCTCTCGCTCGAATTCTTCGGCGGTAAGCGCACCGGCGACCTGATGGCCCGCGTCAGCGGCGACTCCGACCGCATCTGCAACTTCCTCAGCATGCACCTGCTCGATTTCGTCACTGATCTGCTCATGCTCATCATGACCGCGTCCATCCTGCTCAGCATCGATCATTACCTCGCCATCGTCACCCTCGGTCCCCTGCCCCTCATCGCCTATCTCGTCCACAACGTACAGAACCGCCTCAGCCACGGCTTCTCCACCGGCAACCGCGCCTGGACTGAAATGGTCAGCATCCTTGCCGACACCATCCCCGGCGTCCGCGTCGTCAAAGCCTTCGCCCAGGAAGACCGCGAAGTGCTGCGCTTCCGCGCCGTCAACGTGCGAGTGCTCGCCGCCAACGATCGCGTCAACGCCACCTGGGCCTTCTTCAGCGCCGTGTTGGTACTGCTGACTGACGTTGGCATGTTGACCATCTGGCTGTTCGGTGTGTGGCGCGTTTTCTCGCACGCCATCACCGTCGGCGTGCTCACGGCCTTCATCGCTTACATCAGCCGCTTCTATGCCCGATTGGATTCCATGAGCGGCATGCTCCAATCCACTGAACGCGCCGGAGCCAGCGCCCATCGCGTATTCGGAATTCTCGATCGCGTGCCTAAGGTGCCAGAGCCCAAGACCCCAGTCCCTGCAGGCCGCCTGCGCGGCGATATCGAACTGCGCGACGTCAACTTCCGCTACGGCTCGCGCCCCATCCTGCGCGACCTGAACATCAAAATCAACGCCGGGGAAATGATCGGACTCGTCGGCCCCAGCGGCTCCGGCAAAACCACCCTCATCAACACGCTGTGCCGCTTCCACGACGTCACCGGCGGCGCCGTGCTCGTCGACGGAATCGACATCCGCAACTTCGCTATCAACGAATACCGCCATCACATCGGCCTCGTGCTGCAGGAGCCCTTCTTATTCTTCGGCACCATCGCCGAAAACATCGCCTATGGCTCACCGGACGCCTCGCGCGATCAAATCGTCGCCGCCGCCCGCGCCGCCCGCGCTCATGAATTCATTCTCCGCCTGCCCAATGGTTATGACTCGCTGGTTGGCGAGCGAGGCCAGCTGCTCTCCGGCGGCGAACGTCAACGCATCAGCATCGCCCGCGCCCTGTTGATCGATCCGCGCATCCTCATCCTCGACGAAGCCACATCCTCGGTCGACACCGAAACCGAACGCGAAATCCAACTCGCGCTCAACAACCTGATCAAGGGCCGCACAACCATCGCCATCGCCCACCGCCTCAGTACCTTGCAGCGCGCCGACCGAATCGTTGTCTTGCAGCGCGGCCAAATCGTCGAATCCGGCAAGCATGCCGAGTTGCTCGCCCACAATGGTGTCTACGCGCGGCTGCATCAAGCCCAAACCGACATGCAGGAGGGAATGAATGCCGCAGATTAACTTCACCTTCGAGCGCGACGCCTGGCAGCGCCTCGTCATGATATTGCCCGATGGCAACCGTCACCCCGCCGTGGAACCGGTCCGCGCGTTCCCAATATCAGACCCGGCGCGCTCCATCTCCATCTGCGACAGCGAAGGCCGCGAAGTTCTCTACCTGGAATCGCTCGATGCCGTATCAGCCGAAAACCGCGCCATCATTGAGCAGGAACTGGCACAGCGCGAATTCGTCCCCCGCATCACGCGCATCATCAACCATCCCACCGACGCCGAGCCCGCCGAATGGAAAGTGGATACCGACCGCGGCATAACGTCGTTCCATGTCGACAACACAGACGCCGTGCGCCGCCAGGAGCCACACCAGATCTCCATCGTGGATTCGCTCGGCATCCGCTACCTGATCCCCGACACCACCAAGCTAGACCCCGCTAGTCGCAGCGTCCTGGACCGGTTTCTCTGACCCTTTTCCTTAACAAAATAACCCGGTCATCCGCTACCACAGGATGCATCGGCGGCCCCGGCCCGCGCCCCGTAAGATCGTCCAGCGCCTCCTGCACCATCCGCGCAAACCGCACAACCTCCTTCGACCCAAACAAAATCACAAGCGCCGCCACAGCCAGCAGCGCTAACGATCCAAGTTCCTGCGGTTGAAGTGTCATTCAGTGTCAGAATTACGTAACCTTCCAGCTAAGTCAAGCGTATCCCGATTGTGCGACAATCTATTTACAATCGAGCCATGTCCGAGCCTACCGCAGGAGACATCACGCAGCTATTGCATCGTGTCTCGGCCGGCGACCGCGCCGCTGAGGAAGAACTGATCGCGCAAGTTCATCAGCAATTGCGCCGCCTGGCGGCTAGCCATCTGCGCGGTGAACGAATCGATCACACCCTGCAACCCACAGCGTTGGTGAACGAGGCCTACGTCGAATTACTAGGCAAATCAGAAGTCAACTTTCAGGATCGCTCCCACTTCTTTCGCACAGCCGCAATGATGATGCGGCGCATTCTGGTTGACCACGCCCGCACAAAAAAAGCCGAGAAACGCGGCGGCACACGCGAGAAGGTCGACCTGGATTTTCACACCGCCACGCTGCCCGTAAACTCCGACCTGATTCTCGATATCGACCGCGCCCTGCAGCGCCTGCACCACTACGATGCCCGTCAGGCCCAGGTCGTCGAAATGCGGTTTTTCGGTGGGCTCACGGAAGAGGAGATCGCCGCAGCCATCGGCCTTTCCACCCGTCAGATCAAACGCGAATGGGCCATGGCCAAGGCTTGGCTATACGGTGAGCTCACCGCATAAACACGATAGAAGGAGACCGCATTGACCCCCGAGGACTGGCAGCTCGTCAAGACACTATTCAACGAATGTATCGCCTTGACCTCTTCGGAACGCGCCGCCAGACTCGCCGATGAATCCATCCCCCATGAGCTGCGTAGCGAAGTTCTCCGCCTGCTAAAAAACCTCGACGATGCGGAAGAAAGTTTTCTCGACCCGCCCGAATTCGTGCGCAGCGTCATCCCTAGAACCGGCAATGTCCTCGAAGCCGGAACCCTGCTCGCCGGGCGCTTCCGCATTGAGCGCCTCATCGGCCATGGCGGCATGGGCGAAGTCTATGAGGCCCGCGATCAGAACCTCGGCGAAAACGTCGCGCTGAAGATCCTGCAATTCTCCCCGCACGCCTCGAAGGATAGCTCGGCCCGCTTCCGCCGCGAACTGCAACTGGCGCGCCGCGTAACGCACCCTTCCGTGTGCCGTGTCTTTGATATGAACCGCCACACCTTCGACTGGGGCGAGGCCGAGTTCTTCACCATGGAACTGCTGCATGGCGTCACCCTCAGCCAGGCGATCAAGGATCGCGGCGCCTTCCCTGTTGCCGATGCCCACCCGATTCTCATTCAGGTCTTGGAAGGCCTGCAGGCCGCGCACGAATTGGGGATCATCCATCGCGACCTGAAGCCCGGCAACATCATGTTGGTTCCGCGCGAAAGCAGCAGCCCTCAGTCACCCCGCGCCGTATTGATGGACTTCGGCCTCGCCCGCATCGATCAGGACAGCCAGACCATCAGCCTCACCGCAACCGGCGACGTGCTTGGCACGCTGCCCTACATCTCGCCAGAAGAACTCACCGGCGGCGAAATCTCAGCCCGCACCGATCTCTACTCCTTCGGCCTCATCTGGTATGAAATGGTCTTTGGCCGCCGCCCCTTCAATGCCGCCAGCGGCATTGCCGACGCCATACAGCGCCTGCAAACGCCCATCGAAATGCCAGCCGAGCCGAAGATCCCCATCGGCTGGCGCACCGCCATGCTCCAATGCCTGGAGCGCGACCCGCAGCGCCGGCCCGCCTCAGCCGCCGCGGTAGCCACCATGGTCAACGCGCCCACCACCAGCCACGCCCAGCGCCGCCGCCCTCAGTGGCCTCTAAGCAAGCAAGTAACTGCCGCAGCCCTCGGTGTCGTCCTGTTAGCAGCGGCAAGTTTTCATCCAGCCGTCCGCCGCGGCGTGGAATCCATCTTCTCGCCCGTCCCCAAAATCCGCCACGTCGCCATCCTCCCATTTGAAAGCCAGTCGAAGGAGGCCGATGACATCGCCGTCAGCATCGCCGACTCCGTCGCCGCACGTCTGGTCCGCGCCGAACCCAACGACCGCGACTTCTGGATGGTAAGCCCGGCCGACCTGCGCGACAAGACGGCCACTACGCGAGAGGCCGTCAGCACAGCGTTTCCGGTGAATCTGGTGATGCAGACGAAGCTCACTCGCGACACGCGAAACTTCACCGCCACGATGAGTCTGCTCGACGCCAAAACAGGAAAGCCAATCACCTCCCGCGAAATCGTGTCCCCTGTCGACACCCTATTCCGCTTATCAGGTTTAATGGCAGATGAAATGGCAAGCATGCTTCGAACCAGCGCCCCCGTCGACCCCAGTCAGCTATCCGGCACCAACATCGCCGAAGCATATCGAGCCTACCAGGTAGGCCTCGCCGCCATGACTACGCGCGATATAGCTGGCATCGACAGAGCCATCCAGCAATTTCAGCTTGCGGTGGAGCTGGATTCAAAGTATGCGGCGGCTTGCGCTGCGTTAGCAGATGCCTACTCGAGGAAGTATCAACGTACCAAGCTCCCTGAATTCGTGGGAATGGCTGAAAAGAATGCGCTCCGTGCCACCGAACTGGATCCAGGGCTACCCATGGCGCACAGCAGCCTCGCCCTGGTGTACTCTCTGCATGGTAAGCGGGAGGCCGCAATTGCGGAGTTGCAGCGCGCCAAGGAATTGGACCCGGCAAATGCAAATACGGAGGAAGTGCTTGGCCGTCAGTACGCAAGCCTGGGTAAGATCCGCGAAGCGGAAGCTGCGTACCGCCGCGCGCTGGCTCTCCGCCCCACGTTCTGGAATGCCCATAACTGGCTGGGCCAGCTCTACATCGGCCAATTTCGCTATCGGGAAGCAGAGGATGAGTACCGCAAGATCATCGAAATTCTGCCAACGCAAACGCTGGCCTACAACAGCCTGGGTGGAATCTATGCAATCCTCGGGGACTGCACGCGAGCCGTTCCCCTTTTTCAACAATCCATTCAAATCACGCCTTCTGTCACTGCCTACTCGAACCTCGCAGACTGCCTTTCCCGCAATTCGAATTTTTACGATGCTGCCCATGCCCTAGAGGCCGCGGTTAAACTAGATCCCATGCAGGATGTGGCATGGAGAAATCTCGGCGATGTTTACCAAAGGGGCTTAGGCAGGCCACATGATGCGGTAGCCGCCTACAAAAAGGCATTCTCATCAGTTGAAAGCGCCCTCTCCATCAATCCGCATGACTCCAAAGGCCTGTCTGGCGCCGCCCTCTATTGCGCCAAGCTGGGAGCCCGCACCCGCGCGCAAGACTACCTGCGAAGCCTTGATAAGGAACCAAAAGTCGATGTGAACGCCCAGTTTCGCGCCGCCATAACAGAAGAACTGCTACAAGAACGGCCCAATGCGCTTCGCCGCCTGCGCGACGCGCTGGAACGTGGCCTGGCACCAACCGAAGTAAACGCTGCCTGGGAGTTGTCCAGATTGCGGGAATCTGAAGATTTCCGTGAAATGATATCAAAGTCTAAACGAGGAGAAACTAAGCAATGATGAATCGACCCATAATTCTAGCCATAGGCCTTGCGCTCTTTCTAGGGTCCTGCGGCAACAGATCAGCAATTCCACCTATTCCCCCGGAACCACTTGAGATCAAAATCTCAGTTAATACAGCAAACCAGATCACTTACATAGAGCATTGTTCCTCTTACGATGTGCTGAGCGGAGCGTGTTTCATCAGCAAAAAGGACGCTTTGGGTTCAAACCTGAGTTCTGGTTATGCCCGGCCAGTTTTTATCAGGTGGCACGCGACAGACCATAAACATTCGGAGGATTTCGGTTCCTCTGGCTTCTGTACAACCAACCCGATTTATGCGAATCAAGGTGATAATGACAACCAAGGCGGCACAGACTACAAGAAGATATGCAAAGTGAAAACTTTCTGTAATTCCAATAAGGACTGTCACTATAAATACACTATTAGCTCCACAGGGAAGACAAAGCGGGATGAGCAGAATTATGAAATAATCATCGAGCAGGGTGTCTTGCCGATAGAACTAAGCGGCGAGGACAAGAAAGGAAAGTAGGCTACAGTCCGCTTCCCCCGACCACCCCCCAAACAAAAAAAGGCGCACCCTCCGCCCCCGGAGAGTGCGCCCCTTAGCATGAAGCTACCTGCGCGCCACCGTGACCTTCGGCTTTGCCAGATAACCCGACACGGAGTCCTTCGTGACCTGATTCACCACGATCTCATACGGCTGCCGTGCTTTCGATGCGACGTAAAACTGTACTGGCTCGTTGACAGTCTTATCTTTTTTCTCGATTCGCTTATCATCGGCCGTCACCTCCACAGTGAACCGGTTCCGCTTCGCGTCGCTTTTCTTCAGTGCCAGCTGAATGTCGCCCACCCGCTGCGGCATGGCGTTCTTAGGAATCTTGAACTCGAAATATTCGCGTTCACCCAAATCGCGCAGCGCCTGCAATTCCTTGCTATTGGTGGCGATCAACCCGCTCATCACACCCATGTCCCCATTCGTGCGCTTCAAGTCAGAGATGGTCTGCGACAGGTCGTTCTTGGTAGCCGCGATCTCCGACTTCGCGCTCGCCACCTCGGTCTTCACCCCGCCAACTTCCGTCGAAACATCGGTGATCTTCGAAGCCGCCTGTTCCGTCGACTCTTTCACCTGCGTCAACTCCTCGGCCACCTTCTTGTTGTTCTCTTCTGAGGCTTTGGCCAGCTTCGAGACTATCTCCGCGTTCTTGCGTACAGCCGATTGGGCGGCCTGTCCAACGCTCATCGCCGTGTGCTTGGCTTCGGTGCGAACAGTCTCCACTTCCTGTTTCACCGCGCCAATGTTATTGGAATAGTCTTGATCCACACGCGCCAGGCCTTCGCGAAATTCACCTACTTGTTTGTGGACTCCGCCAACCTGTTGGCGCAGCTCCTGTAGGTTGATAGCCTGATAGCCGTTGATCCCGAGCGACAGTGCAACTGCGCCCGCCAGAACCGGGAAGATCCACTTGTTCTGCGACTTTTTTTCTGTGTTGTTGATCATGTTTTCCATTTTTGTGTACCGCCCTTTCGCAAAGAAGGATTGCAATGGGCGTGCCAAAACACAAATGGCCTGTTTTGAACAACTTGACTTTACAGCCCCCAAGCAAGCGGCAAACGCTGCCAGGAAGTAATTGCAACGCGGGTAAGATTTACCACATCCAACCAATTGGTGTATCATCGAGGCAATATGAATAATAACATGTATGGCGCAACCAATTTCAGCGTTGCAGGCGCGGCAGCCGATACGCGTGCCGCATTCGTGCGAAAGACTTACATTCACCTGGCGGGCGCGATTCTGGCGTTCATCGTCTTAGAAGCAGCCCTGTTCCAAACCGCAATCCCCGAAACCTTCGTCGGACTGCTCGGCGCCAGCCGCTACGCGTGGCTCATCGTCATGGGCGCCTTCATGGGAATCTCTTACCTGGCTGAGAACTGGGCCAACTCCGACACGTCGGAACAGATGCAGTATGCCGGTCTCGGCCTCTACGTCGTCGGCGAGGCCTTCATCTTCGTGCCGCTCCTCTACATGGCCGTAAACATGGCAGGCCCCGAAGTGCTCATCACCTCCGCCGGCATGACCATCCTGTTGTTCGCAGGCCTCACCTACTCCGCCATGACCATGGGCAAAGATTTCTCGTTCCTCGGTAGCGTGCTGAAAGTCGGCAGCTTCATCGCCCTCGGCGTCATCCTGTGCAGCGTCCTCTTCGGCTTCACGCTCGGCCTGATCTTCTCGGCAGTCATGGTGCTGTTCGCCGCCGCCGCCGTTCTCTACAACACATCGAACGTACTGCTGCGCTACAACCCCACGCAGCACGTAGCCGCGTCGCTCTCGCTCTTCGCCTCCATCGCCCTGCTCTTCTGGTACATCCTGCGCATCGTGATGGGCATGTCCCGCCGCGACTAACAAAACCCGACCTCGGACGTCCCCTCCGGGGACAGGTACACGTGTCCCAAGCGAAGCGCGCGGACACCGGTGCCTGTCCCCTTACCGGGCAGTCCGATCCTCCCCACTAACAACCAGCCCCGCCTCATCAAACAAATTCAAATACCAAGCCTTTGCCCCAGCCGGCACAACCCCCGAAGCCCGACGCCCCCGCACCGAAGCCCCCACAGACTCCCACTTCCGCTCCTGCCACTTCCCCTCGTCCTTCGTAAAATTCAACTCCGCCTTAACCACCCGCCGCTTCCCACCAAACTCCACCCAATCATCGCCTGACTTCGCAATCCGCACCAGCGGCGTAGCTTTCTTAAAGAACGAATCCGCAAACGCAAAGATCTCCTCCGGAATCGCCCCATCCGGATGGCTATGCTTCATCCGCACCCGGATCGCCAACGTCCTTGGCCCCCGCGGCAAACGATACGATTTCTGCAACGAAGGAAACGGATACGCGAAGTCATTGGTCCCCGTCACCCACAACATCGGCATCTTCCCCAGCCCCAGATACACCGAAGGGTCCCACAACGACAGCCACTTCGCCGCCCGCTCCTTGCCCATCTTCGCGAAGTTCGTCAGCCACGCCGAATCCTCACCCAAAAACCCGCACCCATAAACCGGAGCCGCAAACCGGAACCGCGGATCCACGCCCGAAACGATGTCCGTCAAATACCCGCCCCACGAAATCCCCGTCACGCCTATTCGCCGCGCATCCACCTCCGGAAACGATCGCAACAACGAATGCGCCAGCACCGCCGCCGCCACCGCGTGATAACTCCACTGGTCCGTCGTAGGCTGATCAATCTGATCGAACCCGCCCCACCCCTCCGGCCCGCCAAACTCGCCATGCTTCTTCACCGGATGCCACTCTTTGCCCTTCGCCGCCAGCTCCGGCACGTTCCCGCACGTATCGATCGCAATCGCCGCATAGCCGCGCTTGTTCCACATCCGCACCCACTCCGCAAACGCCGTCCCGCCGCCGCCATGAATCAGCACCATCGCCGGCAACTTGTTCCCCGCCGGAGCCGCATAGTAAGCAAACACCCTCGTCGGCTTCCCCTTCCAAGCCACCGAATCGAAGTACAGCGCACGCACGCCCGGCTCCTGCGTCACCGCCTCATGCACCGCCGGCCTCTTCGAGAGCTCCTTGAAATCCCAAGGAATCGCCCCATTAGCCAACAGCGAAAAAACAAATAGCAATAGAATTCTCATAAGTTCATAATCCCTTCCGCTTCCGCGGCGCTTTTTCGTGCGCAATCACAAACCGCCGCGCAGACTCGAGCAAGTCCCGCAACGTCCGGAAACTCGCGCGCCAACTCGCAAACATCTTCGAAATTCATACGCGATTATAACCCTGAAAGCCACGCCCTATGTGGGGCAGAGTGGCACTCTGCGGGCGAGTGGCACTCGCCCCCCAACTGTAACTAACCGGATCCGAGTATACTTGCAAAATATGTCCCCACTTCGCCTTCTACCCTTCGCCCTGGCATGCGCAGCCCTAGCCCAATCGCCAGCCGATGAAGCCGCCATCCGCGATGTAGTCAAACGCTACGTAGACGCCCGCGAACGCATCGACCCCAAAGCCACCGAAGCCCTCTTCACAAAGGACGCCGACCAGCTAGTCTCCAGCGGCGAATGGCGCAAAGGCCTCGACGCAGTAGTCAAAGGCACCACCGCCAGTTCGCAAAACAACAGCGGCAAACGCACCATCGCCGTAGAATCCGTCCGCTTCCTCACCGCCGACGTAGCCATCGCCGACGGCCGCTACGAACTGGTAGGCGCCGAAGCCAACACCCGCAAAATGTGGACCACCCTAATCATGAAGCGAGTAGCCGGCACCTGGAAAATCGCCGCCATCCGCAACATGCTCCCCGCCACCGCGAGATAGCACTTGAATCTGGGGCGAGTGGCACTCTAATGTCGCTAATTAGTGACTAGAACGAGGCGTCGCATTTGGGGTCTGACACCTTTTTCCGGCCGCTTTTGCCGAAAATGGGCTGTCTGACCCCAATTGCCCCCACCTCATCAACC
>CAIRSA010000053.1 GCA_903881085.1 uncultured Acidobacteriia bacterium
CAGTGACACGTCCGGTTTTTTGTTCAGTATTAACGCTAAAGGCCCCGGCCAGAATTTTTCTGCTAATCGCAAGGCATCATCCGGTATTGTCAGAGCCCAGTCGGTCATATTTTCAACAGCTGGAATATGTACGATCAGCGGATGATCGGCAGGACGTCCTTTGGCTTTGAAAATTCGTCTAACTGCCTCAGGGTTTGAGGCATCAGCACCCAGTCCGTATACCGTCTCGGTTGGAAATGCAACCAGCCGGCCTGCGCGAATGAGTTCGGCCGCCTGCTGCAATTGCGCCGCCTCAATCGGCATCGTCCTTGCCATCGCCGGCGCCAAACGTTTTGCCGGTTTTGCGGAAGACGAGGAAGGCGTGCATCATTTGGTCGAGGTCGCCTTCGAGCACGCGATCCACATCGCCGATCGAGAGCTTTGTGCGATGGTCCTTGGCCATACGATACGGCGCCAGAACGTAACTGCGGATCTGGCTGCCAAAGTTGATGCCCAACTTTGAATCCTCAAGAATGCGATCTTCGGCGCGCTTCTTTGCGAGTTCATGTTCATACATCTTGGCGCGCAGCTGCTTCATCGCGCTGGCGCGGTTCTTGTGCTGCGACCGTTCGTTCTGGCATTGCACCACAATATTTGTGGGCAAGTGCGTGATACGGATTGCGGAATCGGTACGGTTGACGTGCTGGCCACCGGCGCCCGATGCGCGAAAGGTGTCCACACGAAGGTCATCGTCTTTTATATCGATGACAATTTCGTCATCGATTTCAGGCAGCACAAACACGGACGCAAACGATGTATGGCGGCGCGCGGCGGCGTCGAACGGTGAGATGCGCACCAACCGGTGCACCCCCACTTCGGATGTGAGCAGCCCGTAGGCGTTCTCTCCGTTCAATTCGAAGGTCACGGACTTGATCCCAGCGCCTTCGCCTTCCAGGCGGTCCGTCACTACCACTTCGAATTTCTTGCGTTCGGCCCAGCGCATGTACATACGCAGCAGCATCTCCGCCCAGTCCTGGCTTTCGGTTCCGCCGGCACCCGGGTGGATTGTCACGATTGCGTTGCGGTGATCATGTTCACCGCTAAGCAACATGCCGGTTTCCAGATCTTCCAGACGGGTGGAAAGCGTTTTGAGCTCGCGGCCCAATTCGACTTCCACGCTTTCGCCCTCGCGGCCGAGTTCAAAAAGGGTGTCGATATCAGACACCATGGCGGCCACCTTCGCCTCATCGGCAATAGCGGTTTCCAGGCGCTTACGCTCCTGCATCACTTTTTGACTGTTTTCGGGTTGATTCCAGAAATCAGGGGAAGAAATTACTGCGTCTAACTTATCAAATTCCGCTTTCTTTGCGGGGGCGTCAAAGATAGCTCCGCACAGCGTCTGCTTGCTGGCGGAGCGACCCATATTCCCTTTCGAGCTCTTCAAACGTCATCGCTTCAGTGTAGCAAGATCGAGCAGAAAGCCGCGCTTTCCAACGTTCAGTCCAACGGTTTCGCCAAGCTTCGCGGTGATGCCTTCGGCTTCATGGATGTGTCCGCAGAAAAACCGGACGGGCTGATTGGCGGCGATGAACTGGCCTACGCTATCGCTGCCAAAGTGCAGGCCGTCCTTCACCCGGTCGAGTGGGGTGTTTTTCGGAGGAGCATGGCAAACCAGGATCAACGGGCGTAATTCGGCGAACGCTTGTAGCCGTGTGCTCAACTCCCCCTCGCTGTATTCGCCGGGGGTGTTGAATGGTGTGGGGTTGGAACAGCCAAGGCCCGCTACATGAAAACCATCGGCTTCGAAAGAATTCGCGTGCAGGTTGTTGAACGCGAATTTTGCGCAAAACTGTTCAATGTCGCTCACGGATTCGTGATTGCCGGGAATCACCCAGACCTTGTCCGCCTTGGGTTTCATCACCTCGCCGGCTGCGTCCAATCCGCGCCCCCAACTGACCAGATCGCCAGCGGCGATGTAGTAGTCGGCTTCCGTCTCCATTAGACGATGAAGCGTGCGCAGATCGCTATGAATATCGGAGAAGATCAACAGCTTCATTTCTAGCGATTGTACTATGGAAGGACATGGCAAGGACTCTTTGCGTCTACTGTTCATCGAGCAATGCGCTCGCGCCCGAATACGTTGAAGCGGCCCGGGAGGTTGGCGTCGGCATGGTGGCCAACGGCTGGGACATGGTCTATGGCGGAACCAACGCCGGTTTGATGGGCGTCATTGCAGACTCAGTAAAACAAGCCGGCGGCCGCGTGACCGGCGTGATTCCAGAGTATATTCGCCGGCGCGGTATTGCTCATGAGAATCTGGATGCGCTGATTGTTACGGCAGATATGCGGGAGCGCAAAGCGGCCATGGATCACCGGGCGGATGCGTTTCTGGTTTTACCCGGTGGGTTTGGAACGCTGGAAGAGGTGTTCGAGGTGCTGACGCTGAAACAGCTGCAGCTGCACTCGCGGCCAATCGTTTTTTTGAACACGCGGAATGTTTATGACAAGCTGCGCGAGTTTCTCGAGCACTTGTTGGAGGAAAAGTTTGCGAAGCCGGAGTCGGCGGTGTTGTATCACTTTGCCGATACGGCGGCTGAGGCGTTTGCCTATTTGGAGGAGTATAAGCCGACGCTGGCGGGCAGCAAATGGTTGTAGCTCTAAGGCTCTGTATTACATCTGTGTGCATCTGTGTGCATCCGTGGTTAATTTCATGGTGCTCGTTTAGGGTAAATACTCTCAAGACTATTAACCACGGATGCACACAGATGGACACAGATGAACATTAGTCTGCCTTTATACCGCATTGCTGTAAGTTCACTTTGGACCCGCGGAATTCCACCCCTTCCAACTCCAGCCGCGTGCGCTGCTCTATTGCTGATTCGCCGGTTAGCAAGATCTTACCGCCCGACCCCAACACTCGATGCCACGGCAACTTTCCGCCTGAGGCATGCAGGGCCCAGGCAACCTGACGGGCGTAGCCTGGCTTGCCTGCGGCCTTGGCCACGTCACCATAGGTCATCACCTTGCCCCTGGGAATGCGGCGGATCACGGCGCGGAATTGCGCGAACAAGTTGTCGCTCTGCGGAGGTTGGGCCATCAATGACATGATAGTATCGAAATCTCTATGGTCAACTGGTTAGTCATTGGCATCGGCGACATCGCCACAAAACGTGTGATCCCCGCGATTCAAGCAGAGCCGCGCAGCCGCCTGGCGGGCATTCTGACGCGGAACCCGGAAAAAGGATCGCTCTATCCCGAAGCGGCGGTCTACACTTCCCTGGACGAGGCGCTCGCATCGCCGGATATCAACGCCGTCTATGTTGCTTCGCCGGTCGCGCTGCATGCACCGCAAAGTATCGCGTCGCTGCGCGCTGGAAAGAATGTGCTTTGCGAAAAGCCGGTGGCTCTCAACCTGGCCGAGGCGCAAACCATGGTTGCGGCAGAGAAGGAAACCGGCCGCACACTGGGCATCGCCTACTATCGCCGTACCTATCCGAAAATTCAGCGCGCAAAGCAGTTGATCGCCGACGGAGTGATCGGGAAACCAGTGCAAGCCTACCTTAGCGCGCACGACTGGTTCAATGACGAAGCGAAAAACCGCACGTGGATTCTCGACCCGGCCATGTCGGGCGGCGGTCCGCTGTACGACATCGCCAGCCACCGCATCGACCTGCTCAACTATTTCTTCGGCACCCCTTCGCGCGCGGTGGGGCATATGTCCAACGTGGTGCATGATCGGCCAGTTGAGGACAACGCGACAGTGTTGGTCGATTACCCCAACGGAGTCCGCGGAATTGTGGACGTGCGGTGGCACTCGCGCATCGTGCGCGACGAGTTCCGCATCATCGGAACAGACGGCGAAATCGACCTCAGCCCGCTCAACGGACCGGAACTTAGCTACGGCGGAAAGACAGAGCTGATTCCGCGCCATTCAAATTTGCATTTTCCTTGTGTGGAAAATTTTGTCAATACAGTTTTAGAGAGCGCGCCTTTGCTTGCAACGGCCGAATCCTCGATCCTCACCGATTGGGTGACCGAACAGGTTGTACGCTATCATAAATAGGAGCGCCCAGCCAGCCGCTAACAAGGCATTGGTGCGCGTCTGCATAAGAAAAACACTCAAACAGTATGCCGGAACAAAGCAGTCCTAACCTTGGTATCAATAGTTGGCTCGAAGAAGAGCTCTACCAGCAGTATTTGCATGACCGCAAGATGGTCGATGAGAGTTGGAAAGACGTTTTCACCTCATCCGACACGGATGCAAAGCCGGCCCCCCAGCCCGCACCAGTAAAGGCCGCTCCCGTTACTGAAACGAAGCCCACGACAGTGCCAGCCCCAGTGCCGGCTGAAGCCGCAACTCCGGCTCCCGCGCCAGTGCCGGTTTCCGTGCCTACTCCGGCTCCAACTCCAGCCCCGGCACCTGCTCCGGCGCCAGAAGTTTCAACAACACCGGCCGCTAACGACGCACCGAAATCCGTTCAGCCCGCGGCCCCCAAACAGGTCGCCGCAAACGGCAAAGCCCTGGAAGTAGGCCCCTCGGAACAACTGGTTCCCTTACGCGGCCAATCCCTGCGCCTGGCCGAGAACATGATGGCCAGCCTCGCGGTTCCCACGGCCACATCGCAGCGCGTGATTCCCGTCAAGGTCATCGACGAAAACCGCCGCATCATCAATCAGCACCGCACCCTGCTCGGGTTGAGCAAAATCTCTTACACTCACCTGATCGGCTGGGCGATCGTAAAATCGCTGCATCAGTTCCCCACAGTCAACCACGCTTTCGCTGAGAACGCCGGTGAATCGTTCCGCCTGGTGCGCAACGAAGTGAACCTTGGCATCGCCGTCGATATCGCCAACCGCGATGGCGGCCGTTCGCTGGTTGTGCCCAACATCAAAAACGCCGGCGCGATGAACTTTCAGCAGTATTTAAACGCGTTTGACGATCTGGTGGCTCGCGCCCGCACCGGCAAACTGGTGCTGGCCGATTTCCAGGGCACCACCATTTCGCTCACCAACCCCGGCACCGTTGGCACCATCGGCAGCGTTCCGCGCCTGATGCCCGGCCAGGGCGCGATCATTTCCACCGGCTCCATCGATTTCCCCGCTGAATACATGGGCGTAACGCAGGAACTGCGCGCCATGCTCGGTATCAGCAAAGTAATGACGGTTGGCTGTACGTACGACCACCGTATCATCCAAGGGGCAGAATCCGGCATGTTCCTCGGCCGGCTGCAGGGCTTGTTGCAGGGCGAGGATGGTTTCTACGAATCGATCTTCATGGACCTGCGCATGCCGCACCAGCCCGTGCGCTGGGAAGCAGATCGCCAGACGGCACGCAGCTATGCAGGCAGCGGCATTCGCACCGCGGAAGTTGTAAAAGAAGCGGCGGTTCTGCAGCTGATCAATGCATACCGCGTGCGCGGCCATCTGATCGCCGATCTCGACCCGCTGGGCTCTGAACCGAACTATCACCCTGAACTCGACCCGTCGCACTACGGCCTGACCATCTGGGATCTCGACCGCGAATTCATCACAGGAAATCTCGGCCAGGCGATTGGCGAAGGTGCACCGCACCTGGTAGCCACGCTGCGCGAGATTCTGGAAACGCTGCGGCAGACATACTGCGGAAAAATCGGCTGCGAATACATGAACATTCAGCATCCGGAGCAGAAGACCTGGCTGCAACAACATATGGAACCGACGGCCAATAACTGGCCGCTCGACCGTCCTACGCGCGCCCGTATTCTGCACCGGCTGATTGAAGGCGAATCGTTTGAGCACTTCCTGCACGCCCGCTTCGTCGGACACAAGCGGTTTTCACTGGAAGGCTCGGAATCGGCGATTCCAATCATCGATGAATTGATCGAGCGCTCGGCCAACACCGGCGTACACGAAATCGTTATGGGCATGGCCCACCGCGGCCGCTTGAACGTTCTGACCAACATTGTCGGCAAGCCCTTCCAGCAACTGTTCACCGAATTCGAAGGCAACGTCGACCCGGAAAGCACGCAAGGCTCCGGCGACGTGAAGTATCACCTCGGCGCCAGCGGTCTGCGCCGCTCCACCGCGGGCCGTGAAATTGTTGTCTCCGTTGCTCCGAACCCGAGCCACTTGGAAGCTGTGGACCCGGTGGTGGAAGGTATCGTGCGCCCCAAACAGGACCGCCTGGGCGACATCCGGCGCGAACGCGTTATCCCCTTCCTGATCCATGGCGATTCGGCCTTTGCCGGCCAGGGCGTTGTGGCGGAAACGCTGAACCTTTCACAACTCGATGGTTACACCACCGGCGGGACCATCCACCTGATCATCAACAACCAGATCGGTTTCACCACTGGCCCCGACGAAGCGCGCTCCACACCGTATTCTACAGATGTAGCGAGAATGGTTCAGGCTCCCATCTTTCACGTAAATGGTGACGACCCGGAAGCCTGCATCCGTGTGACGCAGTTGGCCTTCGATTACCGCCAGACGTTCAAGAAAGACGTGGTGATCGACATGTTCTGTTATCGCCGCCACGGCCATAACGAAACGGACGATCCGAGCTACACGCAACCTCTGTTGTATCGCAAAATTCGAGCACATCAATCGGTACCGAATATTTACGCGGACCGCCTGCTGCGTGAAAAGGTTCTCAGCACCGACGAAATCGAAAAGATGAAGAGGGAAGTCACCGGGCGTTTGTCCGATGCTTTCGACTTGGCAAAGAAAAACTCAGAACGTTATGAATACCAGGAACTGAGTGCAGTCAGCGAAGAGGTGGTTCGCACCTACTGCCCACATACCGCGGTCGATCTCGATCACATCAAGCAGATCGTGAACGGCATGACCACCTTCCCCGAAGGCTTTGTGGTTCACCCCAAACTGAAGGGCTTCCTCGATAAACGGAAGGAAGTTCTCAATGGCGGGCCAATCGACTGGGCGATGGGCGAAACTCTCGCCTTCGGCAGTCTGGTGCTGGAAGGCACGCCGGTCCGGCTGAGCGGCCAGGATAGCGGACGCGGAACATTCTCGCAACGTCACCTGGAATATGTGGACAGCGAAACCGGTGAAAGCTACGTTCCGTTGAAACACCTCTCCGCGGATCAGGCACGTTTCGATGTCTACGATAGCAGCCTGAGCGAATACGCCGTGATGGGTTTTGAGTTCGGCTACAGTGTGGCCGATCCGCTGACTCTGGTTTTGTGGGAAGGGCAGTTCGGCGACTTCGTCAACGGCGCTCAAATCATGATCGATCAGTTCATTGTGGCGGCGGAATCGAAGTGGGGGCAGCCCTCCGGACTCGTGTTGTTGTTGCCGCACGGCCAGGAAGGTCAGGGCCCGGAACATTCCAGCGCCAGGATCGAGCGCTTCCTCACTCTTTGCGCGGAAAACAATATTCAAGTGGTAAACTGCTCCACGCCAGCGCAATACTTCCACGTGCTGCGGCGTCAGATGTTCGGCGGACCAGACCGGCGCGGAATGCGCAAGCCGCTGATCGTCTTCACTCCGAAGAGCATGCTGCGCCATCCCAAGGCAGTCTCAACCATTGATGATTTGGTGAAGGGCGGTTTCCGCGAAGTCATCGGCGAACAGAACCTGTCCGCCTCCGATCGCATCACGCGGGTAGTGATCTGCTCCGGCAAGATCTACTGGGAACTGTTGGCAGCACGAGACGAACGCGGCGCGGAAAACGTCGCCATTGTCCGTCTGGAGCAGATCTATCCGTTCCCCAAGTCGGAGCTCCAGGACGTGTTGTTCCGCTATCCACTAACGGCCGAAATCGTTTGGGTTCAGGAAGAACCGAGAAACATGGGCCCGTGGCGGTTCGTCCAGGAAAATCTGCAGCCAGTGCTTGACCCGAGCAAACGCATACTGCGCTATGTTGGACGCAACGAAAGCGCCAGCCCAGCGCCGGGTTCGTTGAAGCGCCACCAGCAGGAGCAGGCGGAAATCATGGAAGAGTCGTTCAGCGCCGGTGCTATCGTGCGGCGGCGAGTGCGGCTGGTCGCGCGCCGCAAACAAAAGTAGGAGCACATTCCAGGAAGGCTTCCACAGCTTTTCGCGCTAGAAACAGGTCGGTATTCATGGAAACCGGCCTGCCGTAACCCAATTCCCTTGATGCGAGGAACAGCCGGCCTTCGCCTACGCGGGCGGGAATCGGCTCCACTTTCTCGTTCAAAGGATATACGGGGATTCGTTCAGAAGATTGAAAGACTCGTACCGCTTCTACGCAGGAAGGTTGGAACTCTCCAAACTTCTCAGACAGAAAGCGTGTTGCCAGGATTTTCAATTCCATCTCCGGTGCTTCGCTGCAACCGCTTACATTGATGGCAGTTAGCCCGGATTCCGGATTGGTCACTGAGGACACGCAGGTGAATGGTAAGCTGCTGTTTTCTACAAACGTAGCGTATTTCTTTAGGAGTGGCACCGTCGAGATAAAGACGACGCTGACCAGTGTCCGGTGGCGGGCCTGGCTACGTGGAAGATCCTGAGCAATCAGCCCACGCGCCATCTCATCCAGTTCCTCAAGAGGAACCGTGGTTACGATGGCATCGAATTGGCGGCGGCCTTCCCGGGTGCGCAGTTCAATGCTGTAATCGAACTCCATCAGGTCAACAACCTGCACAACTTGTTCCACTTGCAGCCGGTCACGCAGTGCCAACTCCAAGGCCTGTGACAAGCCGACGGCGGTGGCAGTCTTCGGATTCTTGCTCCATAGCCAAGAAAGACCGGCGCGTGGAGTTTTGTGCGGCTGTAAAACCGGCTCCACTCCTAATGCTTTGACCAGGGTGTAGACTTCCGCATCGTCAACGCTGACGGTCTGGACGAATTGATCAAAGCGCCCTCCACCGTAGGGAAACGTCCTGCCCAACCGGACGTAGCCGCAGTCACTGTCCAGAACTGTCGCGCTATGTCCTGCTTTTTCAATCAACTGAGCTGCAAAAAGGGCTGGCAGACCGGTACCGAGAACGCCTACATGTAATTTATTGTCACAATTCATCGCTTCCGAGTGTTACGTTTATCACGCATTGCGTCACTCAGCCGCTGATACTACAGGACCCAGGACTAGTCCTGCCCGGAGGCAGCGTGGTTCGGCTGCCACAACACCTCTTTCACGCCTGTTGTAAAATTCACCCACCGGCTCCAGACAAAGAAGGCGTCGCTTAATCGATTCAAATACTTAACAGCCTCCGAGGGTACTTCCTCATGGTGCGATAGGCTGACAAGCAGGCGTTCCGCGCGGCGGCACACGGTACGGCAAACGTGCAGTTCGGCGGATAACATAGTACCACCGGGCAAAACGAAACTGCGAAGCGGCTGCAGATCCTCATTCATGGAGTCCATTTCAGCTTCCAGTTTTTCTACTTCTACAGATGTCACAGTTGGTTGTTTGGGGTGAACGTCTTCCGGCAGCGTTGCCAGGATGGAACCGAGATTGAACAGCTCGTGTTGTACGCGGACAAGAATTGCCTGCATCCTGGGAAGCTCAGCGGCCAATACGGCAGCTCTGCCGGTGAAACAGTTCAGTTCATCCACGGTGCCGTAACATTCGATGCGAAGAGCGTCCTTAGGGACCCGCTGCCCACCCACCAGGCTGGTTTCTCCCGTATCGCCCTGCTTGGTGTAGATCCGGTTGAGTGCGATGCGCGGTTCGTTAAATTTGTTGTCTGCCATGTTTACTTCAATTGATGATCAAGGAACTGATACGACCGCAATCTTTCCGCCGTTGGAAAGTCGTGCGCGGAATCGGGATGCACCACCACAACGCGTTTCCGAGTCTTCATGGCGGCCACGCAATCGCGAACGCCTGACACGTCGAAGTTCGCGTCATGCAAGGGAGCATTGATAAAGATGGCGCGCGGTGAGATTGCGTTCAAGACATCGGGAAAATCGAAAGGCATGCGGGCCGGGTCCTTGCCGTACAACTCCGCAACGCGCGGCATGTAGCCCTTATGGCTCCAGCCGCTCAGATCACCTTTATAGTATTTTGCAAACGAAGTGAAGCCGCAGCTGGTAACCACGGCTTTGATGCGCGGATCAAACGCCGCCACGAAGAGGGCATTGTGTCCACCCAGGGAGTGGCCAATCACGCCGATCCGTTTGGGGTCCACTTCGGGCATGGATACCAACAGATCCACGGCCCGAATGTGGTTAAAAATACCTTTCATGGTGGCGCTGGGATAGCCCTTGGCGTAGACATCAATTTTGTAATCGCCAAAGTTGGGATAGTCGGGCGCCACAGTAATGTAACCGCGCTCGGCCAGTTCCTGCGCATATCGAAGATTCGGCTTGCCGCCGAGACCGACGGGCTCATCCTTACCGATCTTTGTGGTTTGATGCAGGCACAATACAGCGGCGGATCGTTTCGCGCGTTGGTGGGGAATCAACAGCCAGGCTGGAACCGCGTCGCCCGGCTCAGCCAGAAAAGTAATCTTGCGCCGCGTGTACTTTTCAAGCCGGACTTCCTCAATCACAACCACCTCAGGGGCGGCGTGATCATTCTTCGGCAACGGGCCCATCACCTGCTCCATCTGAGCAAGCACGGACGCGGCGGCAAGAAAGGCAAGCATCAGTGGGCGGAATATTGCGGTTGCGGTGCGTTGAGCTTTACTTCGATGGTCTTTTCTTCTTCCTTCACTTCCACATTCTGGCCGTAGGTCTGGTAGCCCTTGGCGATGACCTGGATGAGGAAGGTTCCTTGCGGCAGCGCGGGAATGGCGGCGACGCCTTCCTGGTTGGTGCGCATCTCCCAATGAGTGCGATCCTTCTTACCAAGCTTGACAACAGAGCGGCCCTTGTCGAGCGTGATGATCACCGAGGCGCGCTCCACTGGCTTGTCCACGGAATTGCGGACTTCCACGCGGATCTTCGTCATGGGAGTGGCCGCCGGCGCTTGAAAAGCGAGAGGCAGGCTCAACAAAAGCAGAAATGAAATTCGAGACAGCATAGCGTAGTAATTATCTCATGCAATGTCGGGAATCAGGAAGCGCTTCCCGCTGACAGCCTCGGCGGCGAGGTATCCACTGCGTACGGCGCCCTCCATTGTGGCAGGCCAACCGGACCTGGTCCAGTCGCCGGAAAGGAATACATTCGGCCATTTCGTTGCCGCCAGCGGGCGACTTTGCTCAAGACCGGGCAGGGCGGAAAACGTCGCGCGGACCTCTTTCACAACGTGCGCTTTCACCAGCGACGCGGTCTTCACGGCGGGCAGGAAGTCGGCCAGTTCCTTCACGGCCAGTTCAATGATCTCCGGCCGGCCCATCTCCAGCAGCTGTTTCGAGGCGCTCACCACCAGTTGCAAATACTTGCCGTCACCTTTGTTGAAGAACCATTGCATGTTGCGATCGAGCAGCGCGGCGTGCGGCAGGTCCGTCACCGGGCGATCGAACCACAAGTGTACGCCCGTGATGGACGAATGCTCAAACATGGACACGTCGATTTCGAGGCCTGGCGCCAGCGCGCCAATTCGTTCAAAGGGCACGGCGCTTACGTAGGCATCGGCTGTGCGCCACTCCCCGCCGATTAACGCGCCGCGCTGCGGATCCAACTGCTCGACGGAGGCACGGAACTGCATGGTTACGTTGCCAAGCCTGCGCCACTGCGCGGAGCTGTACAGTTGACCAAGGGGCACGGAAGGCACTCCCATTTGGTAGGATTCGTTGGTGGCAAGAAAGCCAAGCCAGAAGACCTGAAAGCCGTGCGAGGCTGCCATGCGATCCAACTCTTCATTGATGGCGCTTACCAGAACGGGGCGCCAGAAGCGATCGATGGCGCGTTCCGTTTGTTTCTTTTCGCGCAACCAATCGAGCATGGAAATGTTTTCGAGATCGCCGCGCTTGCCGTATTCGCTGCGCAGCGCGAGCAGCGCCTTGCCGACGGCAATCTTGTCCGGCCAATCAAGGAATTTTAGCTTTATGAAGGAACCAGTGAAATGGGCGGGGGCTGGCAACATGCCGGCTTTGAGGACGGAGACGCGGCCGCCCGGTTCCATGAATGGAATCTCGCCGTGGAACTCTACTTTGGAGCGCACGCCTAGCCGCTCGTAGAAATTTAACAGGTTCACGCAGCAGTTGAGGAGAATGTGCTGGCAGTTGTCGACCGATTCCGCATTAGGCAGGGTGTAGGATGTGGCACGCCCGCCTAAGAAGGGGCGTGCTTCGTAGAGATCTACCTGGTAACCGGAGTCTCCAAGTGCCGCGGCTGCTGCGAGTCCGGCTAAGCCTCCGCCAATGACTATGACGTGGGGCATGTTACGCAGCGGTCCTCTCGCCTTTAAGCACTAAGTTAGCTGAGGAAGGGCGAGTACCACTCGCCCGCAGATTGCCAATCTGCCCCACGCGGGCTGAAGACAAGTAGCTCGGCAGTGCGAAAAAGTCGATTACGCGGCACTTGCGGATTGAAGACGCGACCTGTGGCCACCACCACCGCCGCTGTCTTCCCAATTGATCGCCAGCCAGACGCAGATCGCCAGAAACAGAATGTAGATGATGTCCGAGATGTCGATCATTCAAACTAGTATAAATATCTAATGACATCTCGGCAATTACCCTTAGGACCAGTACCCCTGCCACAATCCGACGATTACAGCCGCAATAGTACCAACCACCGGAAATGAGAGTAGCGATGCCAGCAGCCGTTTCGGCCAGCCCCACGTCCGCTTGCCGAAGCAGAACCATCCCTGAGCACCAAAAATACCCAGCGCGCCAATCACAAAACCGGAGCCTCCATGCGTGCACCACGGGCAGTGTTTGCCAGTTGGGTTATGAATGTTGCAGTGATCGGCAGAGGCCTTCCACCACGACTGGCATCCGCAGCCGTAAACGACGGCACAAAAATCAATGATGAACGCACACGTAAGCACCACGCTCAAAACGAAGATAATTATGCCCGCTCGCATTTGGAGTATATCCGGATCATATTTTCGATTATGCGCAGGCCGCATTCGCCGTCAAAGCTGAGTAAACTTTCCGGGTGGAACTGCACGGCTTCAATCGGCAATTCACGATGCCGCACTCCCATGATGATGCCGTCTTCCGATTCCGCAGTGATTTCCAAGCACGCCGGGAAGGTGTCGCGGTTCGCGTATAGCGAATGGTAACGGCCCACCTTGATCTGCTCAGGCAGGCCTTCGAACACGCCGATGTTCCGGTGCCGCACCATGGAAGGCTTGCCGTGCATCGGATAATCCAACACATTCAATTCGCCGCCGAACGCCTCTACAATTCCTTGCAGGCCGAGACAGACACCGAATGTTGGTATGCCTTTGCTTGCCGCAAAGCGGACGAGATCCGGCACACCGAAATCGGCTGGGCGGCCCGGACCAGGGGAAATCAAAATCACATCAGGGGCGATCTGTTCAATCAGTTCGTGCGGAGCACCGGCGCGATAGGTGATTACCTCGGCGCCGGTTTGCCGCGCATAGTTGGCGAGCGTCTGAATGAAGCAATCGTCGTTATCGACGAGCAACATCTTCACGCCCTTGCCTGATTGCACGCGTCCACTGGAAGCGGTCTGTTTCGCGGCGCCTTCCATCACGCGGAAGAAGCCGGTCGCTTTGATGCGCGTCTCTTCTTCTTCGGCCGCCGGGACCGAATCGTAGAGCAGCGTTGCGCCCACGGGATAACTGGCCTGGCCGTCCTTCAAATAAACGGTGCGGATCAAAATACCCGTGTTGATATCGCCATTCAGCGACAACATGCCAACCGCGCCGCCATACCAGCCACGGGCGTCCTTTTCCAGATTCTCTACTGCTTGGGCAGCTGCCTTCTTTGGTGCGCCGATCACTGTGACGGCCCACATGTGGGAAAGGAATGCGTCAAGCGAGTCAAAGCGTGGTTCCAACTGGCCGACAACGTGATCCACCGTGTGGAACAGGCCCGCATAGGATTCGATCAACCGCCGCCAGATTACTTCCACGGAACCCGCAACACAGACGCGCGACTTGTCGTTGCGGTCAACGTCCGTGCACATGGTGAGTTCGGACTCTTCTTTGGTGGAGTTGAGTAGAGCGCGAATATTCTCGGCGTCGACTAGCGGATCGCCGGTACGTTTGGCCGTGCCAGAGATGGGGCAGGTTTCGACCAGCCTGCCTTCCACACGAACGAACATTTCGGGCGAAGCGCCTACAAGCTGTTCTTCGCCAAACTGCATCAGGAATTCGTAGGGAGAGGGGCTGGCAATCTGGATCTTCTTGAACAGGTCTGCCGCGCTGCCGGAGTACGGCGTGATGAACTTGCGGCGCAACACCACTTCGTAGAAGTCGCCCTGCTTCATGCCGCCGCGCACGGCTTCCACGTTGGCCATGTACTCTTCGGCAGTGTGGTCGCTGGTGACCGGGCCGGGCTCCACATCCGCAGCGGGGGCAATCTCCGCACTCGTGCGGGGCAGGGAAGCGGTGGATACCTCATCGAGCGTGAAGTCCCACTGATAGCGCTCAATGATCTCCTTCTTACGATCCATGTAGTAGATCTCGTCGCAGAAGAAAAGATGCAGGTCCTTACGTTCGCCGCGGGGAAGCTTTAACTGGATGGGGTCGAACTGGAACAACAAATCGTAGCCAAACGTTCCAACCAGGCCGATGCGTGAATCCTTGTCATTGTGGAACTCCGTTACCAGAGCTCGCAGAATAGAAAACACTGAAGGCTGCTTGCTGCGTTCCTCTTCAGGAAACAGCGCCGGCAAGGGCTTCAATTTGCCTACTAATCCGAAGCTGGCTTCACCGAATGACTCCCAGTGAGGATGCAGGGCCAGAACCTTCTGCAGCATGCCGCACAGGCGAGCGCCGCGTTCGTTCAGAATGCGGAATTCGACCATCCGCCCCTGGGCGATGATCTCAAGTGGGGGGCAAATGGAGGCGATATCCCAACGCGAATACCGTCCTGGAAACTCATAGCCAGAAGAAAGGTAAAATCCGCGGAATCGGTCCAGATCGCGAAGCACATGTTTCAGACCCCGTTTGAAGGGGACCTTCGATACTTGACGAGTGACAACAATCCCGCTCGCTGTTGTGTAGTTCAGATTTCGCATGGGCCAACCCGAGAGGGGGAAACCTTTAGGATAACATGCGCGGCGCACAGCCTAGGCCCGGTGATCCATGCAATTGCTGTTGCCAGAGTAGGAGCTTTACTATTGTTGTGGAGATCATTTGGTATTCCTTCGTCGGGACAAAAGTGCTATCCTGACTTGAATCAAGACAGTCTTGGTACACCAAAAGTGTGCCGGAGGGAACTACAGAACAATGAAAACACTACTCACACTCACCATTTTTGCTAGCACGATGGCTATCACCGCAGCGGCCGGCACCATTAATTACAACACAACCGGTTCAACGCTTAGCTGCAACGGCGTTGCTGGCTGCAGCCAGAACACGTCCTCTCAGGTATCTATCGGCGGTATCACCTTCTCTTATAACACCGGCTCCGGCTCGGGTGTTGTTACCCCCAGCATCATCAACCTGGGCAATATCGTCACAACAGGCACCGGCACATCCGTTAGCGCTACAGGCCTAAGGCTTACCATCAACGTAAATTCCACGCCTCCTGGTGCTAGCGGTACGCTGCCGATAGGTAGTATTTCTGGTTCCATCTCTACCAACAATTCGGGCGCTATCCTCACGTGGTCCCCCAACAATACTACCACCGGCTTCGGCACTCTCCCTGGCGTAGTGATTGCTGGCGGCGGACAGTCATTCACGTATCAAGTACTGAACCCCACCCTTGGCCTGGTCGCACCGACCGTTGGCAACCCTATTGGCCAGACCTCCATCCAGGGCGCAGTCACGGATACCAGCGCTCCTGAGCCGGCCACGTTTGCCATGGTTGGCGCTGGGCTTGCAATCGCAGGCATGTTGCGCCGCCGTTCGGCGCGTTAAGCTGTTCTACAACCGAAGGGGTGGGCATCGCGCCCACCCCTTTTTTCATGCCTGGCTGAATTCAGTCTCTGACCAGCAACGCGTAAAAATAGCACGTAGCCGTGACTGAGGTGGGTTCGGCGGAATGTACTACCGGGGTGGGGTTCCTGGCGCCGCGTAGTGCACCGCCAGGAATTTGGAATCCTTAGACGTCTAGGTTGCGGACATCCAGCGCGTTGTCTTCGATGAACTTGCGCCGGTTTTCGACATCTTCACCCATTAGGGTTGAGAAGATCTCATCGCTTTCCACAATGTCGCGCAGATCAACCCGCAGCAAAGTGCGGGATTCCGCGTTCATGGTGGTGCTCCACAACTGTTCCGGATTCATTTCGCCGAGACCTTTGTAGCGTTGTACGGTTACATCGCGCATGCCTTCGTTCTTCACGTAGGCGAGCAAAGTCTTCCAATCTTCCAGCGTGTCGCGGTTGGAATCCTTCACTACTACAAACGGCGGACGATTGTACTTAGCCACATCTTTGGTGATGATGCGGAGCTTTTTGTACTCGGGCTGCTGCAGCGAATCGACGCCGATCCAGCGCTGCATGTTGGTGATATCGAAATAGCCGATCTTCCACGTCGAGTGCTCTTCGTCCTGCACCAGCGTGGCGGGGATCTTCATTTCGTTCATCTTCGCGACGAGCGGCTCGAGATTTTCTTTCTCAGCAAAATCGGCTTTGGTATCGATCTTCAGATCGGGGTTCATCGCCAACTCAACCACGCGCGGGTCGCGGAAACGGCGCAAAACACGCACAGAGATCTGCAACATGTCGTCCAGCTTATGCAGGAAGGCACGCAATTCACCGCCTTCGAGTTTCGCCGCATCTCCGCCAACTTCAATGCTGATCTTATCTGTTGCGCGGCGCAGAATCTCTTTGATGTATTCCTTTTCGTCCTTGATGTACTTCTCGCTCTTGCCTCGCTTGAACAAGTACAGCGGCGGTTGAGCGACGAACACGTGCCCACGCGTGATCAGTTCCTGCATGTGGCGGAAGAAGAAGGTCAGCAGCAGTGTGCGGATGTGCGATCCGTCCACGTCTGCGTCGGTCATGATGATGATCTTGTGGTAGCGAAGCTTGGCGATGTCGAAGTCGTCCTTGCCAATGCCACAGCCGATTGCTGTAATCATTGACCGGATTTCCTCGTGGCCAAGCATCTTGTCATAACGGGCTTTTTCGACGTTGAGGATCTTACCTTTGAGAGGCAGAATCGCCTGGTACCGGCGATCACGACCTGTTTTCGCTGTTCCACCTGCCGATTCACCCTCAACCAGGAAGATTTCGCTGCGTTGGGGATCTTTTTCCTGACAGTCGGCCAGCTTGCCGGGCAACCCGCCAGAATCCAAAGCTCCCTTGCGGCGAGTCAGATCGCGGGCTTTGCGGGCAGCTTCACGGGCACGCGCAGCATCGATCGCCTTGCTGATGATTTTCTTCATCACCGCCGGATTCTTATCGAAGTATTCAGACAGCTTTTCGTTGATGAAAGCAGAAACGGGGCCCTGAATGTCGCTATTGAGCTTGCCCTTGGTTTGCCCTTCGAACTGCGGCTGGGGCAACTTCACACTGATCACGGCGGTGAGACCTTCGCGGACATCTTCTCCGCTGAGGTTGTCTTTCACGTCTTTGAACAAACCGGCCGCCGTACCTGCCGCATTGATGGTTCTGGTCAACGCGCTGCGGAAACCGCTCAAGTGCGAACCGCCATCCACCGTGTTGATGTTGTTGGCGAAGCTAAACAGAGTTTCCGAATACGAATCGTTGTACTGCAGCGCAATTTCCATGCCCAGGTTTACGTTGTTGGGCAGAGTGCGGTCGCCTTCAAAGTAAATTGGTTTTTCGTGCAGGACCTGCTTGCCGCGATTCAAATGCCTGATAAACTCAGCGATACCGCCAGAGTAGTGGAATTCATGGGTTTTGATGGGATCCACACGCTCATCGGCCAGAGTGATCGTCAAGCCCTTGTTGAGAAACGCCAATTCGCGAAGACGTTGCGCCAGGATGTCGAAGTTGAACTCCGTAGCATCCATGATGGTTGGATCAGGGCGGAAGGTGATCTGCGTGCCGGTACGTTTCCCGGCCTTGCCTTCGCGCTTCAACGGCCACAGCGGAATGCCTTTGGAATACTCTTGCGTCCAGGTATAGCCTTCACGCCAGATCTCCAACTCAAGCTTCTCAGAGAGCGCGTTGACGCAACTTACGCCGACCCCGTGCAATCCGCCGGAGACTTTGTACGAGTTGGAATCGAACTTGCCGCCGGCGTGCAGCTTGGTCATCACCACCTGAGCCGCGGCTACGCCCTCATCGGCGTGCATGTCAACCGGAATGCCGCGCCCGTTGTCCACAACCGTGATCGAGTTATCGATGCGTATCGTAACCTCGATGCGGTCGCAATGGCCGGCCAGCGACTCGTCGACTGAGTTGTCAACAACTTCGTACACCAGGTGGTGCAACCCCTGTTCACTGGTCGAACCGATATACATCGCCGGCCGCAAGCGAACTGCTTCCAAGCCTTCCAAAACTTTGATGCTTGTCGAATCGTATGTTGCGTTGTTTGTGCTCAAACTGGAATCCTTACTTTTTCGATCTTTACTTCCCCATCACTCACCAGACAACCGCTGCGCAATCAGATGCGCATCGGCATTACGATGTAACGGTACGTATACGTCGGCTCATCCGCTGCGGGCCGCATCTCACCGGCGCTGCCGGCATCTTTGAAGTGGAACGCCACATCGGGTTCTGCAACGGCTTTCAAGAATTCCAACAGGTACTGGGCATTGAAACCGATTTCCACGGTCGGTCCGTCGTATTCGGCGGGCAAACTCTCTTCGCTCTCTCCGGTATCGGAAAGCGACGAATGGATGCGTACTTCGCCGGCCACTGCCTGCATGCGGATAGCGCGCGAACGTTCGTCGGCAAACTGGCTGACACGCTCAATCGACGCCCGCAAATCTTCTTTGTGCAACTTGATGCTGTACGGATGCTCTTTCGGCAATACGCGTTCGTATTCAGGAAAGTTTCCGGTCAGTTTGCGGCTCAACAGCATGCGCCCACCCAATTCGAAGAACAGGTGGTTGTCGTCACCGGAGAACTTCATGGTCGCATCGGCCGGGGATTCCGCAGCCAGCTTCAGAATCTCACCCATCGCTTTCTTAGGGAGCAGCGCGCGATAGGAGTTGCCGATACCGGGAAACTCCATCGGGTACTCAACCATCGACAAACGGTGGCTATCCGTCGATACCATCACCAGAGCGTCGTTCTTCACAACCATCAACGCACCGTTGAGGGTGAAACGCGATTCTTCGCTCGAAATGGCGAAGATCGTTTTCGAAATCATGGAGGCCAGAGCCTTCACCGGAATATCAACCAGCGATTCAGGCATCTCAGGCAACTCCGGGAAGCTTTCGCGCGACATGCCGGCGATGCGCGTCTTGGAACGGCCGCAGGTCAATGAGGCCCATTGGTTCTCAGCAAACTTGATGTGCAGCTCGCCCTCAGGCAGCAAGCGCACATAGTCGAGAAGCTTGCGAACGGGTATCGTTCCCGTACCGGCCTTCTTTACCTTCGCTGCGCAGCTGCAGCGGATACCCAACTCCAGATCCGTTGCCGTCAACTGGATCCTGTCTCCTTCGGCCTCAATGAGCACGTTGGAGAGAATGGGTATGGTGGTCTTTTTCTCAACGACTCCCTGCGACAGGCTGAGTTCCCGCACGAAATCGGACTTGTTAACGCTGAACTCCATGACGTCCTCTCTTCCTTACTAGATCTTGTAAAAAGATATTACTAATTTATCTATCGAACTCATAGGAGCTGTGGAAATGTTGAATTCTTCCTAAATTATACAAAATAAGAAGGCTTCCCGTCACCTGGTGTTTTGGAAAACCTGACACCAGCGGTGGACCGTTTGGCCACTGGCAAGTTCTCCACAACATTCCTCAACCCCGTTTCCACACCCTGCTGTGGAAATCTCGTTAACTTCAATGCAATGAATCGATAAGGCTCTGAATGGTTTTGTTCAAATCAGGATCTTTTTGGCGCAGGCCCTCAATCTTCTGAACGGAGTGCATTACGGTCGTATGATGTTTTCCACCAAAGGCCCGGCCGATCTCAGGCAGCGAGGCAGGTGTCATCTCTTTCGCCAGGTACATGGCGATCTGCCTGGGATAGGCAATTTGACGTGTGTTGGACTTCTGTTTGATCTGTCCGGGCTGTAAGGAAAACTTCTCCGCCACGGCACGGATAATGGCTTCTATGCTGACGCGCTTCTCCTGGCCTGATACGAGATGCTTGAGCACCTGTTGAGCCATTGAAAGGTTGATAGGAGATCCGGTGACCGATGAATAGGCCAACAACTTCACCAGGGCGCCTTCCAGCTCGCGTACATTGGATTTTGTTTTGGTAGCGATGAAGATGCGGACCTCTTCGGGAAGGTGAATGCCCTCCTGGTCGGCCTTCTTATCGAGAATCGCCATCTTGGTTTCGAGATCCGGCGGCTGCACGTCGACCATCAGGCCCCATTCAAAACGGCTGCGCAGCCGTTCCACCAGGCCCGGCGTGTTTTTGGGTGGAGAGTCGCTGGAGATGACAATCTGCTTTTGATTATCGTACAGGTCGTTGAACGTGTAAAAAAACTCTTCCTGCGTGCGTTCTTTGCCCGCCAGGAACTGAACGTCGTCAACCAAAAGGGCATCGGCAGTGCGGTAGTGTTGATGAAACTGAGTCATCCGCCCTTGCTTCATGCAGGTGATCATTTCATTCATGAAGCGTTCGCTGGAGGTGTACACGATGCGCATGCCGCGGAAGTTGTCGAGAAGGCTGCGGCCGGTCGCGTGCATCAGGTGGGTTTTCCCCATTCCCACTCCGCCGTAAATAAACAGAGGGTTATAGCGTTGGGCAGGGGCATCGCCAACCGCTTTTGCAGCGGCGTGGGCGAACTGGTTGCAGGAACCTACTACAAAACTGTTAAACGTAAATTTCGGGTTCAGCAGGTTGACCGGGTTGCCGAACTGGATGTCGTGCCCGCCGTTTTGCGGGTTCAGATCCAGCGATTTCTTGTTTTCAAGAACGTGCGCTACATCGTATGAGACCTTTTGGAACGGAAGGCGAAGTTCGGTTAACGCAGCTTGTACCCAGTCTCCATATTCCTCCTCAATCCATTCCTTGGCCGCTTCATTCGGGACTTGAACCCAGATAGTGTTCGCATCCGCCTGACTGTATTCAGTTTTCGCTAGCCAATTTTGATATCCCTCGGTGCTGATCTTTGTTGCTAAATGTTGTTTAATTTGTTCCCAAGGATTCATGCCCGTTACTTGTGTCTCACTTACCCGCACGTTTCCCACATTTTTTCCACAACCTGTGGAAAAATTAAGCTGTTCCCATTTTCTGAGGGAGCCGACGGTGACCCTACCGTGTGAATTCGCCCTACTTCCGAAGCGAATATATCATCGTGCGGAACCCCAGTCTACCATGAAACCGGTGGGTGGTTACAAGATCTTTAATGAACAAGAACTCCTTTGTTTTCAGCATGAAAACATTTATCAAGTCAATTGTTTTGATTAATCTTCCACGTTTTCTACTTGTGTAGTAATTAAGTAGAAACGCTTAGCTCGCCGTCGCAATACTGTGGCCGTCACAATCAGTTCATGCGATCTTCATACACTTGTTACCACATTCAGTTACCTTTAACGTGTGGCATCAACAACTTGTCCCCTTGGGCCGGCGCATAGGCGCGTCGGCCAATTTTAAACAAGCCACATTCTAAAAAAGCAGCAGGGGAAGCAGACAGTAAAATTCGGAGGAGTTGCCCCTGTCGGCCAACACCAGCAAAAAGACAAAATTATGAATCTGAGCCGTAGTATCCAAATTCTGCTTTCATCGTCGATCCAAGGCGAAAGAGGCGCGTCCATAGCCCTGTACGAACTGAGAGAAAAAGCCAACCGCTTGCAGTTGTGCGGAGTAGTAGGAGAGACTTCACTCGCGGAATGGGCGGAAGAACTTCCCGTGAATACCCAAAACATCGACACCGGGCAATTGACTTTGCTCGGAGGCGAAGATGAGAAGCTCCACATTTTCCCAGTTGAAAACGACGGTGCCGTTGCAGGGATCCTCTGTGTCCGCCCATCGGGAACCGCCGGGGTTTCCAAAACTCTTCTTGCAAAGATCAACACAGCCTCGAAGTCTCTTGGACCCGTGCTGGCCCTGGCAAAGAAGATTCGCTCCTATGACAATCTGGTTTCGGAAATCTCGGCACTGCATATAGAACTGGCTGACCAGAAAATTTCCGACCGCGCACGAGGCTTGTTGCTGGATGAAGAATCCGCCAATGTGATCGCTGCACATGTTAACCGTGTGTCGGAATCCATCAAATTTACTGACGAACTCCGCAGCACCATCGATGACATCCGCTCACAACTCAACGCTCGCCAATTGTTACATAAGGCGAAGGAAAAGCTGCAGAAGGACCAGGGAATCACCGAAGAAGAGGCGTATCTGACCCTGCGCCACATGAGCCGCCGCACAAGGACACCGCTCGGGGATATTGCGCAACTTGTTCTGGCCGAAGGGGCGAAGACCGCAGCTGTCAGGCAGTAGGGAAAATTTTGCCGGGGAGAGCTATGCTCTCCCCGCTTGCGATCTATCCGGAAAACCGCCCCCTTACGGTCGCCGCTCCGTGCGAAGATGTCCGCCACTACCCGAGCCGCGACCGTAAGGGAGCGGTTACCGAACCTTGATCACCAGCAGTGTCATGTCGTCATGCTGTTCCGCCCCAGCGGCGAAGCGATCGGCCTCGGCGATGATGCCATCAATAATTTCCGCCGCTGTCAGCGCGGTGAGTTGCTGCGCGCACTTAACCATCTCCTCTTCGCCCCACTCGTCATCCTCAGCGTTCATCGACTCGCTAATCCCGTCCGTGTAGCACAGCAAGATGTCTCCAGGCAGCAGTTCGATCGAACTCTGAACGTAGCCCGCCCGAGGCAGTAGCCCCACCACGGGCCCGCCATCAGGCAACGGGAGAACTTCTTTGCCCCGCAAAATCACCGGAGCATTATGGCCGGCGTTCACATACGCCAGCAAACGTGTGAGAGGATCGAATTGGCCGTAGAAAAATGTTGCATAACGATTGCTAGTGGAGGCCTCGTACACAAGAGTATTCATGTTCACCATCAGACCGGCCAGCTCCGAGGTGCCGCCGATCGTCTGGCCGCGAAGCGAAGCCCGAAGACTGGCCATCAAAAGCGCCGCTGAAATGCCCTTGCCCGAAACGTCACCGATGGCAATTCCCAATTTGCCATCGGGCAGATTCAAGAAATCGAAGTAATCGCCACCCACGCCCAGCGCCGGCCGGCACTTGCCGGCGCACTCCAAGCCCGGCACCACTGGAAACTTCTGCGGGAAAAACCGTTCTTGCACTTCGCGGGCGATCTCCAATTCGCGGGCAATTCGCTCGCGCTTCACTGCTTCAGAAGCGAGCGTTGCCAGCAACTGGCTGTTTTCCATGGTCAAGCCGGTCTGCGTAGCTACCGAGTGCAACAGTCGCAGATCGGTGGCGGAGTACGGTTCCTCGGACTTCTTGGGACCCAACACCATCACACCCATCAACGATTCGCGGCCGGCCAACGGCAATAAAACCTGAGCATTCAATGTGCGCAACAATTCACACTCTTCAGGGCTGGCTAAATGCACCCACGAATCGGGATCATCAAAGAAGACGGATAGAGGCTTGTTGCCGGCGAGCAACAATTTGACTGTAGTAGAGGCAAGAGGTAAATCTAGATGGCCGCTGCTGAAGCCGTTTTCATGCTGACGCAAGATGGCCAACCGCTCCACATGCAACGTTTCTCCAATCCGCTTGGTGACCGTCTCCAGCAGCGACTCCGACTCAACGAATTTGCGTGCCTGCTCGCTCAGTTCGCTCAACACACGCTCGGTGCTGTACGCCTCGCGGAAGAACTGTTTGTCCATCCAAACGGTCACCCGCTCCGACAGCGTTTTGCGCACCAGCAACAATGCCGCACCAGCGCCGGCGGCAGCGAAATGTTGCAGCTTCGTTTCGCCTGGAGTATCGTCAAAGGCGTCGACAAAGGCGATGATGGCGAATACTGCCACCACCGCGCGGATAAAGCGAAGGCCGCCCTGCGCCAGTGCATACTTCATGCCGACGCGCAGTACCATCCGCACGTTCATCTCGCGCTGAACCACAATCACGTGGGCGAGTGTCAACGGGAATACCGCAAGAACAATAACGGAAAAGGTCAGCACCGTTTGGTGAACGCCTACGCCAAGTTCTGAGCCCTTCAGCACGCTGAACAGCATAAGCAGGCAAACTGGCGTTAACCCAACCGCAGCGCCAAGCCATAGGACACGCAACCGGCGACGCTCGTCTCTACTTTCGGCAGTTACGCTCTTGTAGCCAAGACAGACGAAAAATACGGTGATGGCCGCGATGCTGAAAAGCAGCCGCAGCGAAGACGCCTGCATAATATACGGACGCAGAATGGTGTAAGAGTCGAAGTTGATCTGCTTGCCAACGTTGAACCAGATGTCTTCCGCGATCAACAAATACAGCGGGACTAGGATGATCCCCTTCACCCACCGATGCCTGCGGTCAAACGGCAAGGAATGTGGAAAATCCAAGCCGAATAACATGATCCAAACAGGTAGCGAGTCAAACAAAAGCGTCGTCCACGTGATCCAACCGGTATACCAATAGCCCGGCCAGGCGGAAATCGGCGTGATGGCCTCAAAGCCCAACATCATCCCCAACAGGAGCCAGGAACGGCGATCGTGCGGTCTGCTCAACACCACCCAAAAACCCAGCAGCACGCAAAACAGCGGCATCAACAGTTGAACGATGATCTCCGTTGCCCACACCCCAAGCGGTGGCTTGCTGTTTCGCCGCGGAGCCAGTTGAACAGCCAGCGAAGCAACCTTACCGTTTTTGTGTTGAACCTTTACCTCAATCCAGTCGCCAGGATCCTTCGAGTAAATGGCGTCCCGTATGACGCTGCGGCCAGTAAAGGGTTGTCCATCCAACTGCAAGACCTCATCGTCCAATCTGACCCCAGCCTGCCTCGCCTCCGGGCTCAACGTGTTGATGACACGGCCGCGAATTCCGAAGTCGAACGGCATTCCTGGCTTGTCGGACCAGTGAATCAACTGATCGAAAATACTGAACACACCACCGGCGAAATAGACAATCGAAATGCCCAGCAGAATGACAAGGATTGTGGTTTGCCGTTGCGTGGCCTTCATGCGAGCGGATTCTCCGCGAAGACGAACTCAGCCACCGGCACGCCGCCTATCAGATGTTCCTGAATAATGCGTTCCAGCACTTCAGGAGTCACGCTGTGGTACCAGGTTCCTTCGGGATAGACAACCGCAATGGGCCCCTGCTGGCGGACTCGCAGACAGTTGGCCTTGGTACGAAAGATGGTGGGCTGACCAAGTTCCGCCAGCCGCTTTTTCAGATAATCCCAGGCAACCAGGGAACTTGCTTTGTCGCAGCATTTAGGATTCGACTGGTCTGCACAGAGAAAGATGTGCCTTTCGATTTTCCCGATGCCCAGTTTCGCGGCCAGCTGCGTAAGATCCTGTTCAGCCATTATCACCTTCTTGCGGACCAGTCTACTTCTTAGATACGAAACCGTCTCGCATAACAAATTTTACTGATTCCAATGCGCGCGCGTCTTTCAACGGGTCGCCTTCCACGGCGATCAGGTCAGCCCGCGTGCCTTCGGCCACAATTCCCTTAACCCCGGCAATACCTATAAGTTCCGCCGATACAACGGTGGCGGCGCGGATCGCTTCGATGGGTTTCATACCCCATTCCACCATCACAGCGAACTGTTTCGCATTGCCCCCATGTGGATAGACGCCGCCATCGGTTCCAAAGGCGAGCCGCGCCCCGCCTAAATAGGCCTTGCGAAAATTTTCCCTCTGCAGCTTGCCAATTTTCTTTTCTTTCTCGATCGATTCGGGCAGCATACCATTTTTGAGGCCTTCGGCAAGAATGAAATCGTCGTTATAAACGTCGAACACCAGAAACGTTCCATGCTGTTTTGCCATAGCGATGCCCTCGGCGTCAATCAGGCTGGCATGCTCAATGGAATCGATGCCGGCGTTGATGGCGTCTTTGATGGATTGAGTGCCGTGCGCGTGTGCGGCCACTTTGCGGCCCAGCTTGTGTGCCTCTTCGGCGATGGCCCGCAGTTCTTCCACCGTGTACTGAGGCGTACCGGGCTGGTCGCCCTTTGACATCACTCCGCCCGAGGCGCAAACTTTTATCAAGTCGGCTCCATACTTCACCACTTCGCGCACTTTCGCGCGGGCCGCCCACGGGCCATCGGCAACGCCAGCGGATTTGAACTTGAACTCCGGCGCAAGCAGGGTCTCGTCGCAATGTCCACCGGTGATGCCGAGCGCGGGCCCCGACACCATAAGGCGCGGGCCCGGAATCTCGCCGGCCTCGATTGCATCGCGCAGCGCGACATCGGCATAGCCATCGGCCCCAACGTCGCGCACGCTGGTGAAGCCTGCTTCCAATGTGAGCCGGGCGTTCTTTGCTCCGGTCAGTGCCGAGCGAGGAACGGAAATCCCCAGACCCTTATAACCGGAGTTTTGCGGATCGCCGGTAAGGTGATCGTGCACGTCAATCAAGCCGGGCAGGCATGTTAGCGCCTTCAAATCGATATCAGCCTTGCCGGCGGCTGCGGCAACGGAAGCGATGGTTCCGTCCTTCACTGTGACATCGACGTTGGTCTTATAAACGCCCGCAGTAACATCCAGCAGGCGTCCGCAGCGGACGACCGTGGTGGCCGCAAGCGCGGCATGTGCGAACATCGTGAGTAGAAGCAGCGTCTTAATCATTATGACTCCCCAGGAATTCGACATGCTGGTGGAAAAGGCCGTCGCGGCCATCCCCGCGCCATTCCGGCGCCGAATCGAAAACCTCGTCTTCGTTGTCGAGCCCGAGGGCCCCTCTCCAAACCTGCTCGGCCTGTACGAAGGCCGCCCCATGCCGCGCCGCAGCGTGCACGACAGCTTTGCCATGCCGGACCGCATCACCATCTTTCAACGCCCTCATGAGCGCATCGCGCGAAACCCGCAGCATCTTGAAAAACTGATCGAAGAAACAGTATGGCATGAGGTAGCCCACTATTTCGGCATGGACGAAGCGCAGGTGCGCCGCGCAGAGAAGCGCCGCTCTCGTATATATTAACTTCATAATGACCAGACGAAGCTTCGCTGTACTTACTGCCGCGTCGGCGGCGCGTGTGCTTGGGGCCAATGACCGCGTGCGGGTCGGGCTCATCGGTTGCGGAGGCCGCGGCCGCTACGTGGCCCGCTTCATGCGCGAGGCGCCAAACGTCGAGTTCGTGGCCATGTGCGATGTGTATCGCACCAATGCCGAATCGGGCCGCGAATGGGCAGGGCCGCAGGCGCGGGCGTTTGGCGATTACCGCCGGCTGGTGGAGCAGAAGGATTTGGACGCGGTGATGGTGTCGACTCCCGATCACTGGCACGCCATCGCGGCTATCGCGGCTATCAAGGCCGGCAAACATGTGTACGTGGAAAAGCCAATCTCCTACAGCATTCACGAAGGACGGGCGATTGTGCAGGCGGCACGCCAATCGAAACAGTTGGTGATGGCGGGTACGCAGCAGCGCTCGGCCACACACTTCCCTGAAGTCGCGGAACTCATTCAAAACGGTCGCCTTGGCAAAGTGCGGTTCGTGCGCGTGTGGAACTTCACCAACATCGCTCCCAACGGCATTGGCAAGGAGCCGGACTCCGCGCCTCCCGATGGGCTGGATTGGGACATGTATCTGGGCCCCGCGCCAAAGGTGCCATTCAACATGAAGCGGTTTCTTTCCACGTTCCGCTATTTCAAGGATTATGCCGGCGGGACAATTACGGATTACGGAACGCACCGCTTCGATACGGTGCACCAGATCATGGGAGCCGACGCGCCGCATACGGTTTCGGCCAGCGGCGGATTGTTTGAATTGAAACATGCTGGCGACCAGCCAGATACGATGCAGGTGACGTATGAGTACCCCGAGTTCATCATGAGCTACGAGATGTCGAACATCAGCGCGCACGGCTTGGGCGGGCGCACACCGGGCATGAAGTACTACAACATGAAAGGTGAGTTGGACCGCCCGCATGGCATGGCGTTCTATGGCACCAATGGGTCCATTTTCGCTGATCGCATCGGGTATGAGGTGTACCCGGACAATGACAACATCGCCCGCGCTTCGAAGAACACCACCGATGCGACCGGTCTGCATGCGAAGCATTTCGTCGCCTGCATTCGCGGGCTGGAAAAACCGAAGGCGGAGATTGAGGTCGGGCATCGTGCGACAACCGTCGCGCACCTGGGCAACATCGCCCTGCGCACGGGCAAGAAGTTGAAATGGGATGCGGTGAGGGAAGAATTTCCCGGCGAGCCCGAGGCCAACAAGTGGCTCCATCGCGAGCCGCGTGCGCCGTGGCGCGTCTGAACGGCAGGAATGACCCTTGACGAAAGTTCTCAAAAATGAGAACCTCAAGGAGGATCGATGGCTCAAACCGAAGTCTATTTTTATCGTGAGCCCGGAGATGATTCCATTTCGTTCTTTTTGTGGATTGCGAAACTATCTACGAAGGTGCAGGCGAAGTGCATCCAGAGGATCGATCGATTAGGCGAGTTGGGACATGAACTGCGAAGGCCGGAGGCGGATTTCTTACGAGATGGTATTTATGAGCTTCGCGCCAGCTACCTTGGTGTCAATTACAGAATTCTCTAATTCTTCGCAGGTAGAGCAATTGTCGTTGTGTCTCATGGCTTGACCAAGGAAGGCAAAGTCCCTCCAAAGGAAATCGACCTTGCGATCCAACACAAGAACGATGTCGAGGCCGATTTCAAACAGTTTACCTTCAGGCCAGATTAAAGCTATGGAACCAAAATTTCACTCGAACGCTTCAAAGTTCCTATATAACCGTTACATCGCGGGCGATCCAAAGCGTGAGGCGGAGTACGAAGAGGTTGTCCTCAATGCTGAGATTGCCCGGACGATCTACACGCTTCGCACGAAGGCTGGGCTAACGCAGCAAGAGTTGGCATCGCGTGTTGGGACGTCCAAATCGGCTATCTCAAGATTAGAGGATGCCGATTACGAGGGGCATTCTTTGATGATGTTGAAGCGAATCGCCATGGCACTGGATAAACGTCTGGAGATTCGTTTCCTACCAGCCAAGCGATTGCGAACGGCCTGAGTTTGCCTTCTTACTGCTTGCGCCGCCCACCCGCTCGCGGCTCATCACCGCCCGGCGCGGCCTCCATCGCTGCCTTGCGTTCTTCGTCCGAAATCACAGCGTAAGCCGGCGTGGCCATGCCGGCGATCTGCACTGGTGCAGGTTTGTCGGCGCGCCACGCGGTCAGCTTCTTCAGCATCGAAGCCACGCGCTTCTGCTGCTTGGGGTCCGCTGCCAGATTATGATCTTCCTTTGGATCGGCCGCAAGATCGTACAACTCAAACGGCCCAACGCCGGTCAGGCTGTTATCGATCAGCTTCCACTTGCCCTCCAGCAGCATGCCCGATTTCAACTGCGAAAAACAGTGATTTTTCCATTTTAAATCCGCGCCTGCGGCCAGCTTTAAAAAACTCTTCCCCTGCACACCAGCTGGGATTGGGATGCCAGCCGTTTCCAAGAGTGACGGCACCAGATCTGTGTTCTCTACCACCTGCTCCACCACGGACGCCTTGCGGTTGTTCACCGCGCGCCACAGCAGTGGCACGTGCGCCGAGCCTTCGTATTGCAGGTCCTTGAACCAGCGCCCCTTGTCACCCAACATGTTGCCGTGGTCGGCCGTGAACAGCACCAGCGTGTTTTCAGCCAGCCCCAGGGTTTCCAGCTCTGCCAAAATTTTTCCGATGTGCATATCCACATGCGTGATGGCGCCGAAATACTTTGCGGTCATCACGCGCATCATCTCCTGGTCGTCCACCCAGTGGCGTTTTTGATTGCCCACCTTCGATGCGCGCACCTCTTTGGCATTCGGCGGCAACTGGGGGATCGGCATTACCTTCGGGTTATACATGTTGAAGAACGGCTCGGGCTCAACCGATGGCGAATGCGGCTTCAGATAACTGGTGAACAAAAACCAGGGCTGTGGATTGTCCTTACGGGCGCGCAGATATTCGAGTGAACGGGCCGTGATCCAATCGGTTTCGAAATCCTCTTCGGCGTATTTGAATTGGCCGACGTCGCGGCCCAACGGATCGTCAGGCCACGGGCACGTACCTTGCACGATCGGCCACTTCGCAGGCGCGCCGTGTTTCTGCTTCATGAAGGCGTTGTAGCCGATCTCCGGCGTGGGTCCTTCGCTGGAAAAAGACCAGAACTGATCGAAGCCGTAATCGAACCTGATCGGCGTGTAGTGCAGTTTGCCCGCGATGGCCGTGTGGTAGCCGTAGTGCTTCAAAATCGAGGGCAAAAATATTTCGCCGTTGTTGTGTGGAATGCCATTCGACGTGCAGCCGTGCACGTGCGCATAGCGGCCTGTGAAGACGGAGTTGCGCGCCGGACAGCAAACGGGCGACACCGTATAGCTGTTGGCGAAGCGCACGCTCTGCGCGGCCAGCTTGTCGAGGTTCGGTGTCTTCACCGCGGGGTGATTTTCGCAGCCCATGGCGTCCCACCGCATCTCGTCCACCATGATGAACAAAATGTTGGGACGCTTGGCAGGTTGCGCTGATGCGGCGGCGGCAGAACCGGCCGCGGCGATGAAATCTCTGCGGGTCAACGAAGAACGCATGGATACAGTCTACTTCTTCGCTGGCGTCTATTGAATCGTCACCGTCACCAGGTTTGCAGCCTTGCCATCAACCGTGAGTGCAATGCCAACCTCGCCGCGCCCGGCAAGCGATGCAGGTAGAGGACCCAGGTTTACTTGGTCGAGCCCCGAAAATTGTCCTTGTGCAACAGGGCCTGCGACCGCGACGCTGGTGCCGCCGATGGTTGCGGTGGCCCTTTGCTGTAAGCCGCGCATGCCTGTGCCGAAAAGCAGCAGATAGACCTGTTCGGCGGCGTTGCTGACCGACATCGGGCCGGAAAGCACTTGGGACATCTGCCCACCGTTCGCTGCTACCCGCAACACCACAGCCGCGGCCACACCTTTGCCGTCTGCGCTGGCTGAAAAAAGTCCCGGCGCCACCGCCTCGACGGTGATGGCGCCAACCGCAACCACGGAACCAGCCTTGGAGACAGTCACGGTCGCCAAACCCGGAAGCGTTGCAGCGGGAACCACAAAATTGATCTGCGAGGCCGAGGTCGCAAAAATTTCCGCCGTTCGCTCCGCTCCGGCAACATCCTTTACTGCTATCGTGGCACCGGCCAGGCCGCTGCCAAACGCAGAAGCTATCGACCCTGGCGCCACGGGCCCTACGAAGTTAGCCGCCGATACAACGGTGAGCGCTGTCGCCGGCCGCACCACGCGAAATCCAATGTGATAGTAGGGATGGTTCGGATCCTGCGGTCCACGGAAGTATAGAGGGTTGCGATTGGATACACGCGCGTGTCCAGGGTCGGTCTGATCGCCGTTGTACCAATTTCCGCCGCGCATGCCGTGGTAGGCGAGTCCGTCGGGCATTGGAGAGCCGGAGGTTGGGCCGGTGGGATTCTTGCCCGGGCCCGATTCGTAGTAGTTTGTCTGATACCAATCATGAATCAGCTGCCAGACGTTCCCCGCCATATCGTAAAGCCCAAATGCATTGGAGCCGTCCAGCGTTTGATAAGTGGCCTGATTTCCAGGCCAGGAAAAATCGGCCTTGCTGCGCAGCTTTCCATTAAAAAACCCAACCGGAGTCGTCCACGGATAAGCCCCGGTCTGGAAGGGATTGGCAGGTGTAAGCGGCCAGTTGGCGCGGGCCGGATCGGCGTCGTTGCCCCACGGGAAAATGTAGTAGGGGTTGTATTGTCCGCCACGGCCCGCATACTCCCACTCGGCTTCGGTAGGAAACCGGTAGCCGTTGCGCGTGAAATCACAGTTCCACGATGTCGTGTCGTAGCATGGCTGCAGGCCCAGCGCCGTGCTCAGCCAAACGGTGTAAGCTGCGCCTCCCATCCAGCGGATGCCGACCACGGGATGCGTGCCGCGGGTGTCGGCCAGGGTGAAAGTCTTGCCGTCCCAGTTGAGGCTGCTGAAGTCAGCCGATTGGCGCGTGTCGCAATAGAGGTCATTCGAGCCCTTTCGATAGACCAGGCCGTTGCGAACCTCGATGGTGCCGGCCTGAAACGCGGCGTTCAGAAAAGCGATGTACTGCTGATTCGTGACGTCGTATGTGCCGATATAAAACGAGTCTACTGACACCAAATGCATGGGCAACTCGTCGCTGGGATGCTGCGGATCCACAAACCCGGCGTGGTCGCCCATCTGGAACGATCCGCCGGGGATCAGCGTCATCTCCGGATACTGTGTCGACCCCGGAGTCTGCGCATACAGTGCAACCATCAGGACTGAGAGAATCGTGGCTGTCATTTGATGCTTACCGTGACTGTATTGGACCCTTTGCCATCCACGCGCAAAACGAGGTTCGTATTGCCCTTGCCGGCCAAATTGCGTGGCAGGGGACCGATGTTGATCTGGTCGAGGCCTGCGTATTGTGGTTGCGCAGCAGCTCCCAACACCGGAACCGGCGCGCCGGCAATGGACGCGCTCAGCGCCGAGGTGGAACTGAAACCACGGAAGCCGGTACCGTAAAGCGACAAGTACACCTGATCGGTGGCTGCCCCGAGATCAATCGGGACGGAACTGAACTGTGCCTTGGCGGTGTCGTAGCGAAACACCTCCACATCGCTGCGTTGGCCACTGCCACTGACACGCAGACCCGTCATAGCACCGACGCCGCTCGCGCCCATACTGAACAAGCCAGGCGCCACGGCATCGACCGTGATGTTGCCGGAGGTGGAGGCCCCGGAATCGCGCCGAATGGTCAGCGTAGCCGCACCGCGCGCGGCTTTGTCGGGAACCACCAGATTGATCTGGGTCTTCGAAACATAGTAAAGGCTGCACGCTAGCGTCGTGCCAGTGCTGTCCTTGATCTCGGCAGCAGTGCCGGCCAGTTTCACAGGCAGAGAAGATGTGGTCGCACTCGCTTCGCCATCGGAGAGCGTAGTGTCTGAAACTACCGTAAGAATCGCGCCCGGTGCCGTTGAGCCGGGTACGAAGCTGGCGCCGTTCACGAACCGCGTTCCAGTCAGCTCAATGGCACCCTTCGGCGTCATGTCCTTGCCCGTGAAGGCGGCGAAATCGGGAGCGTACTTGCGCACGTTGAAAACGGCATTGAGGCTTTCGTTTTTGTTCTGCACGTCGATGCCAGGAGACTGCCCCTGCAACAATGGCCCGGCCTGCACCACAGGGTTCACATACTTCCACACTATCTCGCCCGCTGAGGTCACCTCTTCAATCACGCCATGCGTACCCCAGCAGACCTGTGTATTGCCGTTGGGCAGCCGCAGTGCGCCGGAAATGTCGCCATCAAAATATTTTTCCGAGCCGCTGCCCATGTAGGTCCAGGAAAGTTTGGACGGGCCGAAAGCTGAACCCGTGGTGAGCGGGTAGTTGCCGCTTGAATCCATTGCCGGAGTAAATTCGTCGACTGAGGAGGCATCGCCCCCCGGCCGGCCGACGCCGTTGTTGAACACAAGCATGTTGCCTGCACCGGGCAAACCGGCTTCAATCCACTGTGCGTCATGCTGCTGATAGAGGATCTCGTCGGTGTTCTTGCCAGCTCCATACATTAAGGGGTTGCCCCAGCGGTACAGCAGGTCGCCGCCCTTGTTCCGTTTGCCGCCCGCATGGGCAGCCGCCTGTGCGGAAGTGGTGGAGTGATCAATCACCCACACTTCACTGTTGCCGCGTACGCTGAGCAGAATCTGGTCGAGCGTGGGGTTGTAGTCGATGGAATTCATGTGATTCCAAAACGCAGGAATCAGCCTGGGGTAGGAGGAGTTGGGGTCTATCAATTCGGGATGGGTCGAGGGTTCCCCATAATTGTTTTTCGTGGCGGCGTAATTCTGCACCATGTGATCCCACACGTGCCATTCCCAAACGATCTGGCCTCCAGAGGGGTAAATGGGCTTGATCTCAACGACTGCATCCGGTTGCAGCGAGCCATTGCCTCCCTGCTGCAAAATATCGGGCCGGAAGCCGGCAGCCAGCATCTCTTCGTTGCTCTTCACCTCTACCAGCAACGAGAGGATGTTGCCATTCGGCAGCATCTTAAAATCGTGATGCAGCGAGTACTTCGGAGTCGCGTAGTCAAACGACCAGACCAGATTGCCCTGCCAGTCATACTCTTCCAGCCGGCCGCCTTCGCCGCCACCGGTGGAAAGCCCCGCGGTCAGAATCATCGCCGCACGCAGCAAGTGGCCGTTTGGCAGCAGGTAGCAACCGCGGCCCGGCTCATACTTACTGTCCCAGGTGTTGATCACCTGGCCTGCATTATCAATCAGATAGGTTCGACCGCTGTGCAGAGGCGGCAGCAGTGTGTAGCCGGGGGCAGTCTTCACCGTATTATTCAGTAAAAGGCCGACGGTGCGGTCTTGTCCATTGCATGGAATGGATGTTGCCAGTACAAATGCGGCAAACAGTTTTGCACGAGTCATAGGAGTCACCACAATTTCAGTTAACTCCCAATTCTGGATACCCCAAGATCTTTTACTCTTCTTTTACAATTCGGCCTACGAGTTTTGCTCAGGTAAATCTCTCGTCACAAACCAGGAGGACTTGCTAGAATCGAAGGCAATGCAAAAATCCGGATTTCGCTGGCTTTATATCCTCTTTTTCCTCTCAGGCTTCCCCGCGCTCATTTATCAGATCGTTTGGCAGCGGACGTTGTTTGCGGTTTACGGCGTCAACATTGAGTCCGTCACGATTGTGGTCAGCGCGTTCATGCTTGGGCTCGGCATCGGAAGTCTGCTTGGCGGCCGTGTTTCGAAAGACCCGAAGGCTCCACTGCTGTTAATGTTCGCGGGTGTCGAAATGGGCATCGCCGTTTACGGCGCATTTTCTCTGAGCATCTTTCACTGGGTGGCGGCATCCACCGCAGGTGCGCCGCCGCTGCAGGCCGGCCTATTGTCGTTCGCCCTGGTGCTGGTTCCCACGGTGCTGATGGGCGCCACGCTGCCGCTGCTGGTTGCACAGTTGGTGAAGCTCTCTGGAAACGTGGGACAGTCCGTCGGCATGCTGTATTTCGCCAACACGCTTGGTTCGGCGACCGCGTGCTTCGTCGCCGCGCTGGTTACCATGCGCTATCTGGGAATGTCCGGTTCGGTCTATGTTGCCGTGGCGCTGAATACGATTGTTGCGCTTTGTGTCCTCGGCCTGCACTTCCAGTGGCGCGGCGCAGAGGGCGCGGGCCGCCAGCAAGAGTCCCAGCAATCGGCTCCGGAGCCCGCGCTATCGTTTTCGGCGGCGCTGGTGCTTTCCGCTGTGGCCGGGTTCATTTCGCTCTGCTATGAGATTATCTGGTACCGCCTTTACTCCTACGCCAGCGGCGGATTGGCGGAAGCGTTCTCGTTCGTACTCGGATCGTTTCTGTTTGGCATCGCCCTTGGATCGTTGCTGACGCGCAAGTTGTGCAATGAGGCGCCGACCGATCTTGCGCGCTTCGCGCGATCTATCGGGGCATTGGTATTGTTGGCGAATCTGCTTGGTTTTTGCATTGTCCCGCTGGTTGCGTGGATGGTAATTTCCGTATCGTACCTGTGGACGCTGCCCCTTGTCATCATCGCCGCGGGCCTTCTAGGCGCGACTTTCCCGCTGATGTGCCACATCTCAGTGCGTGCCGACAGTAAGGCAGGAGCTGGCTTGAGCTACCTGTATATCAGCAACATCATCGGATCCGCCGCGGGCAGTTGGCTGGTGGGCTTCATAATGATGGATCACTTCTCGTTGCGCGAAATCTCGGTCATGCTGGCGCTTCTCGGCCTGGCTGTATCTTGGGTGCTGTTCAACACCGGCAAGACGCCTCGCCTGATTACCGCTGCTGTTACAATCGGGGTCTTTGCGGTGATCTTCTTCTCATCGAAGCCGCTGTTTGCAAACATCTATGGGCAGATGCAATTCAAGGAAGAGTGGGGCCTCCGCGGCACTGGCATCGAAACCCTGATCGAAACGCGCAGCGGAGTCATCACGGTGGATCAGGACAAGGCCATCTACGGCGGCGGCGTCTTCGACGGATATATGAGTACCAAGATTGATGAAGACTCGACCACCAGCATTGTGCACCCTCTGTCGATTTCCTACATTCATCCGAACCCGAAGGAGATTCTCAACATCGGTCTGTCGGGCGGGGCGTGGACTCAAGTCATCGCCAACCATCCTCAGGTGGAAAAGGTGACTGTAATTGAGATCAACCCTGGTTATGTGGAAGTCGTGCGTAGGTACCCCGCTGTTTCCCGATTACTCACAAATCCGAAAGTGGAGATCATCATTGACGACGGCCGCCGCTGGATCACCAACAACCGTGATCGCAAGTTCGACATGATTGTGCTCGACACCATCCACCACTGGCGCGGCCATGCGACAAATCTGCTCTCGACTGATTTCTACGACATCGCCCGCAAGGCCCTGAAGCCTGGCGGCGTCATCTATTACAACTCTACCTACTCCCGAGCAGCTCAACACACTGGCGCAGTCTACTTCCCCTATGCCGTTCGCTTCGGGATGTATCTCGGAGTGAGCGATTCGCCGATCCAAATCGATAAAGAGCGCTGGAGCAAGGTCCTGCACGACTACAGGCTCGACGGAAAGTTGATCTTCGATCCTGCGAATGAAAACGACCAAAAACTCCTTAATAGGATCCTCGACAACACCAACACCATCCTCAGCAGCGAATACTTCACCGAAGGATGGGAAACGCGAGATAACATCTTGCGCCGTACGGAAGGTAAACCAATCATCACTGATGACAACATGGTGACCGAGTGGCGAGGAGAGACCTTTAAGTAGCAGCGGGGCTTTACAATAGCAGTTGATGACACTCACTGCGATTGTGCTTCTGCTTTCATCGGCCCAGGCTCAGAACTGGCCGCAATTTCGTGGTCCTGAAGCTAACGGCATCGGCTCTGGCGCGCCTCCAGTGGAGTGGAACGGCGAATCAGGCAAGAATGTTCTTTGGAAGGCCGAGATCCCTGGCCTGGGCCACTCCAGCCCCGTAATCTGGGGTGATAAGATTTTTATCACCAGTTCAGTTTCCACCAAAGGTGCAGCGCCGTTGAAGGTTGGCCTGTACGGAAGCATCGAATCTGTAGCCGACGAGGGTCCGCAAAAACTGATGGTCTACTGCCTGGACCGAAAGAGCGGCAAGGTGCTGTGGGAACATGCGGCTTACAGTGGCCCGCTGAAGTACAAACGGCACCCCAAGTCAACGCACGCCAACCCAACGCCGGCAACCGATGGAAAACTTCTGGTGGTGTCTTTTGGATCGGAGGGGCTCTTCACCTACGATTTGAATGGTAAGTTGCTTTGGAAAAAAGACCTCGGACCGCTCGATGCAGGCTTCTATATGGTCCCGGATGCGCAGTGGGGCTTTGCCAGCTCGCCTGTTCTTCACGACGGCGTAGTCGTGATTCAAGCCGACGTACAGAAGAACTCATTCCTGGCGGCATTTCAAGCCGCGACCGGCAAGGAACTGTGGCGTACTTCGCGCAAGGACGTCCCGACCTTCGGGACGCCCGCTATCGTGCCGTATACAGCCAAGGGCGGCCCGTCTATGCAAGTTGTTGTGAACGGCTGGAAGCACACCGGCGGCTACGATTTCAAAACCGGAAAAGAGCTGTGGATGCTCAACGGCGGCGGGGATATTCCCGTGCCAACGCCGGTCTATAAAGACGGCCTGGTCTTGACCACCAGCGCCCATGGTTCCGACCGGCCGATCTATGCCTTCAAGACCGATGCAGCCGGCAAGTTGTCGAAAGGCGATGCGGGTCTTGCATGGACGGTGGAACGTGGTGGCAACTACATGCAGACACCGCTGATTGACGGACCGCTCGCCTACTTCTGCATGGACAACGGCATTCTGACCGTTTATCAACTTTCGAACGGGGAGCGCATTTATCAGCAGCGGCTCGGTGGTGGCGGAGGTTTCTCGTCCTCGCCCGTCGCGGCCGATGGACGCCTTTACATCACAAGTGAGGACGGCCAGACCTTCGTTCTGGCGCTGGGCAAGGAGTTCAAGGAATTGGCCAAGAACGAACTTGGTGAAACCGTAATGGCGACGCCGGCCATCTCAGGCGGCGTTCTCTACATCCGCGGGCGGAATCATCTTTTCGCAATCGGGAAGTAGGGTCAAAGGCGGCTTAGACACCGCACAAAAATAACTTTGCAGCCATCGACGTGGCGCAGAGTCTCAACTCTGCCGCGTCCCGACTCATCGGGACGCGTCTTGGAGCACGCCAGGTAGGCGTCCCTGCGCCACGTGGGCTCGCGCAGTCAATGTGAAGTTATTCTTGCGCGGTGCCTTAGTAAGACTGGCAGTCAAGGAACCATTGCTCTTCCGTTCCAGGGGCGGTGCCGCGGGCAATCAATATCACCCCGCCGTCGCCCCACTGAAAACCGGCCTTCAGCTCGCTTGCGATCTGGAGACAATACTTTGGATCAGCGGCGTGTGCCCGATAATCCCACCAAGGCTCCGATTGCACATGCTCCGGCCAGCCACCAATTTTCGTTTGGGGCAAGGTTTCGAGCTCCGCTTCGTCCAATTCATCCTCGTCGAAACCCTTGGGCAGAACGGCCCCTGGATCGCCGTGGGCGGGATAATCGTCGGCCACCTGCCAGCGCGCTTCGAAACCCCTGCGCCGAGTGGCCAGGCTCGCCGGCCGTTGCAGCGGCACCAACCCGTCCAGCGATTTGTAGGCGCGGAGCACCCAATCGCCTCCCTCCTCTTCAGGCCAGATGCCATCCTCGGCCTTGACGAAGAACGTGATCAGTTGAATGTCTTTCAACAGAGACGGAACTTCCGGAGCATTGGAGAGGTTCATCTGGAAGACGAGGAGCATTGGATCGTCATTTTGGCTGGGCCACTCTTCTCCTGGCGCTGCCAGCGCCGTCATCCCGAAGTTGGACTCCAGCGGCTCGCCGGTGGGACGCCTGCCGGCTGGAATCAACGTGACGGCCTTGCGCACATTCAATTTCTTGTATTGTGAGAGCTTGCTCATTGGATCACCGTATTTTGAAATCTACTCCTAACGGTAGTGCGCAAAACGGCGGGATTTTGGATCATTTTGCTAGACAAGAAATTTTCGGGCCATCTGCTGCCACCACTCCCAGTCATGGCCGGCGTGACTTCCCCAGATGTCGAGGGTGTGCGGAATTCGTTTTTCGTGCATGATGCCAGCCATTTGCAGACTGTCATCAAGGCACATGTCCCGCTCGCCGGTTGCCAGGATGAAGCGGACGTTGTGGCAGTATTCATCGAGAATGGCCTGATCGGTCAGCAGTGGCAGGAAGGCTACCGGGTTATTGAAGTAGGCGTTGCTATCGCGTTGGCCGTTCAGATAATGGCGGATGTCGAAGGTGCCGCCCATGCTGAGGCACAAATCAACCAGGTGCGGATGTTTGAGCGCGAAGTTGAGCGCATGGTATCCGCCCAAGCCGCAACCGGCGGTGGAGAAGCGATGCGCCGGATTGAGGGACTTTACAAAGGGCAACATCTCCTCAATGAGGTAGGATTCATACCGGTTGTGTCTTGCCTCGCGGTCCGACGCCGGAATTTTCCGATTGAGCCAACTTTCGCCATCGACGCTGTCCACGCAGAATAATTGCAGAGACCCGGACTCCAGACCATCGGCCAGCGCCGCGATCATCCCGCGATCCTCCCAATCGAAAAAACGGCCAGCTGCGGTAGGGAAGACGATGACAGGTCTGCCCCCGTGTCCAAAGACGAGCAGTTCCATATCACGGCCCAAAACGGGGCTCCACCATTTCCGATATTCGCGATGCATGCTCCTGTTAGTGTAACTGGCATTGCGTTGGGATTCGCGGAGCGATACGCTGGAGAGCATCATGGAACGTAGATCGTTTATGGCAACGGCGCTTGGCGCGGCGCGGGCGCTTGGAGCAAATGACCGCATACGCGGTGGAATCATCGGAGCGGGCGGGCGCGGAAAGTACCTGACGGCCCAGTTTAAGGAGATCGGCGTAGAGATGGCCGCGGTATGCGACATCTATGAAGCCAATCTGCAGGGCGGGCTGAAGGTGGCCTCCACTGGGGCGAAGCCCTACGACAATTACAAGCGGATGCTCGAAGATAAATCGCTCGACGTGGTGGTGGTGGCCACGCCCGATCATTGGCACGCGCAAATGACGATCGACGCGGTAGAGGCGGGTAAGGACGTCTACGTGGAAAAACCCCTGGCGCATAAGATCGAGGACGGGTTCCGCATGATCGAAGCCGTCCGGCGCACGAAACGTGTGGTCCAGGTGGGAACACAGCGCCGCAGCTCGGAGCTGTTTCAGGAAGAAAAAAAGATCATTGATTCCGGCGCGCTAGGCGATGTTCGCCTCGTCAATTCCTGGTGGCTGAACAACACTGGCGATATTGCAACCAAGCCGCTGGCCGGCAAGTTGGATTGGAAACAATGGCTCGGCTCGGCGCCGCCGCGAGATCTGGATCCAAAAGTTTTTTTCAACTGGTATTGGTTCTGGGACTTTTCCGGCGGGCTGTTGGTCGGGCAGGCGGCTCACATCATGGACTGCATCAATTGGTTCATGAATTCCAAGTACCCGGTGGCGGTAACCGCTACGGGTGGCCGGGTGAATATCAAGGGTGGTGTGGAAGTGCCTGAGACGGCGACGATAGCCGTTGAATACCCCGAGAACTATCTGGCGATTTTCACGCTGGGCTACAAATCGATGCGTTACAGCATGTTTAACGACCAGATGAAGCAGTTTCACGGTTCTAAGGCTAGATTCGATGTAGGGCGAGAGTCTTATGCGTTGTATCCACAGTCGAACGAAATGGAAATGAAGCCCTCCATGGAAAAGAAGTTGCCTGGCAGCTTCGATTCGGCCGCACGGTCACACATTCGGAATTTTCTGGAATGCGTGAAATCGAGGCGGGATCCAAACGCACCAGTCGAGGTTGGCCAGTACACCAATGTGGTGATGTGCATGGCCATGGAGTCTCTACGCAAGGGCCGGCGGATAACCTGGAACGGCGCGACCCGCAATATGGAGGGTTAATCCCATTCAGGAGTCGCGGGAAGAGTAATAGGCCAACATCCTCCGGCCTAAGTCGATTGCCGGGATGTGGTACATCCCGGCAGCGACCAGACGGCTGATCTCCTCATACAGGCGCGCTCGGTCTTCGCTGTCATCCGATACATTGCGTTTTCCCCGCAGTTTCTGCGGACGGGTAGTACTGCTTCGGGAACGGTACAAAATCTCATTCCTCTCTAATCTGGTTGATGAGATTCTTATCGACCGGTTTTCACTTTACCTTCGGCCGCAATGAGACCTTTTGTTACCATGCTTGCAAGTCCGAGCCCGCCCTTGGCCGCCAGTGCCTGCGCAAAATGCTCCTCGGCCATTCCGGCCATGGTGCTTGAGGCCTGATCTCCTCCCTCGCCCAGTAGTCCTCCGGAGGAGTTCTCTCTAGCCGACTGCAGCATCTTGGTCAGGACCAAAGCCTCAAACTGTTTGGCCGCTTTCTCCAGTTTCTCCTTGTCCGCCTGTTTCTTGATCGCTGTGGTGTCAGTGCTAGACGATAAAGCTGGTGTCATCAGAGTTACAGCCATATCAGATTACCTCGATGTCGGATTCGAGCGCGCCTGCGGCTTTCAGGATCTGCAGAATTGCAATGATGTCGCGTGGAGTGGAGCCGATGGAGAGTACTGCTTTCACAAGCTCCTCGACCGTTGCTCCTTGTTTCAGGACCAGGTTCTTAGCCTTCTCCTCTTTGGCTGTTACACCAGTTTGAGGCACTACCTCCGTCTTGCCTTGGGAGAGTGGTGCCGGCTGTGAAACACCCAACGATGTTTGGATCTCGACAGATAGAGCGCCATGGAGGATCGCCACAGGTGAGATCTTAACTTCTTTGCCCAGCACGATCGTCCCCGTACGCTCGTTGATGATGATGCGCGCCCGGCGATCTGCGTCTACCACCAGATTCTCCATTTCCGAGATAAACTCCACTTGCCGTTCAGCGTACAGTGCCGGAATATCCACCGCTACCAATGCGGAGTTTTCGGCTTTGGCCGAAAGCACCGGGCCCGGAGTGAATCGCTTGTTGATTGCCTCCGCAATGCGTGAGGCCGTTGTGAAATCCGCATGCTGCAATTGCAGGCGCAGCTTGCCGTTCGGTGCTGGAGAGGGCGCGACCCGTTCCACGATCGCCCCAGAGGGGATGCGGCCTACTGTTGGGTGGTTTACCGTCTGTGTGTTCCCTCCTTTGCCTGCGGAGAAACCACCTGTCACAACTGGACCTTGGGCTACCGCGTAGACCTGGCCATCGGCTCCTTTTAATGGGGCCATCAGTAATTGGCCGCCCTGCAGGTTCTGCGCGTCTCCAACGGCGGAGGCAGTGATGTCGATGCGCGTTCCGGGCTGTGCGTACGGAGGCAAGGTTGCTGTCAAAAGTACGGCAGCTACGTTTTTCACCTGGATGGCTGTAGGGTTGATCGAAACGCCCATTCTCTCCAGCAGATTCGTGAGGCTCTGCGCGGAAAAGACGGTCTGACGCTTATCGCCGGTCCCCGCCAGCCCTACAACCAGTCCATAGCCAACCAATTGGTTATCCCGAACGCCTTCAATCGATGCCAACTCTTTCAATCTGGATCCGGCCGCCATTACCGGCTCTGGATGCAAGAAGTTTAACGAAAAGAGGACGGCAGATAAGTAGTATTGTTTTCTCATGGAAATCTAGAAGGGCAGAATACCCAGCAAAAGCCTGTACAGGAACATCGGCCGCCGAATCGCATCCCCAATGACACCTTTGCCGTTTACTTTAATCTCAAGCATGGCGAGACGGTCTGACGAGACCTGGTTCAAGGCGTTCAAATCGCTCGGACGCAGGATTCCTCGAACATGGACAGTCTGACGTTCGGAGTTCACCGAGATGTCTTTCAACCCATCAACCACCAGGTAGCCGTTAGAAAGTACTACCGCCACACGGGCACTGAGCGTGGTGGTCAAAGAAGAGTCACGGCTTGTGGTTCCAGTTCCGGCTAATTGCGTGTCGCCACTCGAACCGGCAAGACTTGCCAGTGCGCTGCCAGCCTTTGTCGGCCCGAAAATCGAGGTAACGGAATTCTTGGTACTCGACTTGCGGCTGGTCGATGTCGTCCCCTTGTTCAGAGCCGATGCCTTGTCGGCAACTACGATCGTAACAATGTCATTCACCTGACCGGCGCGGATATCGCGCGCCATTTCAGTCAAGCCGCCTGACCCGGCTCGGAACAGAGAGCCGGGAGACGTGGCTACCGGCGCGGAAGCCGACGCGAGATTTGCATCCCTTATGAATTTATCCAATGGGCTGGGTTCGTTCGGCTTTGTGAATTTTGATTTCGCACCGAGGAATGGTGCGCATCCCATTAGCAGTAGGCAACTGATTGCGATACGACTCATTGCTTCTCCTCCGTAGATGTTTCGACACGCACATGACCCTTGCTCTCGACTGTCGCCTGAAACCGCTTGCCGCTCGATGGGTTTCGAATCATGATTCGCTCCCCAATCTGGCCGGAGGTCTCAGCAATCGCATCTAAACGCAGCTGCGCTAATCCACTGCTAACTAGAACATCCACCTTGTCCCCTCGCTCTATTTCTTTTGGGCACTCAAGCAGCGCCGCCGCAAGCATGTCTCCCTTTTTGAAAGACCTCTTCGCACGTTTGCCAATCGCTTCAGCGGTAGATGCGATTCGCGGTTCGACGGCTGGGTAGAGACGTCGTTTTTCAATGACGAGATCGCCCTCGGCGATTGTTGATGCGGAGGCAATATCCTTGGCCGCCAGTACAACGTCGGCTTCGATGAAAACCCGGACTCTGGCCCATATCGGGACACTTCTCGACCCTCCGTACACGATGCGTCCTCGCCACAGCACGGGTTGAAGGACGGAGGATTTTTGCGGCGGCAGCCCTGATTTCAGAAACTCAAGCTTTCCCTCGGGCACGGGGTATTTGGAAAAATCCAGAATCTCCAAATTCGCATCCTGGAAACCTTGATTGCGAAGCTCCTGTTGCAGAGCGTTTGCCAAGTCATCGGCTCTCAGCAGTTGTGTGCTCATCTGGACGCAGACATCTGTAAAAGTGCCCTCTGACAATCCGTTCCGTGCAGCAGCACGTTGAAGCTCGGCAGCCGAGAGCAACCTACGCGCCCCAGGCAGAGGTGCGAAGCCGATCTCGACATCGGGGCTCATTCGGGCGAATATCTCCAACTTCTGCGCCAGGTCGGCGGCATGAATCCGTTCTCCGGCTATGGGGATACATTCAGAGGATGCTTCCACAAGAAGCGGGGCCATGATTAAGAAGTACAGTCTCATATCCCCTTCCTACCGCGTCAGATTATTGACCTGTTGATACATTTCGTCCGCAGCCTTTACCACCTTGGAGTTGGCCTCATAGGCTCTCTGCGCGACGATCAGATTGATAAACTCCTCGACAACGCTTACGTTCGATTGTTCGGTGTATCCCTGCAGGAGTGTCCCGTTCCCCTCGGGCCCACCTGGATTGCCCAAGGCCGCTTCTCCGGAGGCGTCAGTGGGTGCATAGAGGGTCCTGCCCAGGCTGTTCAGGCCTGCCGGATTCGCGAACGAGGCGAGCTGAATCTGACCTGCCAACTGTGTGGCGGTCTGGCCGGGCTGTGAATAACTTACTGTTCCGTCGCCTGCTATTGTGACGTTCTGCGCTTCCGGAGGAATCGTAATCTGTGGTTCCAATGGATCGCCATCGGACGTTACGATGCCTCCGTCGCGATTCAGCTGGAAACCACCGGCACGGGTGTAGGCGACTTCGCCGGAAGTTCGCCGCACCTGAAAGAATCCCTTACCCTGAATCACAACGTCCAATGGGTTGTTGGTCATGGAGAAGGCGCCCTGCGTGAAAATGATTTCATTCGAGGAGGGGCGCGTCCCCAACCCAAGTTGCAGGCCGGCGGGCACCACGGTTTGCGAGCCCGCCGCGGCGCCAGGTTGAATCATGTTTTGGTAGATCAAATCCTGGAACTGCGCCCGCCTTGCTTTGAAGCCTGAAGTGTTTGAGTTCGCCAGGTTGTTTGAAATGTTATCTACGTTTAATTGCTGCGCGGTCATACCACTGGCAGCGCTGTAAAGTGCTCTGATCATTTTTTAAGCCTTGTCATGAGTTATGCCCAATCTGTTATCCGGAAACTTTCGCTACTTCCTCGACGGATTTTCGATTCATCTCCCCGGCCAGCGTGAATGCTTTCTGCATCGTTTCGAATTGCCGCAAAATACTCACCAGGCGGACCGCTGCCTCGGGAGCCGAAACATTTGCCGCCTCCAGTTTTCCCTGCTGCACTTCCAGCCGCTGAGCTGGCTTGGCAGCGTTGGCCGCATTATTTGACGGAGAAAAGTAGCTGTTTCCGATCTTGGTCAGTTGCTGCGGGGTGGCAAATTGCACCAGCGCCAACTGCCCTGTGTCTTGCCCACCCTGCCGCATCACACCATCCTGAGTAATCTCCAAAGGTTTGGCAGTATCAATACGGACTGGCTTGCCATCTTTACCTGTTACCGAATAACCCTCCTGCGTTTGCAGAGTCCCATTCGCGGAAACCTTGAAATTGCCGTTGCGTGTATAGAGAGGTCCGTTGGGGCCTGCCACGGATACGAAGCCGTCGCCGGCAAGCGCAATGTCCACCGGGCTTCCGGTTGGCGTAATTGTGCCTTGCGAAAAATCCGTCCATTTGGTTTCCACCACGGGCAACACAGGATCCGACGCCAGTCCCTGGGCTTGCTCGTCTATATAGGTGTTGTAGTTCTCGCGATCGGCTTTGAAGCCAGCGGCGCCGGAATTCGCGAGATTATTGGCCAGCATGTCCAAAGAATCCATCCTGGCGCGCATTCCGCTGGCGGCCATTATGCTTAGAGAATCCACCTTCGCCTCCCGACAGCAGAACAGCAATTCTGTGGCCGAAAAAATACATTGAGAAATGACTAAAATGTGTCGAAATGGAGATTAGAAAGTGTTCCATAACGGCGATGAATTGCCACAATGGAACAAACGGCAAATTCTTGCCTCCTGCTATCTTCCCAATCCACTGAAAACGCGTCAGTCGACTGTCTGGCAGTCCATCTGCATAGACAAGGCTCGTGAGTCCTTTATCTATCAGCCAAAACACGGCGGCTACATTGCCATTTGCTTCAGCAGATCCGTCGAGCAAAACCTGGCCAGATGCGGCTGCCTCTCGAAGCCCCGAAAGCCATGGCGGACAGCGTGCCGATGCCCATAGCGATCAGAATGGCGGCTCCTTCTCAAGTTGGATGGACAGGTTTTCAGATGATAAGCAACCGGCAAGCCAGAATCCGGTGAAGAAAAAGGTCGCGAGCCAAGCGGATACACAGCCGCGCAAATCATCCTCAAGCGCCACCACTCAATCGAATTCAGAAACCGCTGACAGTGAGAAACTAACCAAGGCGGATAGCGCTGAGGTCGAAGGGCAAGATTCAGCGCTTCAAAGAAGCGGGACGACAGACCAGAAAACGGATACAGCCCCGATAACGACGCCGGTTGTACCAGCCGCTCCAACGCCCGCTCAAGTTCCACTCGCAGCTCAACTCGCGCTTGGATTGCAGGGTGCTGCCGGTCAGGATGCTACGAAAGCCCCCACTGCATCCGATGCCGTTGAGCCGGGCCTGGACGGGATGGGAACAAATTCCCGAAGTATTCAGCTCAAGCCGAACGCATTCGTAGTGCAGGGACTTCCGGAATTGGTGACTTCGAGCGATGTCTCTTCGGCCAGCAATGTAAAACCTCAGGGCAAAGCAGGCTTGACGGGACAAAAGCAATCCAAGGCAATAGCAGTATTGGATCCTGTGACCGTACACAATCTGCTGGGATCAAATGTATCGTCGTGCTTTGATCCAGCCCTCTTTGATCCAGCGACGATCAGCTCGACTAACTCTTCAGGCGGCGCCAGCTCAACCGTCAACGACTCCAGCAAGAATCCGGGTGGCAAAGCGGCGGTCGTATCAGAGCTGGCAAAATCCGGCCTGGCGACGCAGGTTGTGGAGCAAAGCAAAAGTTCTCTGGTGGACACTGGCGTTTCCATCACATCCGAAGCATCCACCGGGCCGATCCCGGATTCGGCCAAGTCCAACATGAAAGCAGGGCAGAACGCCGAGGTGGCGTTCACCGCAACGATTAAAGAGGCCACTGCCGCTTCCAAGTCGCAAAACGGCGGAGGCAATACTGCGCAGCAGGACTCACAAGGTAAAGAGCGGAACCAAACCGAAGCAAGTCCTAATCCGGCTTTAACACAACCAGTCATGGCGGGGGAGAAGGCGCTGTTAGGGGTTCAGGCACAGAAGGTCATCGAAACGAAGGCTCCCGCCGATGCCGGTCAAGCCCTAAGTGCGACTTCCGATCAGCCAGCCGCCGTTGGAACAGCCAAATCGATTTCACTCAACGTCGACACGCAGAATCCTGGAGTAAGCATCCAGTTGGTGGAACGTGGAGGCACGATACAGGTTTCCGTGCGATCTCAGGATACGCAACTGACCGGGGACATACGCAGCAGACTGAATGAACTGGTGGATAACCTCACAAACAAAGGTTTCGAAGCCCAAACCTGGACACCCGATGCAGGACTGTCCGACGTAAAACGTGCTACCCAGCAGCGCTCGGAGTCCTCTTCTGAGCCCACTACGCAGCTACAGCAGCCTGTAGCTGCTACGATGCAGGCTCAGAACCACACGGGCAATCTCAACCAAGGGGATCCCGGCAACGGTAAGTCCAACGATGATGCAACATCGGGACGGCAATCGAAAGGTGACAGCCGTGGAGGAGGGCAGCAAAACGGCCCCCAGGACGGAGATAGCCAGTCCGGGGATGAGCAGCCGAAGAACCTCTTCAGATCCGTATTAGAAGGAGCAAGGCCATGAGTATTACACCAGTCAATTGGGCGACAATTCCGACCGGAGTCTCGAACCCCACGACGTCAAATAACACCGCGACAGCATCGTCTAAGCCAAATAACTTAACGGACAAGTCAACATTTCTAAAGCTATTGGTAGCGCAGATAAAAAATCAAAATCCGCTCAACCCGACCGATGGGGTTCAATTCCTGACTCAGCTTACTCAGTTCAGCCAATTGGAGCAAGCCATCACAACCAATGCGGATCTTGAATCCATCCAACAGCTGATAACTCCAAAGACACCAACAACGCCAGCGACTACCCCAGCGGATTCGAGCAAGACAAATTAAAAGGAAACTTAGAATGTTCACATCATTTTCAACCGCCTTATCGGCATTGAACGCCCACTCCACGGCCGTGGATGTTGTCGGAAACAACCTGGCTAACCTCAATACCCCAGGTTTTAAGTCGAGCGCCGTGGCGTTCTACGATCTTGTTACACAATCGCTTGGTGCCGGTCTTGGAGAAACACAAGTAGGCTTCGGCGTCGCCAGACCGATTACTGTTCGCCAGTTTTCGCAGGGAGCGATTCAAACCAGCAACGGGCCGCTCGATGCGGCCATTCAGGGGGACGGATTCCTGGTGGTGAAGAATCTAAATGGCAATACTGTTTACACCCGAGGCGGGAACCTCCAGGTGGATAAAGCGGGCAATCTCATGACAGCAACGGGCGAAAAGGTGCAGGGCTGGACCCAACAGGGGAATATGTTAAGTACGATTGGCCCTGTAGGAGACATTGTGGTGCCGGTGGGTAGCCTGAAAGCCGCTGTCGCTTCAACAAACTTTTCCTGGGATATGAATTTAGATGCCGCTGCAACTGCAGGACCACCCGCCAAGCAGTTTTCGTCGTCGATAGAGGTTTTTGACTCGTTAGGGACTTCCCACACTGTGACGGCGACCTTGACGAAATCCACCACACCCAATCAATGGGACTATTCCGTCTCTGTTCCTGACGCCGATGTCACTTCCCCGTTTACTCCAGTTACAGGCTCACTCACGTTCGATTCCAATGGAAAGCTAATTACACCCGCTTCCACTGGGACAATGCCTGTCATCCCTATCACCGGGCTGAATAGCGGCGCTTCAGATATGTCCCTCACCTGGAATCTCTACAACGGATTATCAAACCGCGTAACGCAGTATGCTCAACCCTCCGCACTTTCGGCGAACACGCAGGATGGATCGGGAGCGGCACAGTTGGTGAAGGTCGGCTTGGCCGACGGCGGCAACATTCTGGCACAATACTCGAACGGTCAGCAAATCGTCGTTGGCCAAGTCGCTATGGCGGCAATCAGAAACCCGGAATCCCTGATATCCGTTGGCAACAACACTTACCAGCTCAGTGCAAGAAGCGCTTTGCCAGCAATTGGCGTTCCTGGCACTGGTGGCCGCGGAACCATTATGGGCGGGGCCGTGGAGAATTCCACCGTTGACATCGCCAAGGAGTTTACCAATTTGATTGTGTTGCAACGAGGGTATGAGGCCAATGCGAAGGTAATCACATCCGTCGATGAACTGAGCCAGACCACGATCAACCTTAAGAGGTAACTTATGACCGCGGCTGAAGAGATCGCGTTGTGCGGAGACATACCGCTGGATATTTCGGTTGAGCTAGATCGCAAAACGATGAGCATTCGGGATATCCTTGCGCTCGAATCCGGAAGTATCGTCAAGATGACACGGTCCGCAGGCGAGAACATTGATCTTCTCGTCGGCAAGACACTGGTTGCTTTCGGCGAAATCGTAATCATTGAAACAACCATGGGCGTACGCATCACAGATTTTAACAGCGAGGATTAAAGACATTGGAAATCATCCGCCAGATTAGTGCTGTCCTGCTTGTACTTGGATTATTAGCCACCGCGCTTTTCCTGCTCCGGAAGCGCGGGCAAAACCTCTCGTGGACGGTGCGCAAAAGCAACGACCGGCGCATCCAAGTCGTGGCGCGCGCCACGCTTTCGGCCAACGCAAGTCTTGCGCTGGTTCGTGTCGATGAACGGGAAGTTCTTATAGCGATCACAGGTTCGGCCTGTACCGTGATAGAGCAGTTGCAACGAGCCAAGGGAGCAGCCGTTTGAGAAACCTAAAATGGCCGTATTTGTTGCTGATTGCCTGCGATTGCATGGCCAAGGCGCACAGCGGATCCACAGTACCGAATCTCAATTCCGTGGGCAGTCCCATGCAGATCATACTGCTGCTGACCGCGTTGACGTTTCTGCCCGCAATAGTAATGTGCCTTACTCCATTTTTGCGCATTACCATTGTGTTGCATTTTCTTCGCCAGGCACTTGGAACACAGACGGTTCCATCCAACCAGGTACTCATCGGGCTGGCACTTTTCCTGACGCTTCTCGTCATGCAACCAGTGGCTGGCGAGATCTATACCAACGCCTGGCAGCCGATGGAGAACGGCGAATTGTCCATGCCTGCAGCTCTAGACGCAGCGGCCAAACCGCTACGAGGCTATCTGATGAAGTTTGTAAGGGAGCCGGAAGTCAAACTATTTCTCGAGATCAGCAAGACTCCGGCGCCCGTTCGTGCCTCAGACCTCGAAATGAGGATCGTTGCGCCAGCCTATATCTTGAGTGAACTGAAAGCCTCGTTTCAAATTGGCGCGATGCTGTTTCTCCCGTTTCTGGTTATCGACCTCATGGTGGCGAGCGTGACTCTAACTGTTGGCATGGTTCAATTACCGCCGGTTACGCTCTCAGCTCCTTTCAAACTACTCCTTTTTGTTCTTGTAGACGGTTGGAACCTGGTGGTTGGTTCATTGATGAAGAGCCTTTACTAAAACATATGACACCCTCAATGGTTGTTGAAATACTGCGGCACATGCTGATCACGGCGTTCTGGCTAAGTTTGCCGCTGCTGGCTGTCGGGTTCATCGCGGGCATATTAGTCAGCATGCTTCAAATTGTGACATCGATGCAGGATCCGGCCTTCGGAACCGTACCTCGTCTGGGCGCATTCCTTTGTGCCACTCTTCTTTTCCTGCCATGGTTGTTGGCGAAACTGATGGCCTACACCACTTCCATCCTGGGGGACCTGGGCCGCTATGCCCGTTGATACCATCAGCTTCGAATGGATGACCAGTTTTCTGCTGACCCTGGCCCGGGTTGGAGCCGTGTTCTCGTTTGTTGAGATTCCCGGATTTAAACAGGCGCCGGAGATGACGAAAGTTGGCCTGGCAGTCGTGGTGTCCGTGTCGCTGTACCCGGTTTGGCCAATGTGGAGAGGGCCAATCCCCTCCGAGGGCTATTTTCTGGTTCTGCTGATGTCTGAGGCAGCGCTTGGGCTCATGATTGGGCTTGCCCTGCGGTTTGTCGAAGAGGGCTTACTTATCAGCGCCCAAATGGTCGGGCTACAGGCCGGGTATTCCTTTGCGTCCACCATCGATCCAACGAGCCAGGCCGATTCCAGCGTACTGCAGGTATTGGCCGGTCTGGTTTCGTCGTTGTTGTTCTTTGCGTTTAGACTTCATGAACAGGTCATCAAAGCGCTGGCCCAAAGCATGGTTTCGCATCCACCGGGCCAGTTGTTTCAATTGAAAGCCAGCGTAGAGCCATTCCTTTCTCTAGGAGGTGCAATGTTCACCGCCGGGCTGCGGTTGGCATTCCCAGTCATAGCGCTGCTCCTATTCATCGATATCTCTTTGGCACTGCTTGGCCGTCTGAACTCTCAACTGCAGCTGCTCAGCCTTTCCTTCCCCATAAAAATGCTGGTGGCACTTGCCGTGCTTGCCATCACCAGCCCTGCCATTCCGGTGATTTACGAATCCACCGCCGCCAGGAATCTCGGCTTTGTAATCAGGAGCCTACGCTAATATGGCAGCGGGCGGACAGAAGACGGAACAGCCTACCCAGCGACGGCTGGACCAGACACGCAAAGAAGGCAGGTTCCCAGCCAGCCGGGAATTTGTGGCCGGCGTTCAGTTCGTCACCTTTGTCTTCCTGCTTCAGAACTACGGCCGGGCCTGGCTCGTTTCTACTGTCGAAACAGTGCGTGCATTGCTCATGCGCGCCTTGGATGGCCGTACACTTGTGGCGAGCGAAATCGTATTATTGCTTCACAACGGGGCGCCACTCTTATGGGGCTTGCTTGCCGCCGGCGCGGCCATGATGATAGCCACATTTTCCCTCCACCTGGTTACGACGCAATTCGGATTTGCGCCGGAAAAACTGGCGCCCGACTTCAACCGGCTCAACCCAGGCTCAAGGTTGAAACAGATTCCTTCGCAGAATCTAACCGCTTTTCTTCGAGCCATTCTCGCCTTGCCGGTGCTGCTTTACGTCGCCTTCATAGCAGCCAGCGACAAAATGCCGCTGTTCCTTCAGATGCCTCAGATGAGTGTGAATGGAGGCTTCCTGCGGCTTTCGATGGCGCTGCTGGATCTCTTGTGGAAAGCCGCCTTTGTGTTCTTCCTTATCGGGGCGGTGGATCTGTTCCGCGAGCGGCGCAAGTTCATGAACGAGATCCGCATGAGCAAGCAGGAAATCCGTGAAGAAATGAAAGACGTGGAAGGCAACCCGCAGGTCAAGGCACGTATCCGGAAACTCCAGCGTGATCTGCTGCGGCGGAAGATGATGTCCGAAGTCGCGACCGCAACTGCCGTTATCGTCAATCCGACGCACTACTCGGTAGCTATCAAATACGATGTCGGGCAGATGTCCGCACCTCGTGTCGTGGCAAAGGGCAAGAACTACCTGGCGCTGCGAATCCGAACAAAGGCCATGGAGAATCAGGTTCCGATTATCGAAAACCGGCCTCTTGCACAGGCCCTCTACAAATCCGTGGATGTCGGTCAGGAGATCCCCGCGCACTTGTACCGCGCCGTGGCGGAGATTCTTGCATACCTATACAAACTAATGGGCGGAAGATTCCGCGGAGGAGAAAATTAATGGGTTCAGCAGGCGTCACCATTCCGGCTGTATCAAGCGGCGTAATAGGAGGATCCAATTCCCCTATGCGCGATGGCGGTCATAAGAAGCCGCACCCAATCAACCGGGGTGGCGAGAGCCTGACCGACAATGCGGTGGTGGACGCTTTGAAGACGCTGCCCTGGGCGGAAATGAGCGTTCCGCTCATGGTCCTGGGAATTGTCGTAGCTATGATTACGCCGATGCCGGCCTTCCTGCTGGACGTTCTGATCAGCGCCAACATCACTCTGTCGGTTATCGTCCTTCTGGTGTCGATGTACATCATCAAACCTGTGGAGTTCAGTGTCTTTCCGACCACTCTTCTGCTGCTTACTCTTTTTCGTCTGGCGCTGAACGTATCCTCGTCGCGACTCATCCTGCTGAATGGAAACGGCGGAACTTCCGCGGCTGGCGAGGTGATTGAAGCTTTTGGAAACTTCGTCGTTGGCGGTAATTACATCATCGGGGTTGTGATCTTCCTGGTGTTGATCGCCATTCAATACGTGGTTATCAACCACGGCGCCGTCCGCATCTCTGAGGTAACGGCCCGTTTCACTTTGGATGCGATGCCAGGCAAACAGATGTCCATCGACTCCGACCTCAATGCCGGACTGATAGACGAAGCCGAAGCCAAGTCACGCCGCAAACAACTTGCCGCGGAATCAGAGTTCTTTGGCGCCATGGATGGTGCATCGCGATTCACCCAGCGGGACGCACTGGCCAGCATTCTGATCACAGGCATCAACATCATTGCAGGCTTCCTCATCGGGGTATTCCAACATGGCATGGATCTGAAACGAGCGCTGGCCACCTATACAGTTCTCACCATAGGGGACGGTCTTGTGACCGTCATTCCGGCTCTCATGATCTCCATCTGCGGAGGTCTTATCATCACTCGAGCAGGCTCCGATAGCCGGCTGGGAGCGGAGTTCAAGAAACAGGTATTCAGTAATCCCCAACCCTTGCTGCTCGCATCCGGGGTCCTTATGGCGATGGCTGCATTTCCCGGACTTCCCAAGATTCCTTTCCTCTTGCTGGGTGGCGGGTTAGGTGCTGCTGCGTGGAAGATGAAAAAAGCGGCTACCTTGTCGGAAAAGGCGGTTGCCGCCAAGCCAACAACGGCTCCCAAAGAGAATCTCGAAGCACTGTTGAAAGTAGAGCCTCTTGCGGTGGAGGTTGGCCTGGGATTAGTGAGGCTCGTGGATGGCGGCCAGAACTCCCTCCTGCTAAGGCGCATCGCCGGAATTCGCAGACAGCTGGCAACGGAGCTCGGCTATTTGCTTCCTTCTGTCAGGGTAACGGACAATTTGTCGTTGAAGGCAACCGAGTATGTATTGGCGCTAAAAGGTGTAGAGATTGGCAGGTTCGACATGCCGGCCGGACAGGAGTTGGCGATCCCATCGGCGGGCAGTACGCAGAGGGTGGATGGTATCCCCACCCGCGAACCGGCTTTTGGAATTCCAGCGGTCTGGGTCCCCTCCGAAACCGCGGAACTGGCGCGCCAGGCTGGCTACACAGTAGTGGATTCGGTCAGCATCCTCGGCGCCCATCTGGCCGAACTCATCCGCCGGCACTCACACGAGATCTTCTCGCGGCAGGATGCCAAAAAGCTTCTCGATCGTGTCGCCGAAGAAAATCCCAAAGTTGTCGAAGATTTGGTGCCTAAACTGCTCTCACTAGCATCAGTGCAGCGAGTATTGCAAAATTTGCTACGAGAACGTGTTTCAATTCGGGACGCTACGACCATTTTGGAATCGCTCGGCGAGGCTTCGAACATTACAAAGAATACTGTATTGCTTACGGAGTACGTACGCCAGTCCATTCGAAGAATGGTTGTCAAACCCTATCTGAACACGAGCGGAGAGTTGACGGCATATCTGGTTGACTCCTCAATTGAACAATCGATTGAGTCGTGCGTAGAGCATACCGAACATACTTCGAATTTGAATATGGCGCCGCAGCGAATCAGAGAGATTCTTGACCGCATCTCCAAAGTAGTCGGGACGGCCGAGACTCCGGTAGTGGCCCTCTGTGGCTCCGGCGCGAGAACATTTCTCAGGCAGATTGCGGAATCGAATTATCCCAATTTTGTGGTGCTCTCCCATAGCGAGATCCCGGCCGGAACCCGAGTATTGTCGTTAGGTTCGATCCAATAAGAAGGTCATAAGATATGAAGCTGAAATCTTACTTCGCCAGTACCGTTGAAAGTGCCATCGCACAGGCCCGCCAGGAGCTTGGAGACGATGTGATGCTGATCCATTCGCACCGGGCTTCGGCTGAGTTCTCTCACCTGGGTGCTTATGAAGTTGTGTTTGCTATCACTCCTGGAGAGCCAGCGAAACCGGCTGCCATCAAGCCGCCCGCGCCTCCGGAGTTACCGCTTGAACCGATCGTCCGCCCGTTACCTCCAACGGCCGGTTACAATCACCTCAAAACCGAGTTGATGCGGCTGGCAATCTCGCTGGAGGATGACGGCGGCCATGTTCCTACAGGCCAGATCGCGCAACTCCTCAATGACGAAGGTGTTCATCCAACCTTGACCTTTGAACTGCTGCGCAGCTTGAAGGCACGGTGTATCTACGAGCAGCCGGACGAAGCCAGACTTCTGGCTCTGGTTCGTCATGAGATGGAGACAAGAATCACAACGGAGACAGGAATGAAATCGGATGGAACGATTGCCACCGTTGCGGCATTTGTGGGTCCTCCCGGAGGTGGAAAATCGACGACTCTGGTCAAGATTGCCGCCACCTATGGTCTGAATGCACGCCGTCCATGCCTGTTAGTCTCTACCGACAACATTAGGATAGGCGCCCACGACCAACTTAGGTCCTTTGCGGCCATACTTGGTATGTCTTTTGAAACGGCACTAACTCCGAACGCACTATCCCAGCTCATTGAAGAGAATAAGACCAGATCACTAATACTCATCGATACTCCCGGACTAAGTGCGTCTGAACTGGATGACTACGAAGATTGGACACGCTTTTTCGCCTCTCGGAAGGATATTGATAAGCATCTCATCCTGTCGGCATCGATGAAAAATGCCGATGTAACCTTAGTAGTGGACCGCTATCGGGCGTTCGGTCCAGACCGGCTTCTGTTCACGAAGCTTGACGAAACAACGACAAAGGGAATCATTTGGAGTGAAGGGATCAGAACAGGTCTGCCACTGTCCTTCTTCACCAATGGCCAAAGAATTCCTGAAGACCTTGAAGCAGCCTCAAAGGCTGACCTATTAAACGCAATCTTGAAGCAGGAAAGTAAACTTAGAAGCGCCACGGCCGGAATGTAAGTTGATTCCAGATGTGGCACGGATGGGAGCAAAACGCCCACCATGACGATGCAAACGATCACAACAGACGAATGCGCCAGCGACAGAGAACGCTTGATTCTCGAACACCTGCCTCAGGTTCGCCTGATAGCAAGGAGGATTCATGAACGGCTTCCCGAAAGTGTAAGTCTCGACGACCTGGTTTCTACCGGGATTGTGGGACTGATCGCAGCGATTGACCACTTCGATCCGGCTCACAATGTCAAACTCAAAACATACGCTGAGTATAAGATTCGCGGAGCGATCCTGGACAGCCTGCGGGGAATGGACTGGGCTCCCCGTCAGCAGCGAAAGCGTGTCAAGCAGATCGAGCACGCTATAGCGATCATTGAACAACGCGTCCATCGAACACCCTCTGAACAGGAAATCGCCGATCAGCTGCAACTCACCATTGAGGAATACCATGAGTGGCTTGTCGATGTGAGAGGTGTCAACCTGGGTAGCCTGGAGTCCTCTTCGCCGGAAGAGGAAGGACGGGATCTGCTGCGGTTCATTTCGGATAACGAGGAGAGCTGGCCATCCCGATTATTGGAACGCGCCGAATTGGAACGTTTGCTGGCGGGGGCAATTGACAAGATGCCATACATGGAGCGCACGGTTCTCAGCTTGTATTACCACGAAGAAATGACCCTACGCGAGATCGCTAAGATCGTCAAACTGCACGAGTCCCGGGTCTCTCAGTTGAAATCGCAAGCCATCTTGAGGCTGCGCACATACATCGAAAAAAGATGGCCCATGCAGCATGGAGCAAAACGGAACGCAAATTGCTCAATGTAGTAGCTGTGAATACTGAACCATTGGAATTACAGGTCTAAGCAGATGCCAGCCAGTAGCCAAAACGGAATGACCGATGTCCGCGAGTGGTTGAAGGGACTTTGGCCCGGATCCTTCGCCCAAGGTTTGGAATCGATGCTTGGTTCAAAGGTGGAGTTTGAATGTCTGCCTTTGGAAAGCTCGATTCCTGCCAGTGGCCCCAGCGATCCGTGGTGGAGAGTGGAGTTCACAAACCTTGGCGGCGCACCGTTGTACGTGGGTGCAACAGCGGAGGTGGCGGATCAGATAGGCAGGGCCGCACTGAAGGCCGTTGGGGTAGAAGACGCATCCGCGGAGGATGCCAAAGGAACCTATCAGGAAATCGTCGGGCAATCGCTGTCAGCAATAGCCCAGGGCTTGAGCCGGGAATCCAAAAAGGACATCGCCTGCATCAATGGCAAGGATTCCAAACAACCAGCTAACCCCAGCTTCATCCTGCCGGTCAAACTCATTTGCTCATTGGAGGAGAGCGGACCAATTTATCTGATCGTGAGCAAGGAGTTTGCAGCTATCTTTGCTCCTCCTCCCGCAGCGGTTAAGGTAGATTCCTACTCCACCTCTACCAAGACAATGGATTTGTTGTTCGATGTAGAACTTCCAGTGAGTGTTTCTTTTGGAAGAACCCAACTGGCCCTCAAGGATGTGATCAAGCTCACCACCGGATCCATTGTGGAACTGAACCGGTCCATTGTGGAACCAGTGGAAGTTATCGTGAACAATTGCGTCATCGCGAGGGGCGAGGTAGTCGTCATCGAAGGAAACTACGGAGTACGGATACAACAAATCATCAGCCGTCAGGAACGGCTGCGAACATTGAACTAAAGAGGGATCGAGCACGCCGATGAATCACCATGTTTTTGAGTGGGCAGCCAGTCCGGTCTTGCACCTGCTCCTGTTAAGCCTAGGCCTTTGGCTTTGCCTTTATCTTTTCATTACCCTGAAACGGGACATTTTCCATTTGGTTCGCCGGCATAAGGCCGTCCATGCAAACTGGGAGTGCTCGCTTGGAGAGCAAAACCAAGCCATGTCGACTGCTCTTGAAGAACAAAGCCAGGCCCTTGGCGAGTTGCGACAGGAACTGAGAGAAGTTTCGGAGCGCGTAAGCCTGTTGAGCCCGTCAGCTCCGCCTGCCCAGGGAATCAATCTCGTCAAGCGCACCCAAGTGTTGCAAATGGCCAGGCGAGGGAATCGTCCGGATCAGATTGCAACCTGTCTTCACGTGCCGCAGAACGAAGTGGATCTGGTGCTGAAAGTCCAACGAACCATCGCCAAAGCCATCTGACAACCGCACCAAATAAAAAAGCCGCGTCCCTCCAAAGGAAGAACGCGGCAGGTAATTGAGGGATAACAGTTATCGCTCTAAATCCAATTCCATCTGGCGAACCGTCTTGACAGGGGCAGGGCGTGCCTTGCGCTCAGCAGCAGGCGGCGGGTCGATTGTCACCTGCACGGATGCTTCGCGCTTCTCGCGGACATACGTAACCGGGAAAGTCCGCTTGTCCTTCAAATTGCGAATGGCGGTGGTGATCTCACGAGGTGCCGTCACCTTCGAATCGTCCACTTTGGTGATCACATCCCCAGCCTTCAAGCCAGCCTTTTCGGCAGCCGAGCCCTTGACCACAGATCGCACAAGTACACCCTTGTCCACGCCGAAGAACTGCGCAAGCTGTGACTCAACGCTCTCTGCTTCCACTCCCAGCATCGAACTCTTCCAGGACATGGTAGCCGTGGGGATATCCATCATGTGTATCTTCAGGTTTTCCCCCAGGTGTTCGCGGATGATAGCGCTAACGTCCGGCATGTTGATGGTTTTTTTTGCACGCGTGGCAATTGCGGCCGTAAGGTTCATCGATCCGCCATTACGGAAGACCTGCATCTTTACCTGCCGCCCGGAAGGCGTCTCATGCACCATCCGCACAAACTGCGTCGTGCTTTCCACACGATGTCCATTGAATTCCATAACCACATCGGAAACCTTCAAGCCTGCCTTGGAGGCTGGGCTATCTTCTTCCACACTGGTTACTTCCACGCCGTATTCATCGGCCATTTTCAGGGCCTTGGCGCGCTCCGAATCAATATCTTTCACACCAACGCCCAAATAGCTGCCACCGGCGTTGATCGTAATCACGCGGGCTGCCCGTGCTGCGGGCGGCGGCGGCGCAGGGGGGGCTTGTGCAAACGAGGCAAAAGCACTGAGGGTGAGGCAAAAAACAACTTTCTTTAAACTCATGATTGTTCAACTCCTATTCCGTTTGTATGGACGGAGCGCAGCAAAAAACGTCACTCAGAATGTTCCAGCGGAAGCGTTCATCTCATGCAAAGCCTTCATGGTGCGTAATCGGATATAGTTATCCTGTTCCTTCTCCATCAATTGCTGGAAAACTCCCACGAACTCGCTTGGGCGCGACGCCATCAACAAATCAATGGCCTGTGTCCGAATGGCCGGAGTATCGTCCGTCAACAACGCCTGCGAAAGGGCTTTGCGCACCTCCGGCTGGGCGGAATACGGCCGCAAACCTTCCAGTGCCTTTAACCGTACTCCGGAATTTGCATCGTGCTGAAGAGCCTGCATCAACGCTTCGCGAACATCGTTCGACCCGACCCGGCTCTTCAGCAACTCCACCGATTCGGCACGCAGGCCAGGATCCGATTGTTCGCGCGAAGCCGAAATCATCAGCCTACGAATATGCTCGTCATCCAAACGGCCGCTCAACACTCGCTGGCGCGTCTCATCCACCACAATTTGAACCCGGCCGTCGCGGTCCGGCTCAATCGTGCGCACCCGCGAAGCGGTGACGCCCGCATAATTCGCAGCGCCGCTAAACACCGGAGCCTTGGCTGAGAAAAATCCAACCGCCACCAGCGCCAGTGCGGCCACCGGCTTCATCCAAAACGATCCGTTATCCGCACCCGGCATGTGAATCGAAATATGTGGCAGCCAACTCCAGACGCCGCGCGACGCGGGCATCATGTGCGTCCGCAGCTCTCGCCGGCATTCGGCCAGCAGCGGCAGAGAAGGCGCCACCGAAGCCTCGGAGATCAGATCGTGGAGTCTGCGCACGCGCACCAACTCAACCTGGCAGGCAGCGCACGCGGCCATGTGTTGCTCGAAATCCTCTTCCTCATCAAACCCCAGTTCGCCGTAGAGGAACAACGGCATCCGGTCTTTCATCGCATCGCAGTTCATACAAAATCTCCAAGGGCGCTGCGCATCTTCTGCGTGGCCCGGAATAAACAATTCTTGGCGGCCTCCTCGGTCGTTCCCAGCGCTTCCCCGATGGCCCGCAAACGCATTCCCTGATAGTGCCGCAGCTCGAACACCATGCGCTCACGAGCGGTCAAGCCGTTCAGCACCTCGTTGATTCTCGTGCGCATCTGACCGCTCAACAAAGTGCGTTGAGGATCCACGTCGGCACGCCGCTCGGGTGCGCCTTCCAACAAATTAATCTGGCCGCCAGCGGTCTCAATGATCCCAGGGTCTTCGCGCCGCACCTTACGTTTGCGCAGCATATCAAGACAGATATTGGTGACGATGCGGTACAACCAGGTGTGAAAGCTGCAATCGAAGCGGAAGTTGTGCAAATTGCGGTATACACGCAAAAAGGCCTCCTGATAGACGTCTTTGGCGTCTTCAGGAGACCTTAGTAGATTCAAAGCAATGCGCAGGACGCTCTGGTCGTACGAGCGCACCAACAGTTCGAAGGCGTCTTGATCGCCTCCTTGGGCAGCACGGATCAGTGAAGCTTCGTCCATCGAAGACTCTGCTCGAGAATCGCGCTGCGCCGGAATGACAGTACTGGCGTCCTGAGTCACAGCTCTATGTCAGACGCGCCAGTACGAAATACGTTAGATCAATTTGCGATTTCTACTTCGATGCGTTTCTTCGAAGCGTCAAACGCGGTGATCTTAAACGTGCGGATCTGACCTGGTTTCAAGAGATCAGCGCCACCCTCGGTCTTATTTCCCTCGCCCGACTTCCAGCGCGCATTGAGCATTGCCGAAAGAGCCGAAACATCAACCGTCGCTGCCGATGACGAGCCCTTATCGGCCTTCGACGCCGCTTTCGCCAGAATGCATTCGGCGTTCACGCCCTCGCCCAATTCGATCTTGGCACGTTCGCTACGAACTTCCACTACGCGGCCGGTAACCGTCTCGCCAACCTGATGCTCAGCGATAAAAGTGTCAGCATTGGTCGGTTCCAGCTGCTTCATGCCCAGACGAATACGACGGCGCGACTTGTCGAGCTCGAGAACCTGCGCCTTCACCGTCTGGTTTTGCGTCAGCACATCCTTCGGATGTTCAATACGCTTTTCGCGGCTGATGTCGCCAACGTGGATCATGCCTTCAATGCCATCGCCCAGATCGACAAACGCGCCGAACTTCTGGATGCTGACGATCTGGCCTTCGACAACCGAACCTTCCGGATATTTCTTGCCGACCTCGTCCCACGGATCGCCCAGCGCCTGCTTGAGTCCGAGTGCGATGCGCTTCTCAGCGGCATTCACGCCCAGTACAACCACGTCCACCGCGTCGCCAACCTTCACGACGTCGGCCGGCTTCTTCACTTTGCGCGACCACGACATCTCAGAGAGATGGATCAGGCCATCGACGCCCGGATCGAGTTCCACGAACGCGCCGAAATCGGCCAGACGAACAACCTTACCCTTGATCCGCTCGCCGATCTTGAACTTTTCGGCGGCCACGGTCCACGGATCCGGCACCAACTGCTTCAAGCCCAGGCCGATCTTGCGAGTGGTCGGGTTGATCTTCAGAATCTTGACGTCGATCGATTCGCCGGCAGTCAGCACGTCAGCCGGGTTGGCCACGCGATGCCATGAGATGTCGGTCACGTGCAACAAGCCATCCACACCGCCCAGGTCGACAAATGCGCCGAACTCAGTCAGGCTGCGCACGGTGCCGCGCACAGTGGAACCTTCCTTCAGGTTGGCGAAGGCCTCGTCGCGGATCTTGACGGATTCTTCTTCCACCACGGAGCGGCGGTCGACAACCACGTCTTCTTCCGCCACGTCGAGTTTCGTGATGCGGACGCGAATCTCCTGGCCGATTAGTTTTTCAAGATCGCCCATTTCGCGTACGCCGCTGCGCGAAGCCGGCATGAACGCCGGCGCGCCAACGTCCACGCGCAGACCGCCCTTCACCGCTTCGGTAACGGTGCCGGCGATGATGGTCTTTTCGGCGAACGCCTTTTCCAGCGCGCTCCAGTCTTTAGGCCGGGCCGCCTTCAGGCAGGAAAGCTCGTAGTAACCTTCCGCATTGCGTCCCGTCACAGTTACTGTGAGGACGTCACCTGCTTTGACTTCTCCGGCATCCGCGGCCTTGAGCTTGTCGAGTGGCAACACGCCTTCTGTTTTGCGTCCAATGTCGATGAACACGCCGTCTGCGTTAACGGCAATCACAGTTCCCTTTAAGCCGGCCGATGGTGTGGCCTCGCTTTCAGGGGCAGCTTGGTGAGAGTGCTCGAACTCAGAGAGGATGTCAGCGAAGTTTTCTTCCGGGGCTTGGATCACGTCCTCGGAATCGTGGGTGAGAGGGTTGGAATTCATGGATGAAACAACTATATTTTTGCACAATCTAAGGGTAAGATGGCAGGCGTGGTATCCAAACTCGTAAGAACCGAAGATTTTGTGTGGCTGCTGTTGTTCGGCGCAATGGCGATCGCGAGCCCTATTCAGGACCCTCCGAGCCTGTTGATGCTGTCGTTACTGGCCCTTTTTCAAGTGCTCGAACCGCGCTTCTCATACTTCGATTCGCACAAAGGAAAGATCGCCGGCATCGTCATCAAGCTCGTGCTTGGCTTCCTGGTGATCGGATATACCTACGGGATCGACTCCAGCTACTACCCAATCCTGCTTCTGCCGGTAGTGACTGCAGCCACCTCACTTGGAGTTTGGGGTACGGCGTTGGTCACGGCGCTCGCCTGCGTGTCCTACTACTCGTTTTTGTTGTTTCTCGATTTGTCAGACCTGACGCGCTATTCCTTGGACTGGCAGGCCATTTTCTTAAAAATGGTCTTCCTTCCGGTTGTCGGCTACCTCACCCACACCCTTGCGCAATCGAATCGCGAAGAGACGCGCAAGTATCAAAAAGCCGCCGAGGAGCTGGCCATCGCCAATGAAAATCTGCGCAAGGCTGAGGCGGCCATCCGCCGTTCAGAACGCCTCGCCGCGCTGGGGCAGTTGACCGCGGGCCTGGCGCACGAACTGCGCAATCCCATGGGCACCATCCGCGCCTCCGCGGAAATGATGGCAAAAAATCTTGACCGCGAAAATGAAACCATGCGCGAGGTGGCGGGTTTTGTGATGACCGAAGTGGACCGCGCGAATTCTCTCATTACGCGCTTTCTGGAATTCGCCAAGCCTGTTCCGCTGCGGATGGCTAAGACCGAACTGTCAGCGGTCATTGATCGAGCCGTGTCGCAACTGGGGCCGCAGGCAGTGACTGTCTACAAAAACTATTCTCCGGATATCCCGCCGTTCCGATTCGACGCGGAACTAATGGAACGCGTGTTTCACAACCTGGTACTGAACGCAGTGCAGGCAACGCAACCTGGCGGCACAGTGACGGTGAAGACCCGCATGGCCGATGGCAAAGCGGAAATCTCCGTGATTGATCGCGGCTCGGGAATCAAAAAGGAACAACTGGAGAGCATCTTCAATCCCTTTTTCACCACCAAGCCGGATGGCGTTGGACTTGGGCTGGCCATTGTCTCCAAAATAGTAGATGAACACGGCGGCTCCATCTCGGTAACCAGCGAACAGGGGAAGGGAAGTCATTTCTGCGTATTGCTGCCATTAGAGCGGGAAGGCAAGGAATCGAATGAAGCGCAAAATTCTGGTAGTTGAAGACGAAGCCAAACTGCGGCGGGTGATTGAGCTCCAACTGGCCTCGTCAGGTTTTGAAGTGGATCTGGCCGCGACCGCGGAAGAAGGCATTCGCCTTGCCGAACGGGCGGATCTGATTCTTACGGATTTGCGGTTGCCGGGCATGGATGGCATCGCGCTGCTTAATGCCGTGCGCGAGCAGAACGCCCACGTTCCGGTGATTGTGATGACCGCGTTCGGCACGGTTGAGAATGCCGTGGAAGCGATGAAACTTGGCGCGGCGGATTTTCTGTTGAAGCCGTTTTCGCTCGATCATTTATTGACCGTGGTAAACAAAGCGCTCGAAGTTTCGTCTCTGCGGGACGAGAACCGAAAGCTGCGTGAGGAGCTTGGTGTTCGCTACAAGCTCGACAACATCATCGGCAACAGCCGCGCCATGCAGGAGATTTTCGCGGCCATCATGCGGGTAGCACCCACGCGCGCCACGGTGCTGCTGTGCGGCGAAAGCGGCGTTGGCAAAGACATGATCGCCCGCGCCATCCATCATCATTCACCGCGCAAGGACCGGCCGTTCGTAAAAATCAACTGCACGGCGATTCCGGAAAACCTGATGGAGAGCGAACTGTTCGGCTACGAGAAAGGCGCGTTCACCGGCGCGAATATTTCCAAGCCAGGCAAATTCGAGCAGGCCGATACCGGCACGGTGATGCTCGATGAAATCGGCGATGTTCCTGGAGCCGTGCAGGTGAAGTTGCTGCGAGTTCTGCAGGAGCGCGAACTGGAACGGCTGGGCTCGAACAAGACAAAGCAGATTGACGTTCGTGTGGTGGCGGCGACGAACGTCGACCTTCGTGCGGCGCTTGAAAATGGGACGTTCCGCGAGGACCTCTATTACCGCTTAAATGTCATGCCGCTGAATATTCCTCCGCTGCGTGACCGCAAAGAGGACATTCCATTTCTGGCTGAACACTTCGTGCAAAAACTGGGCCGCGATTTGGGTGTTCACGTTGAGTCCATCGCCGAAGGGGCCATTTCCAAGCTGGTGGAATACCATTGGCCAGGCAACATTCGCGAGTTGGAAAATGTGGTCGAGCGCAGCATGGTGATGGCCCGCGGCAAGACGCTGGAGGCCGCCGACATTTTGCTCGATACGGCGGTGCGCTCCCAACATGCCCAGACTGTCGCGGCGGATTCCTTCCTGCCCGATGGCGTGACGCTGGAACAGTACGAGCGATCGCTGATCAAAGAAGCATTGAAGCGGGCAAACGGAAATAAAAGCCAGGCCGCGCGACTGCTGGGCCTGACGCGCAATGCGCTGCGTTACCGCCTGGATCAGATGGGTCTGGACCCCGGACCACATGAAGGGTAGGTACGCGTGCGGGTAGCGTTGGACGGGACGCCCCTTACCGTGTCGAGCGGTGGGACCAGACGCTACACCCTCGAGTTGTCACGCGCCCTGGCCGAAACATTTCCCGAAGATGTATTCCGGTTCATGACTGATCAAGGGCCCGAGCGGCCACGCGGGCTGGACCGCTACTGGTGGCTGATCGGGCTCTCTCGCCAACTGCGGCGGGAACGAATGGAAGTCTTTCACGGCACGAATTTCGAGGTGCCTATTCTCCCGCTGCGGCCAAGCGTACTCACGCTGCTTGATCTTTCGCCATGGAAGAACCCCGCCTGGCACCATGCGGCGCAACGGGTGCGGCAACGTTCGCCGCTGCTGATTCGCCTGGGCATTCCCACGGTGATTCTAACCATCAGCGAGGCGATTCGTAAGGAGGCGATGGACCACTTTCGACTTGATGGAGCCTCCATTGTTGCGGTGCCATTGGCCGCATCCGATTCGTTGCAGCCGATTCTGCCACGCGCCGGCGTGCCACCATATTTTCTTTACCTGGGAACTTTAGAGCCGCGCAAGAACATCGAAACAATTCTGCAAGCGTGGCGTCAGGTCAAGGCCGTTCATCCCATCCGGCTTGTCCTGGCAGGGCGTCAGCGAGCCGATTTCGTGACACCGCCCGCCGAACAGGGACTGGAGCTACTGGGCGAAGTACCTGACGCCGAACTTCCGCGGCTCTATTCCGAATGCACGGCCTGTCTTTATCCGTCGCTTTATGAAGGCTTTGGGCTGCCGGTTTTGGAGGCCATGCAGTGCGGCGCGGCGGTACTCACTTCACGCGATGCGGCCATCACGGAAGTTTCTGGCGGTGCGGCATTGCAAATGGAGGCCCAAGACGTGCAATCTTGGAAGGAGAGCATGCTCGCCGTTCTTCAAAATCCGGACCTCGCCAATCGGCTGCGCGAACAATCCATCGCCCGCGCCAGCGAATTTTCCTGGCACAAAACAGCGCGCTTGACTCACGAAGTTTACGAGGAAGCCATCCGGCGATTTGACGCACGCTAAACCATCCGCGATCCTGCTAGCCCCGGAAGCCCCATACCCCATGATCGGCGGCGGAGCTCTGCGCACGGCTTCGCTGCTGGAATACCTGGGCCGCCGCTTCGATCTAGATTTGATTGTCTTTCGGCAACCCGGAGCACCGGATCCTAAAGGATTGTTGCCCAAAGAGCTGGTGCGATCGGCCTCTGTGATCGATCTCCCCTTTAACGGACGAGGCTTTGTCAGCCGCACCGCAAGAAATCTGCGCCGGCTGGCCAAGGGCGTCCCGCCGCTGAACGATCGCTTCTCCGGATTCGAATCGCAGGTAGCCCAGGCGCTGGCGGGCCGCCGCTATGATCTTGCCATCGCCGAACATTTCTGGCTCTCCGGCTACCGCGGCGTGCTGGCGCGGCATGCAAAAAGCGTCGGCATGGATCTGCACAATATTGAATCTATCTTGTTCGAGCGTATGGCCGCCACGGAACCCTGGCCGGCGAGCGCGATCCATGGCCGGTTTGGAAAAATCTGCGGCGAGATGGAAGCAAGGCAGTTGCCTGAGTTCGATTTCCTGATGGTGACGTCGGAAAACGATCGTGACACGGTGGCTCGAATTGCTCCGGCCACGAAAACCGTCATTTATCCGAACACCATTCCGCTCCAGCCCGTGCCCCAGGTTGCCCGACAGAACGCCATCATCTTCACCGGAAATCTGGAATACCACCCCAACACCTGCGCGGTTCGCTATTTCCACGAAAAGATTTGGCCGCTGGTATCGGCGCGAAAACCGGAGCTGGTGTGGAAGATAGCGGGCATCAATCCGCAAGCCGTGCAGTCGATTGTGGCCGGCTCACCGCGGGTGGAGTTGATCGGCCCGGTTGAGGATTCCGCCACCACCATCGCTTCGGCGCAAGCCGCCATTATTCCCCTGCTTGCGGGCAGCGGCACGCGGCTAAAAATTCTCGATGCCTGGGCAGCCCAAACGCCGGTAATTTCCACCACAATCGGCGCGGAAGGACTTACCGCGCAAGACGGCGAGCACATATTGATCCGCGACGGCGCCGGACCCTTCGCCGATGCCATTTGTGAAATCGTTGAAAATAGCCAGCTTGCTGCGAAACTTGGGTATTGTGGGCGGGTCTTATATGAAAGAGAGTATACTTGGGAAGCAGCTTGGAAGCGGCTAGATAACGTGGAAGGTCTATACTAAAAGTAGCGTATGCGTTTTTCGATTGACGCTCACGCCATCGGCCGTCATTTGACGGGGAATGAGGCGTATGTCCGGAACCTGCTGAACGGGTTTGCAAAGCTCGACAAGTTCTCGGAGTTTATCACCTATCTTTCGGCCGAGGGCGCATCACAATGGGTACCGGCGCAATTCACACATCGATCTGTATCGAATAATCCATTTGTGCGTCTTGGCTACGACCTTTCCGCGAAGCTCCGGCAGGACCGTCCGGATCTCATCCACGTACAATACACAGCACCCATCGCCTGCCCCGTTCCAGTTGTAGTAAGTATCCACGATATCAGCTACTTGGAGCACCCTGAATTCTTCACCAAGTCGCGCTCCATGCAACTGCGCTACACCGTTCAGCGCACCATCAAGAGCGCCGCCCGCATCCTGACATTGAGCGAGTTCAGCCGCCGCGCCATCGTCCGGGCCTACGGCCTACAGGAAGACAAGGTGATCGTGGTTCCGGCGGCAATGTCGGCTTCCTTCCGTCAAGTCTCCCGGGAAAACGCCATCGCGCACATCAAGCAGAAGTACGGCTTCCAGAGACCATTCGTGTTGACGGTGGGCGATTTGCAGCCGCGCAAGAACCCGCTCGGCCTGATTCACGCCTTCGATCAATTGTTAAATTCCCAACCCGACCTTCCGCACGATCTGGTTTTTGTTGGCAACGACACCTGGTTTTCGCCGCGCGTGCGCCAGGCTGCGGAAAAATCGCGCTTCAGCGGGCGGATCCATTTCACTGGCTATGTGGACGAGAACGATCTTCTGCAGTTTTATAACGCCTGCGAAATTTTTGTATTTCCAACTTTCTATGAGGGTTTCGGCATTCCCATTCTGGAAGCCATGGCATGCGGACGTGCCGTGGCATGTGCCAATGTGACGGCAATTCCTGAAGTTGCCGATGCCTCCGCTCTATTGTTTAACCCGCATAATACCGATGAAATGGTCAGGGCCATGCGCGACCTGTTAGTGGATCGCGAACTGCGCGAACGGATGGAACGCCTGGGCCTCAATAATGCCGGGCATTTCAGTTGGGAACGCACGGCGCAGAAGACGCTAGAAGTTTATTACGAAGTAGAAGCCGACATGCGCAAACAAAAAGCCAGCGCGCCAGCTGCTCAGCACGTCTCAAAATCATGAGCCGAACTATGTTTTCGCTCGCAAGCCACCTGCTTACCGCAGCGTGGATCCTCGGATGTTTTCCGATGATGGGTGCAACTCCCGATGTGGAGCACCTTCATTTCAACATCAACTGGCCCAGCGGCCTCAATCTGGGCGAGGCACAACTGCGCTCCGTGCCGAAGCAGGGAAACCTCGACATGGAGTTCACCATCGATGCCGGAGTCCCGGGGTTTGCCGTAACGGACCGCTACCGGTCGTCGGCGACTCCGGCCATGTGCGCCCTCGAGTTTGAAAAAGATCTGCTGCACGGTAAGAAAACCGTCAAGGAAACCACGAAGTTCGACGCGGAAAAACACGTCGCCGTGCGCGAAACCAAGGGTGGCGGTGGAAAGACAGAGGCGCCCATCGGCGCTTGTGCAAAGGATGCCCTGAGCTTTCTGGCGTTCATTCGCGACGAACTTTCCAAAGGCCGCGTGCCGTCGTCTCAAACCATCTTCTTTGGCGCGGCCTACACAATTCGTGTCCAACATGCAGGCACCACGAAAGTGACCCTCCCCGAAGGACCAGTGGAAGTCGATAAACTGGTAGCTACGGTCAAAGGGAAAGCCTCTGACGTGACTTTTGAAATGTACTTCGCCAAAGATCGCGCTCGAACACCCGTGCTGGTAAAGGTGCCGTTGGCGTTGGGAATTTTCTCCATGGAGCTGGTCCGCTGAAGATTGCGTTTTTCTCCCCTTTACCGCCCGCCAAGAGCGGCATCGCCGACTATTCGGCCGTATTGCTGGACCACATGCGCAGCTATGCGGAGGTGGTTACCTTCTCTGAGATGCCTGACCAGTTCGATCCGGCGGCCTACGATGGCATCGTCTACCAGATCGGCAACAACGGCTTTCACGGCTTCGCATATGAAGCGGCGCTGAAGTGGCCTGGAACCGTGGTGCTGCACGAATCGAATCTGCATCACTTGATCTGCGACCTGACGATTCGTCGCAAGGACTGGGATGCCTACATGCGTGAGGTTGAGCTCAACGGAACGGCCGCCGATATCGCCTATTCGATGCGCGTGCGGGCGTTGGAAGTCGGGCCGGATTACGAAGGCGTCCCGATGCTGCGCCGGCTGCTGAGCGCGGCGAAGCAGGTGATTGTTCACAGCCATACCGTTGCTGCTGACGCCCGTCGCGGTGGCTTTACCGGACCCATCGCAGTGATCCCGCACGGCGCTTGGCTGCCTGAATCCGACCGTATGAAGATGCGCCACAAGCTGGGGCTCGATGAAGCCACACCGCTGATTGGCATCTTCGGTTTTCTCAAACCATACAAACGCATCGCCGAGGCGCTGCGTGCCTTCCGCCGCCTGGTGAAACTGCAGCCAGATGCGAAGTTGATTCTGTGCGGCGAGCCCCATCCCGAATTTAAGATCCCCCCGATTGTCCATGCACTGGGAATTGAAGCCAATGTCCGCATGCTCGGCTTCGTGACGCAGGAAGAGTTCATGGATTACATGGACGCCTGCGATATCGTGTTGAACCTGCGCTTTCCGACTGTCGGTGAAAGCTCCGGTTCGCTGATGCGCGCTCTTGGCCTGGGTAAAGCCGTGCTGGTTTCCAACGTCGGAAGCTTCGCTGAATTGCCCGATGATGTGTGTATGAAGGCTGCGGTCGATGCGAGCGAAGAAGACACAATTTTTGAGTATTTGAACGTCTTGGTGTCGCGCCCGAGTGTGCGGCGCGAACTGGGCCGCCGCGCCCGCAGTTGGGTGGAGCGGGAATGCAATTGGGACCTGGTGGCCCGTCTGTATACCGATTTTACGGTGCACGGGAAGATGCCGCCGCGGCAGGAGCCTATACCCGTCTTGACTGAGGCCGGTACGCCTGCCGCGCCTGAACCGGCCGCGCCCGCCGTGGAGCCGGAATACCTGCTCGGCTGGTCGACCGATGAAGACTCCGCCACCTACTTCCGCACGCACATGACGCGGTTCCAAAAGACGCTCGACATCACACCGCCCGGAACGGCTGAAGATCGCGTGCTGGAGATGGGCGCGTACCTGCAAATCACGCCGTCGTTGAAATCGAAACTCGGCTACGGCGAAGTGCGCGGGTGTTACTACGGACCAGCTGGCCGAACCGAGCGGCGCAAAGTCGTCTCCAACGAAGGCGAGGAGTTTGAATGCGAAATCGATCTGTTCGACGCTGAAAAGGACCGCTTTCCGTATCCCGATGAGCACTTCACCACCGTGCTCTGCTGCGAACTTCTTGAACACCTGCCGGGCGATCCGATGTTCATGATGAGCGAGATCAATCGCATCCTGAAGCCCGGCGGACATCTGGTGTTGACCACGCCGAACATCAGTTCCTTCCGCGCCATCGCGGCGATTCTGGGCGGCTATCATCCCGGGTTCTTCCCCGCCTACATCCGCCCGCAGCGCGAAGGCGAAGAGGTGGAGGCGCGCCATAACCGGGAATACGCTCCACGCGAAATGCTGCACCTGTTTGCCGACGCTGGGTTCGACGTCACGTTGCTCGAGACCGGTGAATTCCTGGACGTCCCGCATCCGGAGTTTGGCTGGGTAAAGCACATGCTTGACCGCTACATTTTGCCTTCGGACCTGCGCGGTGACGGCATCTACGTTGTCGGCCGTAAAGATGGGCCAGTGAAACGCCGTTACCCGGCTTGGCTCTATCAGGGCGGTGACGCTTGAGCTTTACCCAAACTAGCGTCGACCCAGGCCAGTTGCTCTCGATGCGGGTGGATTGCACGGTGGAAGAGCCGTTGCTGCGCTCCGGTGCCACTATTGGCTGGCAGATCTTCGATCCGGAGACTGGCCTGTTCATGTCGGAAGGGGATTGGCAGCCCGCTGAGCGGCAGATGCATCTCGATATTGAACTGCCTGACCATCCTGGGGCATATCGCATCTTCGTTTCTCCAATGATTCCCGGCAGCGGCTGGGCCTACCAGAACGGCGGACGATTTCTGGTCGTCGATGCCGAAGTGAGCAAGTCCGGCACCCTGCGCATCCTGCGGCAGGAAGTGACCACGCTCAGCCGGTTGAAGTGGCAGGGACTGCCGGCGGCGCTGCGCCGTTCCTGCGTCGAGCCGTTCCAAGCGATTGGCGAGAATGTCAGCCTGATTCGCACCATGGTGAGGCGCGATATTCTCTCTCGATACCGCGGATCGTTCGGCGATGTGCTTTGGACCTTCCTTAATCCCATCCTGTTGATGGCAACCTACTTTTTTGTGTTTGGAGAGGTGTTGCAGTCGCGCTTTCCCGGCGACCCGAGCCGCAGCGGGTACGCGTTGTATTTTCTATGCGGTATGCTACCTTGGCTGGCGTTCAATGAGCCGGTGAATCGCGCCTCGTTCGCCATCCTGGAGAACCGCAACTTCGTCAAAAAGCTGGTTTTCCCGGTGGAGATCATCCCAGTGACGCACGCGCTCTCCGGCCTCATCATGAGCCTGTTCGCCAGCATCGTTTTCCTGGCGGTCCTGTTGCTAACCCGCGGCGGCATCCCATTGAGTATCTTTTGGTTGCCCGCCCTGATTTTGCCCCAACTTCTGTTCACGATTGGACTCGGCTGGATGCTCGCCAGCTTCGGTGTGTTTGCGCGCGACCTGGGTCAGATCAGCGGGTTCTTACTCACATTGTGGTTTTTCCTCACCCCCATCTGCTACGCCGAATCGCAATTGCCTGCCGGTGCGCTCGACATTCTGCGCAAGAATCCGATGTACGTGATGGTGCACGGCTACCGGCGAGTCCTGCTGGAAGGGCAGGCGCCAGAAGCTTGGCCGTTGCTGAAACTCTATCTGCTAGCTATCTTTATGTTCTGGCTGGGCTACGGTCTGTTTCGCAAGTTGCGCAGAAGCTTCGCTGACGTCATTTGAAATGGGTCATTCCACCCACTGTGTGGTTTTTCAACCATAGCCACAGTTGACCCATGGTTATATTTTCATAGAGTTACCATTGGCCTATCGATTGCAATAGTAAGAGCAAAGCAACTTCAGGAGTCAGTAGACAGCAAACTGGGTGCCGCGATTCCCCCAATCACGGCGTCTAACAGCTGAACCGTGCATCAGGTGCCGCTCTCCCCGGCGGCGCCTGAGCTGGCCAGGACGTTTAATCCGTGAACCCTCCGACACGGATTCAAGACGAATAAAGCCAGCAATCAGGGGCGTGGGCTTACGCTTACGCCCCATGCACGGAAATCATCTCCCTCTTTTCCATACATTTACATGAAGACCTTCGGGAAGAACCACTTGTGATAAATCCAGCTTGTCATTCCGTAGCGGTATGGCTACCACGACTGAAGATCCCACATTTGGAAATGCCGGGCTGATTAAAACAATGAGCGCGGCCGGTTGGCCGCCAGCCTTTTCAGGGCCTGACAACCTGATGCTATGACTACTATCCGTGTAGGAGCGCAGCAGGGTTGCCTGGGCTGGGTCATCGCAGGTAATCAACACTTCACTGATAACGCGATCAGCGGATGCGTAAGTTAATACCCCGACAATGTTGAGGGCTCTCAGCCGTGCGTCCTTGGCATCGTCCGGGGGAACCTCCAAGCCCGCATAGCGCAGCGTCAGGATCTCCTCGCTGATTGAAAAAACGACGGGTGGCACATAAGTATCAAAGAGATGCGCGCCATTCTCAAGTCGATATAGCGACCACCACTCAACCTCCTCCAAGCCACGCGAGATTTGTAGTACCTCGCTTTTGAGGACACGAGCATCCGAGCCGGAGACCTGCAATGCATACAAGGGTTTCGACTTGATGCCCGCATCGAGCGGCCAGGCCTCAACTTTCACCGAAGCTTCCTCCCACATATCGCCGACCACCTGTTTGGAGTGAGATGTCTTGCGAAGCAGCAGTCGCTGATTGACCAGTTCGAACTCTACATTTGTAATATTGATGGTCTTTGCCCCATCCTTCACGGAAACCGCAACGGTGGAAGCCGCCTGGGCCTGATACCCCGGCTGAGCAGTGGAAACGGATGCAAGTAGAAGGGCAATGATTGACTTCATGGTGTGATCCCTACAATAGCAAGTGCGTATTCGCAGGGTGAATGCAATCACTTTTTATTGACTAACCTCCTGCTTTAAGTAAACATACGGTTATGCTCCCACTGTTGATACTTCTGGCGACTGCAATCCTGCAGGCAGAGGACTGGCCCCGTTTCCGTGGTCCCAATGGAACTGGCGTCTCTGATGCCACCGGCCTGCCGGTTGAGTTCGACGCCGGGAAGAATATGCTGTGGCGTGTCGAGGTTCCATTCGCCAAATCCTCGCCCGTCATCGGCGGAGAGTGCCTGTTTCTCACTGCCAGCCAGGGAGAAAAACTGATCACCATGTGCGTGGACCCCGTAGCCGGCAAGGCCAGATGGCGTCGCGAAATCGTCCGCACACGGGCGGCTAAGTTGTTCAAAGCCAACGACCCAGCCTCACCAACGCCTTCTACCGATGGCCAAAACGTCTACGCATTCTTCGCCGATCTGGGCGTAGTCTCCTACGGCCCAGACGGCAATGAACGCTGGCGTCTCCCGCTCGGTCCATTCGACAACTTTTACGGCATGTCGGTCGGCCCCATCTACGCCAACGGCCGCATCCTGATGTACTGCCACCAACTGGGCACCTCGACGCTCTATGCGGTCGATGCCAATTCCGGCAAAGTGATGTGGAAGGCCGACCGGAAGGAACCAAATCTTGGATGGGTGACGCCAGCGGTTTACCGAACGCCTGAGGGCGAATGTCAGGCCGTCACCATGGGCAGCGCAACGGTGAATGGATATTCTCTCGAAACCGGAGAGGAGCGGTGGTCGGCCCGGCAGTCCGGTGAGGCGCCGATCGGGGTGCCAGTGATTTACAAAGACACTGCGGTCTTCACTTCAAACGGCTACGACCAGCCGTGGCTTCCAACCTTTGCCAGCGTCTTGGCAAAGTACGACACCAACAAAGACGGCATGCTTTCTCGTGAGGAGTTCGCCCAAGACGAAGCCGCCATGCACTTCGGCTATGTGGATACCAACAAGGACGGCCAGATGTCCGAACAGGAATGGAACGCCGCCCGTGCCAGCGGAGTGGGGGACTACGGAGTTGTGGCTCGAAATCTGGGTGGGAAAGGGCCTCTGCCCGATTCAACAATGCGATGGCGTTTGAAGCGCAACGTCCCTTACGCGCCTGCGCCAGTGATCTACAAAGACATCCTCTACATGGTGAAAGATGGCGGGATTCTTACTTCTGTCGATCTGAAGACAGGTGAGATCCTCAAGCAGGGCCGGGCTGGCGGTGCCTTGGGCGAATACTTCTCATCGCCTGTAGCGGGCGACGGGAAAATTTATACAGCGAACGAAGCAGGCAAAATCGCGGTGATCAAAGCAGACGCGCAATGGGAGGTGCTGGCCGTCAACGATCTGCATGAAGAGATCTACGCCACGCCTGCCATTAGCAACGGCAAGTTGTATTACCGCACGCGCGAAGCGCTCTACTGTTTCGGGCCAAGCACGGCTAAAGCCAACAGCGGGAAATAATCGCGATACATGTGGTAGGTCAGATAAAACACGTTCGGAAATCCCGTGCCGGTCATCAGCTCCTCGTCCCAATGGCCGTCCGCGCGCTGATGCTGCAGCAGCCAGTCGAGCCCTCGCTGCACGATGCTCGAATCGGTTTCTCCAGCCGCCGCCAGACCGAGCAACGCCCAAGCGGTTTGCGAAGGCGTGCTGCGCGCCGGAACGTAATGATTCGCCCGATAGCCGGTGCAGCTTTCGCCCCAGCCGCCATCGGCATTCTGCACCAGCCGCAAAAACTCCGCCGCTTTACGCACGGTCTCTGATACGTCCTGGGCGCGCGTCCATTGCAAGCCGCGCAGCGCCAGAAACGTTCCGTAAATGTAATTGACGCCCCAACGGCCGTACCAACTGCCATCACGTTCCTGACTGCGCTCCAGGTATTTGATGCCGCGCAGAATCGCCGGATGATCCAGCGGCAGCCCCGTGCGCGCCAGCGCCTCCAACACGCGGCCCGTAATGTCGGGGCAAGTTGGATCAAGCATTGCGTTGTGGTCGGCGAAGGGAACTTTATTCAGCAGGTTCCAGTTGTTGTCGACATCGAACGCCGCCCAGCCGCCATCGCTCGATTGCATTCCCAAAAGCCAGGTGATGGCCCTTTGCTCAACACGAGCTTGGCGGACAGGGTCCGTGGCCTTGGCATGTAGCAGCGACAGCAGCACCATGGCCGTGTCATCGATATCGGGATAGAACTCGTTGGCGAATTCAAACGCCCAGCCGGAAGGCTCCAGGTCAGGCCGCTTCACGCTCCAATCGCCCTTGCGCCGCACCTCTTTGGAAAGCAGCCAATCGGCCGTAGTGCGCAGTTTGTCAGTATCTTCGTGGCCGAGTTCACCTAAGGCAAACGCGCAAATCGCCGTGTCCCAAACCGGCGACACGCAGGGTTGGAATTGGAAGCTGTCGTCCGACTCCAGAATCAAATTTTCGAAATGGCGGATGGCCTCAAGCAGGTCCGGATGGTCCTGTGAGTAGCCCATCGATTCCAGCGCCATGATGTGATACATCATTGAGGGGTAAATGGCGCCCAGGCCGTCGGTGTAGCGGGTGCGCTCCAGCATCCACCGTTCCGCTTCGCGAATGGCGCGGGCTCGAATATTTTTCCAGCCGCGGCGCTCCCAGATTTTGACGCCTTTATCCACGTGATGGAACAGCACCGACATAGCGTCCCGCTTCGGCATGGAGAGCTTCTTATTCGGGCACAGCAGCTCATCCACGTTGACGCCATAGGGGGTGCTTTTCGGCTTGGCGATCGCCTGTACGATAGACAGCGGAACAATGATGGCGCGAGTCCACGACGACATTTCATAGATCAGGTCGCCTGGCACCAGAACGATCTCCGGCGGCACGCTGGGCACGTATTTGCGCGGATACATGCCGAACAAGTTGAAATTGATTTTGGTATAACTGTTAGATGCCTGAAGTCCGCCCAGCGCCAGCACTCGATCCCGCGCGCGGCGCATCGGTTCGCAATTCGGATCTACGCCGGCCAGCTTCATTGCCGTATAGGCGCGCGCAGTGGCGTTGACTTCTGATCCTCCGCCTGGATAGATCCACCAACCGCCGTCGGGCTGTTGGCGGGCGAGCAGGGATTGCACTGCTTTGTCGATTCGCCCACGCGATGGAGGGTTCCAGGACCCGTCCTCAGCCGGCGGATAGAGCCATAATTGCAGCAGAATGTAATCTGATTCCAGCGTGGAATCAGCCGTCAGTTTCCCGCACCAGAATCCTTCCGGGGCCTGTTGGCGAAGCAGTGCATCCGCGGCGCTACGGCCGGCATGCCGAATGCGTGCATGGCGCTCAGAAGACGATTCCAGTGCCGCCGCCAAAATCGCTTTCCGGTTGCGGCGTGTTCCTGGAGTGATCCATTCCATACGAATCTCAGACCTCCTGATCAGTAACCGCTCCCTGACGGTCGCGGCTCGGTAGATTCCCAATGC
>CAIRSA010000054.1 GCA_903881085.1 uncultured Acidobacteriia bacterium
AGAACGAAGTGGACAGGCGGACCGCCTGTCCTACCCACGGAAGTCGAGTGTCTGCTAAGGGTAGGACAGGCGATTCGCCTGTCCAGACTACTAACTGGAAAGTTCCTGGATCGTCGTCAGCGGCTGGCCGGGCGAGCCGGGTAGCGGCATTTGCAGTTGCGGCATGGGCTTGGCGATGAACAATTTGCGCGTAAACTTGGCGATCACGCGTGCCCACGAGTTGGCCTTGTCGCGGCGGGCGCTGTCGGTAGCGATACCGCTATTGGCGTACATCTGACGGTAGAGCTTGGAGATCAGGAAGAACGCCAGGCGCGCTTTCATGTTCGGCGTGCAGGTGGAACGGCGCCAAACTTCGGCATTGCTATAGAACTTGTCCCATACACCTTGCGTAGCCAAGCGCAGCTCTTCGGAACTCATGGTGGGGTGCGGCGTGAACAGCTTTGGACGTTTGGCATGCGGGATGAGCCAGTAGCGGCTGATCGGAATGCCATCGATCTTGCGGATGCCTTCGCCCTGTTCTTTTTCCCATTTCAGGAAATCGACGGTGCCGGGGAATGGCGTCATCATCACGAACTGGGCGAAGGTGATGTTCGACTTCTTGGCAAGATCGAGGGTGGCTTCAAAGGTCTCCGGACGGTCAGAAGAGAGGCCGAAGATGAAGGACCCGAGCACGTGGACACCATGCTTGCGGAAGGTTTGCAGCTGGGTGGCCAGGGCATCGCCTGTCATGTTGAAATCTTTGAAGACCGTTTTCAGGCCTTCCGGCGTAACGGATTCGATGCCTACCAATGCGCCTAGAATGCGCGCTTTTTTCATGGCGTCGAGGAATTCCGTATCTTCGGCCGCTTCCATGGTGATCTGCGTGAAGAAGACCATGTCTTTGGGCAGCATCGACAGTTGGCGCATCAGCTCGAAGCGCTCATCGCGGATGCCTTTGAGTTCAGCCACCTTTTCGAAGTTCTTCTGTTTTTCGGCGAGCTTGATATCGGTAAGCGTGACGGGATAGAAGTTATCGTCGGCTAGCGCGATAAAGCGGTAGCCCAGGCGGCGCAGCTGCACAATCTCTTCGATCACAGGCAACGCGGCGCGCTGGCGCGGTTCCTGGCCATCGGTGCGCCAAACGGAACAGAACGAGCAATGCTTGGGGCAGCCGCGGACGGTCTGTACGGAAGCCCACATATAAGCGCCATCGGGCATCAGATCCCAACGCGCGGAGGTGAACTGCGTGGCGGGCACACGGCCGCCGTCGTAAATTTCCTTGGGCTCGCCGCGGCGGCAGTCTTCGATGACAGTTCCCCAAACTCCGTCGCCATCGCCTTTGACTACAGCGTGAGCGCCACCCAGTTTCTTGGGTTCTTCCGGATAGAGGGTGGAGTGGATGCCGCCATAGACAACCCAGGCACCCATTTCGCGCGCCTTGCGGCCGACTTCCATACCGCGCAGAGCGTTGCCTGTGTGGATTCCTATGCCGACAACATCGCCGGAGTGGATTTTCGAGAAATCGATCTGCTCCAAAGTTTCGTCGGTAATGATGGGATCGCCGAATTCCGACGGCGTGGCTCCCGCCAGGACATACAGCCAACGGGGGGTGATGACACCAGTTCCAAAAGAGTCATCGCTCGGATTAACCAAATGAACACGCATAGACACAAACTCCTTCCTGTTTCGCCCGACAAGCGTTTAATCGGAGAGGAAGGCGAGGATGGCCAGGTCCTGGGAATGAAACGCGCAACTAATGATAGCAGTTTATTCTTACGGGATGGGTGCGGTGGCCGCAACCTCGGCTGGAGCAGATTCCAGAAAGCGCTGCAACACCCTCTGCAAATCGCTCAGTTGCAGTGGTTTGGCAACGTAGTCATTCATGCCCGCTGAGAGGCATTTTTCACGGTCGCCTCGCATGGCGTTGGCCGTCATGGCAACAATCGGGGTCTGCCCCGCCGGGCCTTCCAACTTGCGAATTGCAGTCGTTGCTTCCAGGCCGTCCATCTCAGGCATCTGAACATCCATCAGCACCAGATCGTAGCCCTGCGTGGTGGCGGCATGAAGCGCAAGCAATCCGTTGCCCACGCAATCAACATGCAGACCGGCCTTTTCCAGCGCGTACGTGGCAATCCGGCGGTTGATTTCGTTGTCCTCCGCGACGAGCACTTTCTTTCCGGCCCAATTTCCGGTGGGAATTACCGGTGCCGCAAGGTTTGGAGCATTCTGCCGTTCCGCCACTTTGCAATCGATGGCAGCAGTGCAATCCTTTTGCAGCAGCTCCAGCAGTGTATTAAACAGGTAGGACTGCCTGACAGGTTTGTGCAGAACGCTGGCAAAACCGATTTCCAGCGCCAGGTCCATGCCGCCAGGACGAAGGCCCGACGTCAGACAAAGCAGGATGGTGTTCCGGATGTCAGGGTCGGATTTGATCTGCTCGCAGGTCATAAACCCGTCCATGTCGGGCATTTGGAAATCAAGCAGGGCAACGCGGAACGGGTCGCCGTCGCGAACCGCCTGCTGCATCACCGCAAGCGCGTCCAAGCCACTAGGGACTTCCAGGCTACGGCAGCCCCAGGATTTCAGGACCTCCCGAAGAATGCTTCGATTGGTGGCGTTGTCATCAACAACCAACACCTTCATTCCTGAAAAGTGAATATTGGCATGAGACCGCGGTACAGCTTGCCCCGACTGCTTTTCAAATACGGAAGTGATCCAGAATTTCGATCCTTTACCGAGTTCGCTGTCAACACCGATTTTGCCGCCTTGCATCTCTACTAACTGGCGAGAGATTGCAAGACCCAACCCCGAACCTCCGTAACGGCGAGTTGTGGAGCTATCGCCTTGTTCAAAGGATTGGAACAGCCGGCTGGCCACCTCGGGAGTGATGCCAATGCCGGTGTCTTCAACCGTGATCTTTATGGTGACGTTGTCTTCCTCTTCCGATACGACCTCCGCGACGACTGACACCTCACCCTTTTCTGTAAACTTGATGGCATTGCCGATGAGATTCGTAAGCGTTTGGCGCAAACGGCCGGGGTCGCCGCGCAGAAATCGTGGAGTGTTGGGGCGGACAAAGCAATTCAGTTCCAGATTCTTTTCAAAACAGCGCACGGCGAACAATGCGGAGGCCTCTTCGATTTCGGAGCTGAGATCGAAGGGGATCGATTCCAATTCCAGGCGGCCGGCCTCAATCTTGGAAAAGTCCAGGATGTCGTTAATTACGGTGAGTAAGGTCTCCGCCGAGCGCTTCACCGCAGTGGCGTATTCATGCTGTTCCGGACTCAATTGCGTTGTCAGCAGCAGTTCAGTCATGCCAACCACTCCATTCATCGGCGTGCGAATTTCGTGGCTCATATTGGCCAGAAACCGGCCCTTCATTTCAGTGGCGGTTTGGGCGACTTTCAGGGCCTCGGCCAGCTCATAATTCTTCTGCTGCAGTTCGCCGGCGAAGCGTTCGAGTTTCGCCTGGGCGCGGCGGCGCTCGGTCACGTCGCGCACGAGTGCCGTGTACTTGCACTGCTCGTGCAAATAGAAGGAACTCACCGAAATCTCAGCCGGGAATGTGTCGCCGTTCTTGGTTCTGCCGGTCATATCGCGGCCAAAACCGGTGCGAATCTGTGCTGGATCCAACTTCGATTCCATCAACATTTGCACGTTTTTGCCTTTGAGTTCATCCGCGGTATACGCGAACAGGTGTTCGGCGGCCGGATTCACCTGCTCAATAACGCCCTGCTCGTTGGTGGTGATGATGCCGTCGTTCACCGTATCGAGAATCGCCCTGGATCGAGCCTCGCTTTCGCGCAATGCCATTTCCGCGCGGCGCTGTTCGGTGATGTCGATGAGGGTTGTGCGCAAGCCGACAATCTTCCCTTCCTCATCGCGCATAAACCCTTCATGGCACTCTAGCGTGAGCAGTGTACCGTCGCGGGTTTCGTAGATGGCTTCAAAGCGCTCCAGGGGTTGTTCGCAGGCGAGTTTCTTTTGCACGATCTCGCGATTGTGCGCCCGCTCCTGGGAATGGATGAAAACGGAACAGTGCTGATTGAGAATCTCCTCGGCGCTGAAACCCAGCAGGTCGCATTCGGCCTTGTTGACGCGGCGGATATAGCCTTGAAGATCGATTTCGTGATAGGCGACTGGGGTTTGCTCGAACAACTCCGAGTAACGGGCTTCGCTCTCAAGAAAGCGGCGTCTCATGCCGGATCGCCACATATAGACAGGAGAGCAGACGATTACAACAACGCAGCCGAAATAGAACGCGATCGTCGCCAATTGTTCAGTCATGATTCCTGAGGGCTCAGGTGGTCTATCGACTTCGGGGGTGAAATACTTTATGAACAAGGGGGCTTCGGAGAAGCCCGCGGGAATACGGGTAAAACGAGAGAGTGTGAAGAATTAGAATCTGGACAGGCGAATCGCCTGTCCTACCCATGGAGGCGCTATGTTTTCAAGGGTAGGACCGGCGATTCGCCGGTCTAGCTAGGGAGTATTTTGGTGATGTCGTTGTACAAAACGAACACGACCATCGCCATCAGGAAGACAAAACCGAGCTTGAACACGGTTTCTTTTACGTTCAGGCTGAGATCGCGGCGCATCAGCATTTCTATCAACAGCATGAGGATTACTCCGCCGTCAAGAATCGGGATCGGCAGCAGGTTGAAAATCGCCAGGTTCAAACTGACCATCGACATCAGGCCGAAAAACGCCTGCGGACCTTCCCGTGCGGCGTCGCCGGAAAGCCGGGCGATGCCGATTGGCCCTTCCAGAGTCTTGGCCGACATGCGGCGCTGCAGAATACTTTCCAGCCCCTGATAGATTGCGCCCGCGTTCTGAATATTGAAACGGATCGATTCTTTGAACGCTTCCCCAAGGGGCAGTTGGGTAATGATTACCTTCTCTTCAAGCTGAACGCCCACCATCCAACGTCCAGGCCCTTCGGTTGTAATCCAGCTTGGCTGAACAGTCATCTTCGACTGCTGCGCGTTGCGAGTATAGAGGATGTCGACCGCGGCGCCATTGGCCGCCTTGATCACTTCAAGCAGCTTGTGGGTTGAGCGGATCGGCTGGCCGTTAATCGCAAGAAGCACATCGCCTTTGCGTAGGCCTGCCTTTTCCGCATTCATGCCCGGCAACACCTGAGCGATCTGGATCTCATTCTGTTCGCTCCATCCGGCATCGCCCATTCCGGTCTTGGCATTATAGGCCGGGGTCAGAGTCGTCGAAATCTGTTTGCCGCCGCGCAAGAGGACCATTGGCACCGAAACTTCTGGTCCGGAGATCTCCTTGATCCGGATATCGTCCCACGCCGGGTCAGCCTTGTCTCCGAGCTTGGCGATGATATCGCCTTCGATCACGCCAGCTTTTTGTGCTGCCGATTCGGCTCGCACATGTCCAACAACCGCCGGTCCGCCCGCCGAGGCCGGCTTTCTATAGTAGAAAGTGAACAGCGCGGTCAGCATTCCGATGGCAAAAATGATATTCATGAACGGGCCGGCAAACGCGATGATCAGCCGCTGCCAGCGGGGCTTTGCATTAAAGCCGCGGGGGTCAAATTCGGCGGGTTCGCCTGTTTCACCGGGCGCCAGTTCATCCAATGGCTGGTCGCCTGCCATTTTCACGTAGCCGCCAAATAGGATGAGGCAGAACTTGTAATCGGTCTCTCCCTTTTTGAATCCAAACAGCCGCGGGCCGAAACCAAAACTGAAGGCTTCCACTTTGACATCGAAAAAGATTGCCGCCCAATAGTGCCCCAGTTCGTGGATCAGGATCATTACCCCGATCAGAACCAGCAGCCATCCAAAATTTTGAAAGAAGATCATATTTTTCCGTATTAACCGCGCTCAGCCACAATGAACCCGGCCACTTCGCGCGAAATCCTGTCAATTTCCAATACTTCACCAATCGAGGAAGCGGTGCGCGAGCCTACCCGCTGCAGCGTTTCCTCTACCACTTCGCCGATTCCAGGGAACGGGATGCGTCCGCCAAGAAACGCGCCTACCGCTATCTCATCGGCCGCGTTCAGGGTACAAGTAGCCGATCCACCGGCGGCCTGAGACTCCCTGGCCAAGCGCAGCAGCGGGAACTTATCCATATCCGGCGGCTCAAAATTCCACGTCCGGCTCACAGCCCAGTCCATACGCGGCACCGGCGCGGTATTGCGGGCGGGCCAGGTCAACGCATATTGTATCGGCATGCGCATATCCGTGGTGGAGATCTGCGCGATCACGCTGCCGTCGTTATATTCCACCATTGCATGCACCGATGATTGTGGGTGCACCACCACATCTACTTCTTTCGGATGAAAATCAAAAAGCCAACAGGCCTCGATGACTTCAAACCCCTTATTCATGAGCGTCGCCGAGTCGATGGTAATGCGTTGACCCATCTTCCAGGTGGGATGATTGAGGGCTTCGGCAGGGGTGACCGTGGCCAGGCGCTCTTTGGGGGTCTGGCGAAAGGGGCCGCCCGAGGCGGTCAGAATAAGCCGCAACACCTCGTCGCGCCGGCCGGCGCGTAGGCACTGGTGGGCGCCGTTGTGCTCGCTATCCACCGGAATAAGTTCCGTGCCGGTCTCGCGCACAGCGTCCATCACGAGTTTTCCGCTGGCCACCAGGGTTTCCTTATTGGCCAGGCCGATAGATTTCTTGCGCAACACCGCTTCATAGGTTGCTTCCATGCCTGCCACGCCGACAATTGCCGACATGACGAAATCGACTTCCGGCGCAATGGCCGCGTCGACCCTGGCACGATCTCCGTACGACAGTTGAGGCCATTCCGTTTTCGGGATTCCGGCCTCGGTCATCCTGTCTGTTAGACTCACCAAAACGGATTCGGTTGCAACAACAACTACGTTGGGGTGGAATTCACGAATCTGCGGGAGGAGGACCTCGACATTCTGTCCTGCCACAAGGGCGTGAACCTGATACTTATCGGGGTTTTGGCGGAGTACGTCTAAGGTGCTGGTCCCTATGGACCCGGTTGAGCCGAGAATCGTCAATGTCTTCATGGGGCTGGTGACGATTGAATGATATCATCTTTTGGGAAAATCGCTCAAACAACGGAGCCTGTCGCAATATCGGACATCCTGACCTCGAAGGAAAATAGCACGATCCAAAACCGCTTACTAACGTGCTCGGTTCGGTTAATGGTTGCCATCTGCTAACCGAGCCGCGCTCGTTAGTAAGCGGTTCTTCGGGATCAATTGAATTTCCATTTCCCGGCCCAATCCCCCGCCGAGGTCAGAATGTCTGAATATAGGCGTATGAGGTTCATGGCTGTTTTTGAGGTTGCGCTGGCCCTGTTTGGGCTTTGGAGGAATCGAGTCCCGCTCCGACATTTTTCATCGGGGGGAGAGAAGCATCACCCTAAGGGGCGCCGGGGAGGATGCTTCAGGGGTCTTTATGAGGTTAGTCTCGCTTTGGTGGGAGTTGCCTCCCCGGCTTAATTCCAATATTAGTATATTGTTTTTGGAATTGCAACAGAAAAATGTATTTTTTATTGCCGCCTCTTCACCTCAATGCCCGCCCAATCCTCTAACACCTTGATTGTAGAGCAGATATCGTCCTCTCCCCACCCTTTCGAAATTGTTGCCTGGAAGATCTGGTGGGTCAAAGCGGTCAGCGGGACGGGCACATTCTTCTCTTTTGCTGAGTCCAGCATGAGTCCGATATCCTTGTGCATCCATTTTACGGAGAAGTTGGTAGAGAAGTCGCGGCGGAACACGTAAGGTGCTTTGAAGGCGATCAGTCCGCTCTTTGCGGCACTATTCTCTAAGATGTCGAGCATAAGGTCCGGATCGACGCCAGCCTTAGTGCTCAGGGTCAGGCCCTCGTTGAACGCCTGCAAGATATTGCAAAGAACAAGGTTTTGCGTGAGTTTGGCGTGCATCCCCATCCCAATGGAGCCGCAATAATAGAGGCGCTTGCCCATCGCTTCCAAGAACGGTTTTACAGACTGGAAGGTCGCTTCTTCGCCGCCCACCATAAAGGTGAGGGTTCCGCCTTCGGCGCCCGGCCTGGAGCCGGTGCAGGGTGCATCCATAAACTGGATCCCCTTTTCCGCCAGGGCCTTAGCAGCACGCTGGCTATAACTTGGGGCGACCGTGCTGGCGTCTACGATGATGGCGCTGGACTTAGCCCCGTGGACGAGGCCGTTTTCGCCAAAGACCACCTGCTCGGACATGGCGGTGTCTCCGACGATGATGAAAATGACATCAGCGTTTTCCGCCACCTGGCGTGGAGTCTCGCAGAAAAGCCCTTTTCCTTTGGTCGCCAACTCCTTGGCTTTCTCCGCAGTGTGTGACCACAGCGCAACATCATGACCAGCTTCAAGAAGATGACGGGCCATTGGATAGCCCATGATCCCTAATCCAAGAAATCCTAGTTTTGCCATATGAAGGGGATTGTACGATGCCGTGACAGGCGCGCACAATGGGCAAAAATAACTTCACATTGACTGTGCGAGCCCACGTGGCGCGGGCACTCCTGCCAGCCGGGTCGAGTCTCGTCTCGACGCCGTGTTGCAACACCGAGCCAAGCCTCGGCACGATTGCCGAGGCGGCAGGCAAAAGTGCCTGCGCCACGTTAATGGCAGCAAAGTTCTATTTGTGTGGTGGCTTACCGCGGCAGTTGCTTGCGACTGGAACTAGATGGCGTTGTTCCCGTTAGATTGCAGGCCGGAGAGGATGCGAAGCAGCAGAAGGTCCGAAGCCTGAAAAGTGGCGTTGGGAACGTTCGACAGGTCTTCTTCGGCAACTACGACGTAGTTCTTTATGAGCGACCGTAGCTGCTCAACGGAAACGCCGAGCGCGTCGGCGGCTTCGGCTTCTGAGTAATGAGACTTTGTTGTTTTCTGAGCAAGCATTCGGAAGTGATCCTCGTTAGGCTACACTTGCATTCTATGGCGTTGCGCAGCGGGGCCCAATTGGGGATAGTCCCTAGTTGCAGATCAGTTTGCTCTGACAAACGAATCCATACCAACTATTAGGTATGTTTGCGAGTCAAAATTCAGAAGGTTTCCGTATGCTCAGCTCTCAATCCGGCCAGAGCATCAACCGTTCCTCCGAGTAATAGAGGTCATGAAAGGGCACGTCTTCCCGTGGCTCCCCTGTGGCGCTGGCGATCGCGTTGGCAATTGCCGCCGCATCTTCCAAGTGAACCGCCCTGAGGTCGAGCGCCAGCAACTGGCCGGTGGCATCATTCACCCAGATCGGCGGCTCACCTTCACGTAGCAGATTAGCGATCTTACGGGCATCGCGAGTCAACTCGATCACTATCTTGTGAGGTTTGGCCGTCTCCTTTACGGAGAGGGTCTGCCGCAGGATGGAAACAATCTCAGCGTAGCGGGCATCATGTTCATGGGGATCGCGTCCGTACCACCGCTCCACAGCCGCCATCATGCCGGCGATTCCCTCTTTGCCGACCTTCATTGCCCGGCCAATACCCCAATTCTGCAGGTAACAGGCTCGGACCAGGTCCTTGCGGCCGCAAATCAACCCGGAGGTGGGTCCGCCCATGGCCTTCTGTCCACTGGTAATGACCAGCGCCGCACCGCGTTGATAGAAATCCCTGACGTCGGATTCGGCCGCGGCATCGACAATTACCGGAACGCCGCGGCAAAGCTCGACGCACCGCTCCAGTTCGAGCAGATCCGCCGCAGGGTTCACCGCGCTGTTCACCACGAACAGAAAGGCGGCGGCCTTTTCGTTCAATGCGCTGCGAAGATGAAATGCATCGCAATGGTTGGCGGTCCCTATGGTCACGACTTGTGCGCCGGAAAGCCGGATCATCTGCGAAACCCGTCCTCCAAAATTGATGTCGTGGGCAAACTGAAGAATAATCTGGTTCGGCAGTCCCTCTGTATCAGGCAACCGCGAGATGGCGGCAAGATCAGAGCCGGTCATGCACGCGGCGGAGCAGATGGCCAACGCAGAGGAAGCAGAGGACGTGACGCAGGCCGCTTCGGTGCGAGTGGCCTGAGAGATGGAGCGGGACGCCGCCCTTTGAAGTTCGTCGATTTCAAAGTTCAGGCGCAGGGTCTCCGCAACAGCATCAATCGCTTCGGGCACGGCCGGGCTTGCCCCGACAATGGTGGAAGTACCCATCGCGTTGATGATTCGCTTTACGCCGTACTGATCGCAGAAACCCATGCTTAATCGATCCAGGTTTAATCAATCCAGGTTACGATGCCTGTATCCAAATCATATCGTGCGCCTACAATCCGTATCTTTTTATTGCTCGACTGATCGGAAAGAATCGGCTTCGCTGCTTTTAAATGCGATACCACCAACTTCACGTTCGTGATCACCGCATTATCCAACTTATCACCGGGCAGACCTTTCGATTTGTCAATCGCCGGTTGTATTTTACGGACCAGTTCCGCAATGTGCCCCGGGGCTTCTCCGCCCTTCAGCGTGGCATCGACCGCGCCGCAGCGCTCATGCCCGAGTACAACAATCAGTTTTGAGCCAAGATGTTCAACCGCATATTCCATGCTGCCCAAGCCTGCATCTTCCACAATATTCCCGGCCACGCGGACTACAAACAGGTCACCCAGGCCCTGATCGAACACAATCTCCGGTGGAACGCGCGAATCGGCACAACTCAGAATGATCGCGCCGGGATGTTGGCCTGCCGCCAGTTCACTGCGCCGAGCCAGGGTCTTATGGTTATTGGGTTTGTAGCTTCCTGTGACATGACGCTGATTGCCTGCCTTCAATTCTGCAAGGATGGAATCGGCCGACGGCCCAGCCGCATGCTCTTCCGCAAACGCAACGGTTGCAGCAAGAGATACCAGTAGTAGAGTTCGTACTATCATGCTTAATTGTACTATCGGGCAAATGCACGGAAAAGGTTAGACCAGAAACACCCGCCAGACGAAAACCACAAGGGCGTGCGTCACCATGGCAGCACGAATTCCGCCGCCTTGCTGATAGGCGCGGCCATAAAACCATCCGGCGATCGACGCAAGGATGGCGAATTTCCAGTTGGGAAACTGCCTGAATGGGAGGTGAACCAGGCCGAACAGCAGCGAAACCGCCAACAGTGCCCGCCGCTCATCGCGCCACCAGGTGGTGAACCATTTCAGTAGCAGGCCGCGAAAGAGAAACTCTTCCCGCAGGGCAACAAAAAGATAGAAGCCGGCGAGTTGGGCCAGCGCGGTGATGGCGAACCTGCCCAGATGTTCCGGAGCGGGCCGAAGCTTGAAGAATTGCAATCCATAACCGAGGGCGATGCCGAGAGGCATGAAGTAAAGGAATTCGCGAAGGCCGATGCGCCACTCCCTGGCGGTTGGCCAGAGGCTGAGGTTGACGCCAGGATCGCCGCGAAACCAGGCCACTGCCAGAATCGCCAGGCGCGTCCACATCAGATCCCCCAGAATGGAGGCAGGGACCTTGCTTGGGTTGAGCGGAAAGAAATAGATACTGGAAAACACCTTGCTGAAGACAATGCCCGCGAACAGGACGATGAAACCAATATCAGCCCACCACGTGCGTGGCAAACGGAGGAACCAGAAGACCTGGATAGAACATAACCCGAGAAGCCAAAGCAGAGCCGCTTGGCGGTGCGCCCCAGTTAATAGAGCAAACAAGAGGTAGGGGGCCAGTCCGGAAACGATCAAGCCAGCGGCCAACGGCAGGGGCCCGAAGGCGCTGCCCAGGCGGGCACGCACCTGAGGAACACAGGCGGCAAGATACATGACCGCTTCCAGCAGTATAGCCGCGAAGAGGGCAGAGGGTATATCCTGATTCAGGATGACAATGAAAGCGGCTGGCACTCGCCTCATCTTAGCATTGGCGTGGGGCTCTTTTGCTCACGCGCAGCAGATGCCTGCGGGCCTGCCCAAAAAAGTCGCACAGCGGGAAACCGAAAGCGAAGCGGCGCGGGCCAATTTTACCTACCGGCAAAGTGTCTTGATCGAAGAGCTGGACGAGCGCGGCGCCCGGCGGGGCGACTACCAGGAAACTCGCGAAGTCATATTCTCTCCGCAGGCCGAACGCACGGAGCAGGCCACGGGCAAGCCGCGCAAGAATCTGGTGCGGCTGGGACTGACAGAGGAAGATTTTCGCGACATCCGCGAAGTGCAGCCGTTCTTGCTGACTTCGGAAAAACTGTGGCTTTATCAGATTCGCTACAAGGGCGAAGAAACAATCGACGGCATCGATTGCCATGTGCTCGATGTGCAGCCGCGGCAGTTGCTCGATGGCCAGCGCTTGTTTGAAGGCCTGTTCTGGGTCGACAAGCGGGACTTCTCCATTATTCGCAGTTTCGGACGCGCGGTGCCGCAAATCTGGAGCACGAAAGGCGAGAATCTATTTCCTCGATTTACTACGGTGAGAAAGAAAATGGCAAACGGATTTTGGTTTCCGGATCAAACTTTCGCCGACGATATCTTGCCCTTTCGCGGTGGCCCAATTCATATTCGGATGACGATCCAATACGCCGGGTACAAGCAGTTCCAGACAGAATCGAACATTACGTTCTCCCCGCCAACTCAGCCTCCCGCTACTCCAGCAAAACCGCCCGAGCCCTGATCGTTTGCAGCAGGTCGCCATCCGCCGGCAGTTCCTGCCATTGCATTCTGTCAGCGAGGGATTTTTGCGTAACCGCGAACAACTGCGCGCCTTCTCTTCGCACAATCCGGATCACCGCGGACCCGTTCAGGGTGACAACGAAATAATCCTCGGACCGCGGAGAGAGCCGTACGGCTTCGGAATAATCGAGCACGGCCAATTGGTTGGCTTTTATCAGCGGAGCCATTTCCGGATCCTCCCCTAACCTGACCACCTTTGGCTTTACCAATTCCTCGAGCAGTTGGGTATCGACCGGATGCATTTCCCCGTGCGAGGCGTGAACGGGCAGTGGGAAACCTGGACCGAGCAGGCCATCGAGCACGTTCAGGGCGCGATAGCGTGTCATCTGGACACCGCGATCGAGCTGGGCGCGGAGCTCTTCCAAGGTATATAAATCGAGAATGGACATTTTTAACGTAGAAAGTATCTGATCTTCTAATTTTGGGGAGAGAATTTTTTCTCCTTTCAGCACATTATGTATATGAGGTTGTGAAATTCCGGAGAGGCGGGCGAGGCTCCTTTCGGTGAGCTCCCCATTTTGAATGCGGGTGCGCAGATGCTCCATCAAGCGGCTTCGCAACATCTCAAAAGACATGCTACCCCCCCCTGCGTCCTATTCCTGCGAGGAATAGGGCAGGCTCAATTTCGATTCTACCACCGCCGGCTGGAAATAATTTCGATCGATTTCAAACTCGCAAAAGCGGGGCCAAATGACTTGTAATCAGCCCCTTGAAGATCTATTTGCAATTACGAAAAAGAATTTCTAAAAAAAATAATCCACAAATAGTTGACGCATTTTCTCGACCGATTAAACTCAAAATAGAAATACGCAGCGCCCCCTGGAATTAAGTGAGGGACGCAGAGAAGAGAAAACACAATGGCTATGGAGTGGACACGATCAGAGACTTTAGCGTTGGCGGTGAACACCTGCACTCAGTGCCACGGACTGGGATTGCGGATCGGCCGCCGGGGTAAGGCTAGCCCCTGCAATTGCGTGCTTCGCGGAATCTTCCGGGCCTGCTACGCCCGATTCCGGCATTGCGCCGAAAAAGAGAAGCACATGAGCAAATGTGCATTAGAGTATTTGCCCGGCGCGAAACATCGCTCTACCTGGGGCCGCAAAGATGAGGAATATTGCGCGGATTTCATTTTAATCAGCAAGCGCATGCTAACGCCAGAAGAATACCGCATCTTTAGATTCCATTTCTTATTGGGCGCCGATTGGAAACTGTGCTGCATCCAGCTGAAGATGGACCGTGGATTGTTCTTCCACGCGATCTACCGAATTGAGCAGACGCTTGGCCGGACGTTCCGCGAGTTGCAGCCCTATGGCCTGTATCCGCTGGACGAGTATTTCGGCGGCAGCGCAATGAAGAACGATCCCAATGCCATTCGCCCTTCATCCAACGTGCTTGCATTCCCCAATCCCAGAATGGAAGTGCCGTTACGGAAGGTGGCTTAATCGTTGTCCGTCGCACGTGGGGGCCGCATTTCATCTTGCGGCCTCCACAACCTTTTTGGATCAGTCCGGCCATTCAATCGGAAGGAGTGATCTTGCCATCCGGGCGCAGTTTCAAAGTGCGCCCGCCCCACTCCACCGAATCCCCAACCATGCCCGCCATCCAGATACCCACCGCCCAGAGATCGCGAAACGGCAGCAGCGGCAGCAACGGCCAGATCGTCTGGTCACGCAGTACCCCGGAGGCAGACAGCGCGGCGGCTGTAAACCTCAGGCCTAGCAGCGCCAGGCCAATCTGCCATTGTCCGCACAGGACAGCAACCAGCGCCCACAAAGTAGCATAGGTGACCGGCAATCCGGCATAGCCGATGATGCCTCCGCGCGAGATGCGAATGGTGCGCGCCCAGCGGACCTGGTGCGTCCATGCCTCGCCCCAGGATTCGGCTGGAATGTGCGATTCCACCACGCAGGAAGAGAGATGAATATGCAGCCCCAGGGCGTGGATGTGCTTACCGAGTTGATAGTCATCGGCCAAATAGTCAGCGAGCGACTGGAATCCCCCGATGCGCTCCAGATCGGCGCGACGCAAGGCCAGCGTTGAACCAAGACCAAATTCGGTGATCCCGGTAAGCGGGGCGACAAGCGCGCTGGGCGAAAAATCCGTGATCACGGAAAGCGCCTCAAACTTTGCCGGCAGCGATACGGCGCGGGTGCGAAACAGGGCGGTGACAAGGCCGGTTGCGGGTTCCGCCAGCGGACTGAGGACGGTTTTCAGATAATCGCGGGGGACGCCGATATCCCCATCGTTCACGACAATCAGCGCGTACTTCGATTCGCGCTGCAGATCGATTAACGATCCTACTTTCCGATTCGGAGCCAGGGTTTGCCTGATGATGAGCCGGATGGATCGCTCAGGATATTGCTGCTGCAAGCGGAGGATATGCGGCACGGCCTCATCATCCATATTGGCAGCGGCGAATATCAGTTCGAATTCCGGATAGTCCTGCGTGGCATGAGACTCAATGGCGGCGTAAAAACCAGGATCTGCGCCGCGTACGGGTTTGAGAATCGAAACGGGCCGCAGGTCGGTGGCATAGGCATCGGTGCGCAGAATGTGGCGCACGGAGACGAATAGCACCAGCAACTGGTAGATCGCCGGAATGGCGAAGAGTAGGAGGATCACAGCGCCAGCAGGGCAACACCGCATGCAACCAGGCCGACTCCGGCCCAGCGCGAGGCGTTTACCTGCTCCTTCAGCACATACTTGGCCAGGAACGTCTCCACCACAAAGCTGAGCGCCGTGGCGGGGACGGCGAAACTCAGGTCGGCGACGGAGAGCAAGGTGATGAACGCGAAAAACGAAACGGCCATGAGGAAGATCGCGAAGACCAGATTCAACCGCCGCGCCAGGCGGGCAAACAAACCGCCCAGGCTGCTGGGTTGAAACTCCTGGATCTCGCCGTGGCGTTTCATTTCATGGCTTTGCAGCAGATCGCTGGCGGCGGTTGATCCGACAATCGCTGCCACAAGGAGCCATTGCTTGATTTGAAGCGGGATCATCCGGTTGTCCTGGCGCTGGTTCGGCCAACCAGTATCGCGCCGGCCATGATGAAAAGAGTGCCGATCCAGCGGGTACCGGAGATATGCTCACCCAGGAAGAGCGTGCCTGTTACTGCAGCCAAAACATAACCCACCGATGTGACAGGCAGCACGTAGCTCAGATCCGCCCAACTCAGCAACGCCATGCGCGAGAGCATCCACACAATCAGCAGGGCAATTCCAACCATCACCCACGGATTGAAAATGGCGCGAATGTAGTCCAACAAGCCGTCCCCGGCCAATGCGTCATGCTTCATTCCAAAGCTCAAGGCCAAATTGCCAAGAACATTGGAAAGGATAACGATTACCGTGAACAGACGTGTTTTCAGGTGCGATTACTCCGCCGCCGCAAGCGCCGAGGCCGCGTCTTTTTCGTCCTTCACAAACTGCTTACGCTTGCCACGAAGGGCCATGTACTCCCGAGCTTCCTTATACAGGCGCTTGCGCTCGGTGTTGTTGAAGATGGCCTTGCGAACAATGCGCCAGGCTGCCTTCGGGCGGAAATAGTATTCGGCGTAGAAGCGCTCCACCCACTCCACCAGTTCGCCGCGGCTCAAACCGGGATAGATCACGACAGGCAGTTGATGGCCAACATCGTCGGTCATTGCGTCAAGCGTTATCAACTTATTTTGAACTGCGTGATCGTAGAACTCGGTGCCAGGGTAAGGATGCGCGATCGACACCTGGATGGTATCGACGTCCAGCTCTTTCGCAAAATCGATGGAAGTGCGGATGCTCTGCGGAGTTTCGCCAGGCAGCCCGACAATGAAATCGCCGTGAATGATCAAGCCCAGTTTCTTGGCGTTGGCCGTGTAGCGGCGCGCCATGTCGATGGTGGCGCCCTTCTTGATGTTCTTCAGGATTTGCTGATCGCCCGATTCGTAGCCCACAATCATCAGGCGGCAACCCGCATCCTTCATCGCCTTGAGCGTGTCGTAATCGGTAGTCACACGCGACGTGCAGCTCCAGGTGACGCCCAGCGGAGCGAGCTTTTTGCACAGCTCGATGGTGCGCGCCTTCTGATAATTGAAGGTGTCGTCATCGAAGAAGATTTCCTTCATTTCAGGGAAATTCTCTTTGATCCACTTCACTTCGGCCACAATGTCGTCAGAGGAACGCAGTCTCCAGCGGTGGCCGGAGTGGGTCTGCGGCCACAGGCAGAAGGTGCACATGGCCGGGCATCCGCGCGACGTATACAGCGAAATGAAGGGATTCAGCAGGAACGGGACGTTGTAGCGGGTGTAGTCGAGATCGCGCTTGTAGGTCTTTGAAACCCACGGCAGTTCGTCGAGGTTTTCAATATACCCGCCTTCGGGGTTGTGCTGAATGGTGCCATCGGCGCGTCGGAAGCTGACGCCCGGAAGTTCTTCCAGCGGCTTGCCATTGGCGAAATCCACGATCTGGTGATCGAATTCGCGGCGGACGATGAAATCGATGGCTTTGTTGCGCAGGGTCTTGTCTGGCTCAACCGTTACGGGAGGCCCAACGAAAGCGACCTTCATGCCAGGATTCGATTCCTTCATCATCTCGGCGATTTTCACATCGACGTGAAAGCCAGGCGTGGAGGTAAACAGCACGAGCAGTTCGAAATCCTTGGCCATATCGACCGTCTGCTCGATGGAAATTTTGTGCGGCGGGGCGTCCACAACCTTGCTGTCAGGCAACATGCCGGCGGGGTAGCACAGCCATACCGGATACCAATACGACTCGATTTCGCGGGATGCTGGCCAGCGTGAACTCGCGCCGCCGTCAAAGCCTTCAAAAGAAGGGGGATTCAAAAATAGTGTACGCATTAAGAAAAACTCTCTTCGCCCGGGTTGCTACCGGACTTCCTGGTTGCTGATCGGGGCTTCGCTGGCCACGGGCTCGGCTATGGAGAAGTTGGTAAAGTTGATGGTCAACTCCGCTTTGCCTACCAATCGGGTATCGACAGTGCTTGCAACATGGCTGGGGATGGAGAGACCATCACGGATCTCATAATCGCGGACGAACTTCACAGTTTTGAGGAACACGGAAGGACTCTTTACAAATTCGCCGATTTCACGCACGGGGAGCGATGTTTCACTGTCGATCCACAACTCGCCCTTGAACAAACCAACCATCTTCTTGCGCGGCGTCAGCTGCAAAACCTGCACCGTGTGGCCGCCAAAGGGCATGGAGCCTTTGTACTTAAACTTATAGTTTTCCGGGCTGATCTTCATTGTGCTGCCGCTTTCGGCAGCTTTGGCTTCGGCTTCCATATAGCGGGCGATCAACTCTTTCTTGACGGAATTGTCTCCGGCAAATGAGCGCACGATGTATGAGATCTTGCCCAATTGCGAAATGATGCGCAATGCCTGCAACTTGCCCTGCCGCTGCAACTTGGGAATCTGCGCATCGAAGTCCACATCCATCTGGACACCGACAAGCTTGCCTTTTTGCGCTTCAGCGGCAACGATGTAACGATTAACGAGTTCCGTGGTGGTATCTACTCTTCCGGGTTCGGCGAAGAGTGACGATGCGACCAGTAATGTTGCTGCAAATCCTAATATTGCGGACTTCAAGACGTACCTCGACCGCAGGACGCGGATGTTCATAATTAGTCTACCAAATATATGATGATTTGATCAATCAGAAGGTTCCGTTTAACTTTGCCCCTTACGGGGCGACATAGCGGTAGGATATTGATTATGGCGAACCTGACTGTCGGTACCAAAGGCGAATTCAAGATGCTTGTGACGAACGAAGTGGCAATCGACTTCCTTGGCATGGAGGAGGCGCGCGTGCTTGGAACGCCGTGGCTGATTGCGCACCTGGAGTTCACCTGCCGCAACTCCGTGAAGCCATTGCTTGACGAAGGGTATGACACGGTGGGCACGCACGTCGACGTGAAACATCTGGCAGCCACCCCGATGGGGATGCAGGTTACGTTCCGGTCGGAACTGGTTGGCATCGAAGGCAACCGGTTGCGGTTCACGGTTGAGGCCTTTGACGAAAAGGACAAGATCTCGGAGGGTACCCACGAGCGGGCCGTGATTAATATTGCCAAATTCGCGACGCGGCTGCAGGCCAAGCTGGCAAGCTAGGACCGATGTAGGCAGAATGGCATTCCAATGTCGCTTACAGGGGAGGCAACCTGGCGAATATCCGGGATCGCTTCGTGGCGCG
>CAIRSA010000055.1 GCA_903881085.1 uncultured Acidobacteriia bacterium
GCGGATAAGACGGATGAGAGGAGATATTTTGGATTTTTGGATTTGGATTTTGAATTGGAAGAGGAAGAGGGCGGTGAATAATTTCTTGAGGTATTGAGGTTTCATGATAGGCTCTTGGCGCTGAAAGCCGCCGTTTCGGGCGTAAGGCAAAGGGCCGTCACTGGCCACAAGCCCCGGTTTTCCAGCTTTTTTGATTTCACAGGGCTTTGCCCTCTGCAGATTTTTTGAACGTGTTGGCGAAAAAGCCAAAATTCCAGTTGCATGCCCAGAAATTCGAGGTGAAAACCCCTCCATGGATAGGTTTCTCGTGACTAAAGGAAGACAGGTCCGGTTTGGCGGCCCCGAAGGAGTGGCACCTGTCACGGCGCGTCCGTCCGAACACCTTCTCACTGACTGCATCGGGCAAATCGTCATGGGGCCGAGTGAGGATGTCTGATGCTATCCAGATTCACCGGAACTCGACATGGTTTGGGTCGCTGGACGATATACGGCCATTCCGCCAAGTTTCTGCGGATTGGCTCGTAACCGTGTGAAACTCGACGCCCCCCCCCGATCCCACCGGGTGGGCGGCCCTGATTTGACATAAAAAACTTGGGGCATCTAGAATGGCGCTTGCGGTCCGGTTGGCAGCACGTTAAACTGCAAAACTGCATTGCATACTGATCTGCTTTTGCAAAGCGCCTTTACGAATCGACGAAATGCCAAAAATTCCACAAGTCCGACGAGCGACCGCCTCGAAAGGCAGCTTAAAAGCTGTCAGAGAGGATCCGCAATCTTATCGTGTCAACGGAAAATCGTTGCACGATCCAATTCGCTTTATTGACCTGTTCTGCGGCATCGGTGGATTCCGACTCGCATTCGAGCGAATTGGTGCGAAATGCGTGTTTTCCAGCGACTGGGACAGGTTCAGTCGGCAGACCTATGAAGCCAACTTCGGAGAGGTTCCACATGGTGACATAAACAAGGTGGCTGTGGGCGATATACCACCGTTTGACGTTCTGTGTGGTGGCTTTCCATGCCAACCTTTCAGCATTGCCGGAGTTTCCAAGAAAATCAGCCTTGGGCGGCTACACGGATTTGATGACGTCAAACAGGGGAACCTCTTTTTTTCCATTGCGGAGATCATTGACAAACATCGCCCCACGGCATTTGTACTTGAGAACGTGAAGAATCTAAAAAGCCACGACAAAGGGAAAACCTTTGATGTGATCTATCGGACTCTCACCGAGACGCTAGGGTACACCGTATATCACAAAATTATTGATGCACGGACCGTTGTCCCTCAGCATCGCGAGCGGATTTTCCTCGTCGGCTTTCGCGAATGGCGCGATTTTGAATTTCCGACATTTCCAGAAGATGGCCCCAAACTTGGCAGTATTCTCGAATCAAAACCTGATCCTAAATATACTCTAACGGATCATCTTTGGACTTACCTCCAAAACTATGCCGCCAAACATAAAGAGGCAGGCAACGGATTTGGTTTTGGTCTCGTTACGCCAAATGATACAACTCGCACCCTGAGTGCGAGATATCATAAGGACGGCTCCGAAATTCTTATCGCACAAAAGGGAAAGAATCCCCGAAGATTGACCCCTCGCGAATGCTGTCGCCTAATGGGCTACCCAGAGGACTTCAAGATTCAAGTTTCTGACACTCAGGCGTACCGTCAGTTTGGAAACTCAGTAGTTGTTCCTGTCATTGAGCGAATCGCGAAGGAGGTATCCGAGACTTTGAAGCGGCCATTGGATCAAATTCCAGACTTTGCGCTGAAACTTGGCGAACGGAATAGGAAAACTTTGGAAACACCCATAATGCCTAAGAAGCAAGTTAAATACAAGATTCAGAGCGGAAAAAAATGAGTACGTTCAGTGAAAGCGAAATGCGAGATTCCGAGTTTAGGTTATTGACGAGGAAGGAGTTGGAATTGCCGTGACTCTGACGCAGCTCAAAGGCCTTTTTGTTGGGGCGGGGGTCCGAAAGCTATATGCAAAGCCGCTTGCTGAGAATGACAATTCAAAAAACCAAGTCTATTTAGGTCCCGATTTCCAAGCGCTTAACCTCTTTCCCAACGAGGGAATCATACCGGATAGCAGCCCGAAAAATCCAATTTTCAAGGCGAAACTTTGTTTCGGATGGCTAACACCAAATGGAACTATAGCAGATGCCCCTTGCGCGAAACTCATCCTCTATCCGCAATATCCAGAAGTTCGATTTTCGGGATTTCTAAAAGGATGTGAGTCCCCACCTTCTGCGACGATGACTGGCCGGACATCAGGAAGAATTCTCTTTCTCGGGGTCACAGGCGACAGCAAGGTTGTGGGCTTCGTTGTGGAACACGGTGAAGATGTAGCAGCAGAGTTTCGATCTTTGAACCTCTCAGTTACAATCGGTGTCTTCATTGAACTGAGTTTGCCGACCATCCCCGACGAATTGGATTCGAGATCGAAACTATTAGCCGAACTACAGCGGATTAACAGGTTGGACTGGATTGATTCCAAGCAACTCGATTCTGACGGGGTTTTGAAACCGTGTAGAGCCATGCAATGCGGCGGATTCACATTGGAAGCCGAATTGGGTGTGCCGAAGAACAGTCTTGCAGAACCAGATTTCCTTGGCTGGGAAGTGAAGCAACACTCTGTGGATGATTTTGAGCGCAACGAGACATCAAAACCCATTACGCTGATGACGCCTGAACCCACCGGTGGCTATTACAGGGAACATGACGTTGAAGCCTTTATTCGGAGATTCGGATACGTGGACAAGAATGGAAAGGCTGACCGGATGAACTTTGGCGGGCGGCATTTCGTCGGTACCGCCTGCGCATCGACCGGCCTGACGATGCAACTCTGGGGTTATGATGCTGCATCCGAACGTATTACGGATGCAAATGGTTGTCTTGCATTGGTGAGTGAAGCAGGGGAGGTTGCAGCAGCGTGGAACTTTGTCAAGGTGCTTGAGCATTGGTCGAAAAAGCACATGAAGGCAGTATATGTGCCTTCGGAACGCCGTAAGGATCCTTTGTGGCAGTACCGCTATGGCCACAAAGTTAGGTTGGCACAGAAAACGGATGGACTGAGGTTGCTCAAGGCAATGGCTAGAGGTGCTGTGTATTACGACCCCGGTATTAAGCTAGAAAATATGTCATCAGGAAAGCCAATGACCAAGACGCGGTCCCAGTTTCGGGTCCCGTCAAAGAGTCTTGGCAGTCTTTATGAGATGATGGAGACTGTAGAGGTTTGAGATTGACTCCAATGGCCTGCCGCACTACTACCCGGTGGAAGGCGTCTCATCTGGAAAGCGGCCCCGCATTTTGCCAGCGGTTATCCGGCTGCCGGTTGGGTCGCCTTCTGCTTTATTTCAAGCTCAGCGGAAATCTTTGAGGGCTTTGGAGAGGAATTCGGGGAAGCGGTCGAGGAGGAAATCGAGGCGGGGCGGGATTTCCTGGGAGGCGCGGTTGGCAAGAAGCCACTTGAAGGTGGCATCGAGGTCTGAGGCGGAGGTGGCGTTGAGGACGGCAAGGGCCTTGACGGTTAGGGTGCCATGTCAACCTCTTCGTTGCGCGAAAACTAAGAAAGTACGGGAAAACTGAAAAAAACCACCGTCGTCCATAATTTGCGCTTGCACCCGCTACCCAGCGTGGTATCAATGCCCCGGCGACATGAAGCATGCTTCATTTCCAACGAGTTACAGAGCAGTAACCCGCATGACACCAGCCAAAGCGAGGATAGCTCAGTCGGTAGAGCAGTTGGCTTTTAACCAATTGGTCCTGGGTTCGAATCCCAGTCCTCGTACTTTTTCAAAATATTAATCCGCAAGGGATTAGGGCTTTTTTATTTTGATAGACTTTCCCTCGTGTGCCCGTATCATGCCCGTATTTTCCGGGACGACGGCAATATGGGCACCAGCGCGCTGCGTTTCGCGGTGATCCGCATGGGATGACTGCCCGGTTCGGTGCGGTTAACGCCGCTCTGGACGTGAACTGCGCAGGAGCGGGCAGGTCCGTTGAATTGGTCGTCCTGGCGCTCAGCTTGGCACTCGGACAGGAATACCCCAAGATCGCGAGGTTGGATGTGGGCAGCATTACTTTGGACGTAAGCGCAGCCCCAAGCACCGTACGAACTTTGTGGCGGGCGTAGCGTCGCGGTCATAGCGTGGCCACCTATGACTGCTAGGTCCGCCCGCATGCGTTGCGCCACCTTGCGGCCCGCCGGCGTCATGTTGCCCTTGTCGTCAATCCATCCGGCCGCAATAGTCCCGGCGAGGGACTCACCGCGCCACATGCGGCCGACCGCGCGCGCTTTGTTTTTTGCGGCGCGAAGCGAACTCAGTTTATTGCCCAACTTGGTTTTTGCGGCGTCCCTGTCAGCCAATGCTAATGAGCCAATCAATGCATAATAAGCAACCCGAGCATGTACAACCTCGACACGCGCGCGCAAAATTGCATCCGCAAGACTATTGCGAACCGC
>CAIRSA010000056.1 GCA_903881085.1 uncultured Acidobacteriia bacterium
TGTCGGGATGTACGCGCTGATTAAGAAGCGATTGAGACATGATACATCTTGATTGCTGCAGCACTGACCTTGTAAATGTCGGGATGTACGCGCTGATTAAGAAGCGATTGAGACTGATATTCCGACCAAGTCCGACTTCAGTTGTTCGTAAGTCGGGATGTACGCGCTGATTAAGAAGCGATTGAGACCGTTCTAGACGAATGCCGACATATTCTCCAACGCCAAGTCGGGATGTACGCGCTGATTAAGAAGCGATTGAGACTCTGGAGAGTTAATCTCAAGGCCCCAGACAAGGAAACGGAAAAGTAGGCTCAGATTGGCCACATAAGTTACTCGCGATCTGGCCTGTCAGAAGATGCCTGGAACGATGTGTTTTTGCACATTAGGCGCTCTATTCCACAGTTGGAGCAAAGATGGGCATCAAGTGGAGACAGCGCGAGGGAATCGTGGACGGGGCCGATATTTGACTCAGGGCGACGGATAGCGCTGGAGTCCAATCAATGCACCCGGCTGAACGAAAGAGGAAAACTCTGCAACGCTTGGAACATAGCATGATGGCATGCGTCTAACCATGTGGAAGTGCTTAATTTTGAAGTTGAAGTGCAAAACCGGTATGGCCGCAACGAAGGTGTGTATTGACGCAAGTGTCTCAACTGCGATAGTATTCCTGGGAGCATTGAACATTTATGACCCGAATTGTTTTGGGGAAGGAAATGCCTGACGCCCAGAGGATTTCGCTGCCAGAATTCGAGAATCCACCGGTTGTTGAAACCGTCTTGGCGGTACAGTTTGAAAAACTGACCGCAATGCAAACAGTACACTTCGGCCTCTTTTGGCGAAGGATGCAAGCCCGATTTCCCAGGACGGAAGAGCGTCCGGCCCTTAACCCAATGTTTGAGCGATTTCCTGAGCCAATCGCTCGGATTCCGCGAATGCAGTTTGAATCCATAGAGAGACCGCCGTTGCCACGACTCTGGCTGCACAGTGAAACGGGAACGGAGATGATTCAGATGCAAAACGACCGCTTCATCAAGAATTGGCGTAAAGCCGGGGACAGGGATGAATACCCACGGTACGAAGGCGCAATCAAGCCGGCATTTGAGAGGGACTTTTCAGAATTTCAGTCCTTTCTAGCAGAAGAGAAGCTTGGACCCATCACGGTGAATCAATGCGAGGTAACTTACGTCAATCACATTGTAAGCGGCGAAGGGTGGGGGTCCCAGGGCGATATTCACCGAATCTTTACCTTCTGGAAACAAGGCATGAGCTCCGTGCCTGGAAGTCCTGAGGACGTTGCGCTGCAAATGCGCTTCCCGATCCGGGGCGATCGGAACGAACCAATTGGACGACTGCACGTTGACGTGCAGCCCGCGTTTCGTACAACGGACGATCAGCCGATGTATGTAATGAACTTGACCGCACGCGGCCAATATGGGAGTGGCATGGACTTCTTCGACATTGGAAGGCGTTGGATTGTCGAAACATTCGATCGTCTTACAACTCCCGAAATGCATCGAATCTGGGGAAAAAAATAATCATGCACTACATCGCAGAACCTCAATTCAACACTCCTGCGTACTACTCAGTCATTGGCCAACGGTCGAACTGCAGCAATGCTACTACCCAGTCCACTGACGAACTGGCGCGCGTGGAACGATACTCTACTGTATCCACGGCTCCCCCTCCACCCCCCTTGGCGGTCCAGCTTTCTGTGAATGGACAACAGATCAAGTTTACATACGAAGGCCCCGCGAGCAAATTACCTGCGTGGGCTGGACCAGTGCTCCGATCCCTAACCGAGCGTTGGGGTGCATATGATGGCTGGGACAGCTATGATTCCAAGCCGACCAACCCACAGCTGGTAGTACGTCTTCTTAATATCCTTTCGGGACTAATGGAAGAATCCTATCTGGCTCCAATCACTACACCGCTTGCCGATGGCGGAATTCAGGCGGAATGGCATCACCAAGGAAAAGATCTCGAAATCGTTGTTTCCGCCGGCGATGACCCAACATACTACTACTTCGACGGAGCAACAAGCGAAGAGGCAGAGGGAGATTTGCGTTCTAGCGACTCTTTTGTTGGTGATTTGATCGGCCGAATAAGCCAGAAATAGTCTAAGGTATGGCTGACGACCCGCGCCAAGATGATCTGACGATTTTGGATTCTGACCGTCTGTTTCGCCGCGTCCGGCAGAACCAGTTGATTGCAGAACCAGATGGTTCTCAGCGCCCGTCCTCGGCCGTTTTCAAGACCACTGAGCTCTCGGTCAATATTGAATCACTCATGATTGAACAGGGCCGACTTCCTGAGGACGCTCTGACCAGATACCCCGGAGAATTTCTCACATCTGTTACGGCGGGGCAAGTCAGAGCACACAAACACCCAATCGTCAAAGACACCGAACCGCCGAACGATCCGGCTCATGGTTTAGTGCTTGGCGAAAAGAAAGGGAGGTTCAGTAACTCGATGGTGCGCCAGCATCAGTGGATTGTACCCCCACCAATCAAGTAATGAGCCGGTAGCCGACAGTGTGGAGAATTCGGTGGGCATTCAACAGGGCATAAATTTAGTACGGCAGACTAAATACTTGCCGAAACTTCTTCTCAACTTTGCTTGCTCGCCTCAGCCCGCAGGTCCGCGAAAAGCCCCCCACCTGTCTCATCTTCCGGCGGCAACGGGCACAAGAAGTCTTCCGCCAGTCGCCGCTTGGCTGCAATCAATAAATCAGCACTTCGGTATGAAGCCTGTCACCGCACGCCAACATCAAGCGAGAAGATAAATTTCGGGAACGAAAGCTTTAGGTACAATCCGTTATACTTGCCACGAGGCGCATGAAGGGAGGATTCTAGACGTATACGCCACGGCGTTTGGCGGACACCACGCAATGGATCGCATTACATCCGAGCACCGAAGTTGGAATATGAGCCGCATTCGCGGGCGCGATACGCTCCCGGAGAAGCGCGTACGTGCTCTATTGAACCGACTTGGCTTTCGGTTCTCGCTGCGTCGTAAGGACCTGCCTGGTAAACCCGATATCGTTTTGGTAGCGCGGTGCGCGGTCGTTTTCGTGCATGGATGCTTTTGGCATCAGCACGAGGGATGCCGAAATTCGACCATGCCAAATACGAGGCGTGCCTTTTGGGAGAAAAAACTCAAAGAAAACGTGGACCGTGATGGACGCATCGATAAGCAACTCGAATCGTTGGGTTGGCGTGTCCTGACCGTATGGTTGTTGGAGAATGCACGCCGTCTGGGCACATCGGAACATGAGCTCCTGGTTGGCTATCCTCAACTGCGCGCGGAAGATTTAGTGAATGCCTGGGCTTATGCACGGTCACATGCCGCGGAGATTGCTGATCAGATCCGCCAGAATGAGGAAGCGTAGCGATTGGCTCGATTCTACACAAATGAAAATTTTGCGGTCCAAGTGGTTTGGGAGCTTAGACGTCTTGGACATGATGTGCTCACATCACTCCAGGCCGGCAATGCCAATAGCAGTGTGCCGGACGAAGAGGTTTTACAATTTGCGACTACACAGAATCGTATTCTGTTGACCTAATAACCGTAAACACTTCCTGCGGCTACATGCTCATCGCGCGCAGGACCATCCAGGTATATTTGTTTGTACATTCGATCCTGATTTTGCCCGGCAAGCCCACGCGATTCACTCCGCGACGTTAGCAAATGCGGAGTCGGGGAATCTGCTGATCAGGGTAAACAGGCCGGGGTGAACCATTAGCTGACGTGGCTCTTTGCCTATCCGGAATGATGATGTGGCGCATCTTGACCGGCTCCCAGCGTGTCGCAGTAGCATTGACAGTGACCCCACGGCAATTGTCCAACAACCTGTTGGACAATTGAGCTATGGAGCCAGGCCTCTGCAAACGCGCGCATGTAGAGCAGGTTGGTACGCGAAAACCCCTTCATCTGCGGGAAGGCAGTGTGGAGATCTCTCGATAATCGATCAACCTAAAAAAGCTGTTGGACTGGGTTTGATACAGCGATCTTCTGCATTTGCATTCGATTGCGGATGAAGGCGGCGTAACCTATTGGGTGCGTGGTTCATCGGAGCATTGCGTTGGAGGGCAATTGGGGTTAGGGATTCGTGGCGGTGGGCGAGTGCTTCGAGTAAGTCCTCAATGCGCTGCATGCGCGCGCTGGGGTTATGGGAGGAAACACGCGGGCTGTCCCCGGTTTAACTTGAGGAAACGGCAGTCGGGCTCAAGCCCTCCGCAGGCTTAAGCCCGCCCCACTGGGCGGGCGCTGCGTTCGATGGAGTCTTGCAGCGCGGCGATTTCGATGGGCTTGCTGAGGTAATCGTCCATGCCGGCCGCGAGGCAGGTTTCGCGATCGGATTTCAGCGCATTCGCGGTCATGGCGATAATGCGCGGCTGGGCGGATGCCGGTTGCATGCGGCGGATGCGGGCGGTGGCTTCCAGGCCATCCATTTCCGGCATCTGCACATCCATCAGAATGAGGTCGTAAGGCTGCTGCCGCAGAGCCTCCAATACTTCGAGTCCGTTGGTGGCAAGGTCGGCACGATAGCCCATCTTTTCCAGCAGCCGCAGTGCCAGTTTCTGATTCACATGATTGTCCTCGGCAAGCAGAAGGCGCAGCGGTACCCGCTGGGCGAGGAGTGAATCGAAGGGGGAGGGCGGGCTGACCGGCGTCAGCGCCTCAGCCGGGGTGAGGTGAAGACAACGTACGAGGATCTGCAACAGACGCGCCGGCATGATGGGCTTGCGGAGCACAGCGTCAAAGGGCGTGGGTCCACTGGTTCCTGAACGCGCCGACGGCGAAAGAAGTATCAGCGGCAATTGGCCGCATCCTGGCAAGCGGCAAATGGCCTGCGCCAGCTCGACCCCACTCATTCCAGGCATGTTTTCATCGATCAGTACGGCGTCGTAAGTAGGAAGGGAAAGGCAGGCAAGAGCCTCCGCGGCGGAGTGAAACGAATCCGCGTGCGCGCCAAGGCGGGAGAGAGCATCCGTTAGAAGCTGGCGATTGGTGCCGTTATCATCCACAATCAGAAGACGCCGTCCGGTGAGCACGGGTTGCGGCGGGGATACCAGGGTAGCGTCGGGAAGAACGTCGAGCGGGATTTCGAAGGCGAAGGTCGACCCGCTCCCCTCAACACTGGTGACACTCAAGCGTCCCCCCATCAAATGGCACAGACGCTGACTGATCGCCAAGCCCAGTCCCGTTCCACCGAATCGGCGTGTGGTGGAGCTGTCGGCTTGACTGAAGGATTGAAAAAGGCGATCCTGCTGGTTGGCGGGGATGCCGATTCCGGTGTCGCGAACACGGAATTCAAAGCGCCCGCTGTTGTAGGACACCGACAACAACACTTCTCCCTGTTGCGTAAACTTGATGGCGTTGCCAAGCAAATTCAGCAGAATCTGGCGCAGCCTGACAACGTCACCTTGCACCAGCATGGGGACGCCATTGTCGAGGGTGCACATCAGATCGAGGCCTTTTTCGGCGGCCCGCGGGGCCAGCAACTCCACGGCTTCCTCCACACAGCGGTCCAGGTGGAACGGCTCCTGTTCGATGTCGAGTTTGCCGGATTCGATCTTCGAGAAATCGAGGATATCGTTGATGATGGCCATCAGGGATTCACCGCTCGATCGAATGATATCGACGTACTCGCGCGTTTCCGGCGAAAGGTCGGAATCGAGCAGTAGACTGGTCATGCCGATGACGCCATTCATGGGTGTGCGGATCTCGTGGCTCATGCTGGCCAGGAACTCACTCTTAGCGGCCACGGCCGAACGTGCCTGTTCAGCGGCAACCTTCAATTCGGCGGTTCGAGAGGCCACCGCTGCCTCCAGTTCTGCGTTGCGGGCTTCCACCGCGCGCATACGCCAGCGGAAGAACAGGGCGATGGCGGCCATAAGATAGAGAGCACCCAGCAGGCGGAACCACAATGCCTGATAGAAATGCGGCCGGAATTCAATAGGCAGCGAAGCGGCCTGCAGGCCAGGCAGTCCATCGGAATTGATTGCGGTGACCGAAAAACGGTAGGAGCCAGGCGGCAGATTCGTGTAGAAGGCGCTTTGCCGGTTGCCGGCTTCAATGGGTGCAGGGTCAAAGCCCTCCAATTGGTAGCGATACGTTACCGCGTCAGGAGCAACCATGGTGATTCCGGTGTAGCGAAATTCGAAATTGCCCACACCCGGGCCCACGGTGACGCTGCCAGATTGGCGCGGCGCCGGGCTTCCGTCAAACAGCACCTCTTCGATTTGAGACGTTGGCGGGAACGCATTTTCCAGTTTTGCGCGGGAATCAAAACCGATGGCTCCGCCTTCGGTAGCGAACCATACCATTCCTGATCGAGTGAGCGTGGCTGAGCGTGTATTGGTCAGGGTGTTGCATTCGGCATTGCGCATGCCATGCTCAAGACCCAAGTGTTTGCCGGTGGCCGGCGGCGCGGAGCGGTCGGCGGCGGCGTTCAGGTCGCGCTTGAAAAAGACGTTAACACCGCTGCTGGTGCCCATCCAAAGTCGCCCGTTTTTGTCATCGACTAACGAGACCGCATCGCTGATGCGTAGTTTGGAATCAAGCGGGGCTTGCATAAGTTTGCCGCCCCGATAGCGCCAGAGTCTTCCTGAGAGCTCACTCAGCCACACGTCGCCGGCTTCGTCATCGGACGTAAGGCCAGTTGCTTCGGCGAGTTCCTGAGATTCCAATCGCAGCGAGCCGTCCGGCTCCAAACGCCCGAAATGGCCGCGCGTAGCCACCCAGTGAAACTTACCCGTTCGCGAGGGGACGATTAGCGCAGCGGCTGCTGGAGACGCTGGCGGGTCCAAGCGGCGCATCGCGGCGGTGGCTGGATCCCATCGCCAAAGTGCGTTGTTGGCGACCAGGAAAGAGCCGTTGCCGAATGGCACAATGTCGCGGCTTTCCATATCGGGGTGCACGCGTTCGACGCCCATGGCGGTCACCAGGAAGATCCCTGCTGAAGTGCCTGCCAGAACCCCTCGGGGATGATCTGCCATGGTGGTAACGCGCTGGCCTGCCAGTTCCCGGACCCACTCCGTGCGCCCGTTGCGGTATCGGGCCAGACCCAGTTCCAGTCCGGCCCACAGGTTTCCACTGCGGTCTTCAAATAACGACCAGGCCGTGTTCCGGCGGCCGTCGCGATAGGTGGCATTCACTGCCAGTGAGTCGGAGATCTGCAGTACACCGCTCGATACACTACCTGTCCAGAGATTGCCTTCGCGATCTTCAAAGAGCAATTCCGGGCGGACGGGATCCGGCGCTTTCAGCGGGGAGAAGGTTTCACCAGTGAGGCGAATGGGTTCGGTATCGCGCCCAAAGTTCCATATCGCACCCTTGCTGTCGATAAAAATGGAGTTTCCTGATTCCAGCCCCGGGGGTGGAGTGACAATCCTTTTGACTTTGCCGGCAGTGAGATCGACGTAGGCGATACCGGTTTTACAAAGTGACAGGACAATAGAGCCGGGACCATCGAAGCGATAATCGCAGATAGGGCCGGGGAGCGGAGGAAGAGGTTGGGGACGGAAGCTGTCGCCTTCCAATCGGTACATATTGTCCGTGCCAGATAGCCATATCCGATGGGCGTAATCTTCGCGCAGGGTGCCGCGCTCCGCAGGCAATTCCTCGTCCGGCCCGCGCTTCCAGATGCGGAGTTTTCCGTTGTGGTAGCGCAGCAGGTAATTTCGCATGTTGGACCAAACTCCCATCGGAGGCGCCGAAGAGGCGGGGGACGCCGAAGCGGGCTCCGTCACCAGCGTGGACTGGCGGCTCAAAGGTTCCGTTTGCGTAGCGCTGAATTCCGTGTGGAGTTTGGAGCCAAAGCGATCCGTCAGGCGTGGTGGTCAAGCTGCTGATCAGATTGTCGGTCAAGGAGGGATGCGTGACTTTGAGGAACGTCTCGAACCGTCTTCCGTCGAAGCGGGCCAGTCCGGCTTGGGTGGCGAACCAGAGATAGCCATCCGGTGTCTGGGCGATGGAGCTCACCATGTTCTGCGGAAGTCCGTTGCGGTTGTCCCAATGTTTGAGTGCGAATTGATCGACCGGGGTGGCGGGATTCAGGGCGAGACCAGACCGCATGGTCATAAACAGTACCAAGATGGTGAGTCTGAGTGTGTGCATTGGCGAAAACACGACTAATCAATCTTATAGTCTTTTCGGCCCAATTGGAAGAAACATGAGTTGGGCTGGTGCGCGCGCAGACGCTGAGATAGCACCCGAAGGGCGAGTGCCACTCGTTTTCAACTCGGTCATTCTTAAAGTAAGTTTTCGCACAGGCGAATCGCCTGCGCCACCCACGGACATCCAATTGTGCGAATGTTGCTAGTCGTCGTTGTGCCGCATAAAGTCGGGGTAGGCGCCGGCGCCGAGCTCGAAGAGGTCCATGCCCTGGCGTTCGCCATCGGGGCGGACGCGCATGGGGTAGTAGCGGTCGAGCAGGTAGTTCAAACCGTATGTCAGCGGGAAGATGAAGCCGAGCAGCGTGGCTACGCCGGCGACCTGGGCGACCCATTGGCCGGGAGGGGTGGCGCCGAACAGGCCGACGGCAAAGGCGCCCCAGATGGCGCTCAAAAGGTGGACGGAGATGCTGCCGCCGGGGTCGTCGATGGTCAGATAGAGCTCCAGCCATTCCACGCTGAAGGCGACCAGTCCGCCGGCTATGATTCCGACGAACATCGCCGCCGCCGGGGGTAGAACGGCGCAGCCGGCGCTGCCGGCAACCAGGCCGCCGACCCAGCCATTGGCGGAGACGGACGCATCGGGCTTGCCATAGCGCAGATTGGTGACGGTGGCGGCGGTGAGGATGGCGGCGGTGGCGGACAAGGTGAGGTTCGCGGCGACCAGGACGCAGCGGCCAGGTTCGGCACCGAGGTATAGAATCGCTCCTGCGCCGCCGAGGCCGATCCAACCTAACCAGGCGAAGAAGCATCCCATCAGAACGAAAACGGCGTTGTGGCCGGGCAGCGCGAGGGGGACGCGGTCATGCGTGTACTTTCCGCTGCGGGGGCCGAGCAGCCAGGTGATGGCGAGCGCGGTGATGCCGCCAACGGCTTGAATGGGCAACGCGCCGCCGGCGTCGATCAAGCCCTGGCCGAGTCCGTAATTGACGCCGAGTTGAGCCAGCCAGCCGCCGCCCCACACCCAGTGGGCAAACAACGGGTAAGTGAATCCGGCGAGTAAAGCGGTGGAGGCGCAGGACGAGACCAGGCGCCAGCGGCCGCCGCCACTGCCTAGGGGAATCACAGCGGCGAGGCCAACGCTCATCAGGCCGAACAGGGCGGAAAGAGCGGCGGGCGAAGCATCGAGCTTCAAGCCGCGCCAGAAGAAGGGCTCGGCGGCGATCCAGTTCCAGGGTTTGCCGCCGATTTGAAACGTGTGTACTGGCCGCCCGGCGTAGCCTTGCCAGGCAAAGCCAATCGCGAAATAGACTATGGCGGCCAAGGCGAAGACCAGCAGGCAGCTCAGCATCATGTGCGAGGCGCTGCGCGAACGGCCCAAGCCGGTGTTAATCATGGCCAGGCCTATGGCTGCGAAGGGAACCAGTAAAATCAGCAGGATGCACAGGGCGGCGGTCAATTCCGGGAGAGGGGTCATGGGCGTTCCTCAGGAGGGAGGATGTGAGCGCGCACCACCTGAACCACTCCAGCAAGCTGCACGGCAAAGCCCACCAGCACAAACCGGGCTTGGACCGGCGCCTGCAGCATGGCGATCGCGGCCACGATGATTGCCCAACCCATCACTAACCAGAAGAATCCAGCGAGCTTCATGAGATTTTGAGAATTCTCATAGTAGCACGGTGCCAGCCAGAAGCCGGAGGGGAATTCAGAATCGGCCTTATAAATACAATCTATCGAATAACCCTTACCAAAATGTATGGTTTTTGGAGATAATGGCATTTCGGACCAAAGGATTTCGCGATGGTGCGGATGAAGCGAAAGCGAAGCCGCAGGCGAAGTCCGGCGGGTGATAGAATGACCGCTAGCTACGGAATCGATTAAACAATATGCCCAAATATAAACTTGAATACATCTGGCTCGACGGCGCAACGCCGGTTCCGGGCCTGCGCGGCAAGACGACCATTAAGGAATTCGATCAGCCGCCGACGCTTGAGACTCTGCCTCTGTGGGGTTTCGATGGCAGCTCCACCAATCAGGCTGAAGGCAAGAGCTCTGACTGCATCCTGAAGCCGGTCGCTCTGTACCCCGATGCAAGCCGTGACAACGGTTACATCGTGTTGAGCGAAGTGATGATGCCGGATGGGACGCCTCACCCGAGCAACATGCGCGCCACGATCGACGTGGATCCGGATCTGTGGGTCGGATTCGAGCAGGAATACTTCCTGTATCAGGACGGCCGTCCGCTGGGCTTCCCGGAAGGTGGTTATCCCTCCATTCCGCAGTTCCCGTACTATTGCGGCGTTGGCTACACGCACATGGGCGGCATTGCCCGCCAGATTGTGGAAGAGCACCTGGACCTTTGCCTGGCAGCAGGCATCAACCACGAAGGCATCAATGCGGAAGTCGCCAAGGGCCAGTGGGAATTCCAGGTCTTCGCGAAGGGCTCGGCGAAGGCTGCCGATGATACCTGGACCGCGCGTTACCTGCTGATGCGGTTGTGCGAGAAGTACGAAGTGGACGTGCAGTTCCATTGCAAGCCGATCAAGGGCGACTGGAACGGTTCCGGTATGCACACCAACTTCTCCACGAAGTACATTCGTGAGGTGGGTGGCAAGGAATACTTCGAAGCCCTCATGGCTGGTTTCGCAGCGAATGTTGCAGAGCACATTGCCGTGTACGGTCCTGACAACCATCTGCGCCTGACTGGTCATCATGAAACACAGGCGATCGATAAGTTCAGCTACGGTCTATCTGACCGCGGCGCTTCGATCCGCATGCCTGTCAACTTCATTAAGAACGGTTACAAGGGGTATCTGGAAGATCGCCGTCCGAACTCCGCAGCCGATCCGTATGCGATCATTTCGCGTATTTTGAAGACCATCAACGGTGTACCGAAGCCGTAATCTGTTTCATGAGGTGGGGCCCAGGCGTTGCTTGGGCCTCATTTTTAGTTAGTTTTGGGGCGAGTGCCACTCGCCCGCAGAATGCCAATCCAATGTCGCTTACATTGCGTTGATGAGGCGAGCTTCCGAGTTGAGGGCAATTGGGGTCAGACAGCCCATTTTCGGCAGAAGCGGCCGAAAAAAGGTGTCAGACCCCAAATGCGCGGCGTCGTTCCAGTCAATGTAAGCGACATTGGATTAACAATCTGCCCTACGTCACCCCCACCAGTTCTCGCCTTTGGCCAGGTGTGATTTGATTACGTCTGGGTTGAGTTCGATGCCCAGGCCAGGCTTGTCGTTTACCTGCACGAATCCCTTCTTTATATAACCGCCTTCCAACAGCAGTATCTGATCCATCCAGCCGCCTTCTCCCGTGATCGTTTCTAGCGCCACATAGTCGCGTACCGCGGCGGCGAACTGTATAGCCGCGTACGTATGCACCTGGCTGCCGGTATTGTGATTGGCCATGGGCAGGCCGTAGATGTGGGCCAGGTCGGCCACGCGTTTTGTCTCCAGAAAGCCGCCGCAGTTGCGCAGGTCGGGGTTGACGATGTCGCAGCCCTGGTTGATGATGAAGTCCTTGAAGCCTTCGCGGCGGGCGAGATTCTCTCCGGTAAGTATAGGCACCTTGGAACTGGCGCAGAGCCTGCGCCAAGATTCGGAGTAGTCAACGGGCAACGGATCTTCGAGCCAGAGCGGGCGGCAACTCTCCACTGCTTCGGCGATCTGGATGGACGTGCGCAAGTCGTACTCCCAGTGGCAGTGGACCATGATGTCGTGATCCCAGCCTACGGCTTCGCGGCAGTTTTCAAAACCGCGGCGGATGTCGAGAAGGGCTTTGGTGGTGAGCAGGCGGTTTGAGGCGTCGTGAGCCGCGTCGCCGCTGGTGTGGGGGAAGCCGAATTTGTGTGCGGTGAAGCCGCTGGGGTGTTGGTTGATCTTTTGGGCCCACTCCTTGCATGAGGCTTTGTCGAGCGGATTGCGCGGGCCGGAATGGTCGTAGACGCGGACCTTGTCGCGGAACTTTCCTCCTAGCAGCGTTGTTGTCGAAACGCCGAGAATCTTTCCGGCGAGATCCCATAGCGCCATTTCGATACCGCTGACGGCGCGCATGAAGTTGTGGGCGGAACCGTCGGTGCGGGTGCCGCTGAGATTGGCCGCGCCTTGACCCATGCGTGTGTACAGGACGTCGATTTCCAGGGGATCTTTGCCGATCAGCCAAGGTTTGAGGGAGAGGAGCTGCTCTTTCACTCCTTCCATTGGGGTGCCGTAGGCTTCGCCTATGCCGTAGAGTCCGTCGCCTGCGACGATCTTGATCAGCGGGTACGTGCGAGGACCTTGCAACACCATGATCTGCACGTCGCGGATCTTGACCTTCTTCTTGTCCGCGGCGGCGAGTTGGTGGAAGCGGCCAAGGAATGGAGCGGCGGCGATGCGGAGAAGTCCGCGCCGGGAAAGAGTCGATGTCCTCATGCCGGTTATCATATCAACGTTGTGTTCGACACTTATGCGTTGGGTGCGTTACAATCGAATCCTATCCCGTCCGGCCCTTCGGCCCTGTGGCCCGCCGTTTATACACTCAAATCAACGAGGTACAATCTTGCGGCTCTTAACTTCCATCATTGTTGTGATTTCATTGAATGCCTTCGCGGAGGCGCCCAGCAAGGGTCTGGAGATTCTGTGGGACAAATACGGCGTGGCCCACGTTTCCGGCAAGAACAACGAAGATCTGTTTTATGGCTACGGCTGGGCCTCCACGCATAGCCACGGCAATCTGATGCTGAAGCTTTACGCACAGTCGCGCGGGCGCGGGGCGGAGCTGTATGGGCCAACGGATGTGGCGTTGAACCGGTGGGTGCTGACCAATGGCCTGCCCGAGCGCGCCGAGGCCTGGTACAAGCAGCAGACGCCGGAGTTCCGCAAGTACCTGGATGCCTTTGCGAAGGGCATCAATGCCTATGCGAAGAAGTATCCGGAGAGGCTGTCGGCCGAAGCGAAAGCGATCTTGCCGGTGACCGGTGTGGACCCTCTGCTGCATTCGATGCGTGTGGTGCATTACACGTTCGTGAGTTCGGCGCAGCGCGTGGAAGCGGCGGCCACGGGTGCCGTGGCGCGGACAGAAGCGGGCGGTTCGAACGCGTGGGCGGTGGGGCCGAAGAAGTCTGCCAATGGCAACACGATGCTGCTGGGCAATCCGCATTTGGCGTGGCAGGACCTTTCCACTTACTATGAGATCCACTTGAAGGCACCGGGTGTGGAGTTGTATGGCGCGAGCCAGGTGGGCTTTCCCGTGCTGCGCTTTGTGTTCAGCGATTATCTGGGCTTCAACCAGACGGTGAATACGATCGACGCGATGGACATCTATCGCATGACCGTGGATGGCGACAAATACAAGTACGATGGCGAGTGGAAGAACTTCGAGGTCTCGGAGAAAGAGTTCAAAGTGAAGCAGGCGGATGGCTCGATGAAGAGCGAGAAGCTGCGCATTCGCAAGTCGATTCAAGGCCCTGTGGTTTACGAAAAACAGGGCCAGACACTGGCTTTTCGCGTGGCCGGCTTGGACCGTCCGTTCATGATGGAGCAGTATTGGCAGATGGCGACGGCGAAAAACTTTGCCGACTTCCGCAAGGCCGCGGCGCGCAATCAGGTGCCGATGTACAACGTGGTTTATGCCGACCGCGAAGGGCACATCATGTACCTGTTCAACGGTACGGTGCCGAAGCGCAAATCAGGCGACTGGAAGTTCTGGCAGGGCATTGTTCCGGGCGATACGTCGGAGACGATGTGGACCACGTATCACACCTACGAAGAGCTGCCGAAGGTGATTGATCCGCCGGCGGGGTATGTGCAGAACACCAACGATCCGCCGTGGAATGCTTCGTGGCCGCAGTCGCTGGATCCTGCGAGCTTTCCGCCGTATATGTCCCCGAAGACCGCGAGCTTCCGCAATGAACGTAGCATCCGGTTGATGTCGCAGCATGACAAGATTACGTATTCTGACTTCCTGAAGTATAAGCACGATACTCATTCGGAGTTGGCGGACCGTGTGTTGGATGAGCTGCTGGCGGCGGTGGATGCGCAGGGTTCGGCGAAGGGCAAGGCCGCGGCGGCGGTGCTTAAGACTTGGGATCGCACGGTGGATGCGGATAGTCGCGGATCGTTGCTCTTCCTGTACTGGGCGCAGCGGTTGATGGGGCCCGCGATGGCCGATCAATCGGGGTTTGCCGTGCCTTACGATTTCCATGAGCCGTTGAAGACGCCGCGCGGTTTGAAGGATCCGGCAAAGGCGGTGGCGTATCTGGAAGCTGCGGCGAAGGCGCTGGAAACGGAAGTGGGGCCGCTCGATACGAAGTGGGGCGACGTAATGAAGTATCGCCGCGGCAATCTGGAACTGCCCGCCAATGGCGGCTTTGGCAACCTCGGGATTTTTCGCGTGATCACGTTTGGTCCGATGAAAGAGAAGAAGCGCGAGCCGATTCATGGCGAGACTTATGTGGTGATGGTGGAGTTCGGCAAGCAGCGGGCGACGGCGCGGGCGTTGATCGGGTACGGCAATTCGTCGCAGCCTGGTTCGCCGCACATTGAGGACCAGTTGGAGTTCATGACGCGCAAGGAGCTGCGGCCGGTGTGGCGCGACCGCAAGGAGATTGATGCGAACCTGGAACTGCGTGAAGTATTCTAGAGAGCAATGACTCGCGGAGAATTTCTAAGAACGGTGGGCGCGGCGATGTTCAGCCGCACCGAGCGGCCCAACGTGCTGTTTATTGCAGTGGATGATTTGCGGCCGGAGTTGGGCATTTATGGCGCAGGTCATGTGCATAGCCCGAACATCGATAAGTTCGGCCGCAGCGCCACGGTGTTTGATCGGGCATACTGCCAGCAGTCGCTGTGCAATCCTTCGCGCGCCAGCATGTTGACTGGGTTGCGGCCAGACGCGCTGAAGGTTTGGGATCTGCAAACGGAGTTTCGCAAGACCAAGCCAGATGCGGTTACGATGCCGCAGCACTTCAAGCAGGACGGCTATCACACGGTCAGCATCGGCAAGATCTTTCACAATATTTTCCCCGATGAGCAGTCGTGGAGCGAGCCCGATCTGCACATCAAGGGCTATCCGTTTGACCCGGATGCGGTGTATCGCAGTGAGTCCGAAGTAGCGGCGTTGGAGGCGCGCAAGAAGGCGCTGATTGCGAGTGGAAAGCAGCAGCCACACATTGACCGGCTGGGCGAATGGTATCTGAAAAACTCGGCCACTGAAAACCCCGAGGTGACCGATAACGCTTACTACGACGGGGCGCAGACCGATGTTGCGATGGAGAAGCTGGCCAGCCTGCAGCGCGCCGGGAAGCCGTTCTTTTTTGGCGTGGGCTACTATCGTCCGCACTTGCCGTTCAATGCGCCGAAGAAGTATTGGGACTTGTATGACCGGCAGAAGATTCCGCTGGCGACGAATCCTTACTTGCCGAAGAACTCGCCGCCGATGGCGCACAATATGAATCGCGAGTTGCGCGGGTATCGCGATTTTGCCGGCGCGCCGAGGCCCGATCAAGGCACGTTGAAAGAAGAGGAAGCGCGGCTGCTCAGGCACGGCTATCTGGCATCGGTCAGCTACGTGGATGCGCAGATTGGCCGGTTGCTCGGTGAGTTGGAGCGGCTGGGGCTGGCGTCGAATACGATCGTGGTGCTGTGGGGCGATCATGGTTGGAAGCTCGGCGAGCACAATGGTTGGGGCAAGATGACCAACTATGAAGTGGACACGCGTGTGCCGCTGATGGTGCGTGCTCCGGGAGTGAAGCCGGGGCGGGTGCGGGGCCTGGTGGAGTCGGTGGATATTTTTCCGACGGTCTGCGATGTGGCAGGCATGAAACCGCCGGCCGCGTTGGAGGGTGCTAGTCTTAGGCCGCTGTTGCTGCATCCGGGTAGGCCGGGGAAGCAGGCAGTGTTCGCGCAGTATTTGCGCAATGGAATCTGGGTTGCGCCGGATGGCGTGGAGTACATGGGCTACAGCATCCGCACGGAGCGGTATCAGTATGTGGAATGGAAGAAGTGGCAGGGCGGGGAATTCGCGGCGTGGGAGCTGTACGATTTGCAGAAGGACCCGGATGAGAATGTGAACGTGGCCGAGGAGCAGAAGGCGGTGTGCGAGCAATTGGCGGCGCGGCTGCGACGGGGGTGGAAGGGGGAAAAGAAAAACTTCTGAGCCCATTTGCAATTGACCAGCCGCCCAAGGCCAATTGTTGGGGGATTAATACAAGAGATTGGAGCGGGAGACCGGGTTCGAACCGGCGACGTCCAGCTTGGGAATCTCATCAGCCCTTTGACATCAACAACATAGACACGCAGGGTTTTGGTTCGGGTGCATCAAACACGCTGTAGTTTTTGGAGTTCTTTTCAACCTGCCGTTAATGTAGTGCAAATGGAGTGTTTCTTCGTGATGGCGTTCGCCGGAACAAGACCCCCAACGAGTGGGTCGGCTCTTTAGACGGGACAAATAATGGATACCTTAACCCCAAACACTGTCCAAAACAGTTTGGTACGGCGTGCTGATAGCCATGTTGCATCTGCCTGTTGATCCCTTGCTGTACACACGCTCACGCCGCCATTGGAGGCGCTATGCTCGTTCCGGTTCATCATGGCTATCAGGTTCTTGTGAGGGCTATACGAACGACTTCCGAACTCGAATGCAGACGGGTTGCGGCTTCTGACGATATCCACATGTGGGCGGTTGCGACTTCGGCGCTCACGATCTTGCTGGAGTGTGTAGAAAACGTGCCAAAAATTGTTCATTCTTAGCCTCATTCTCCAAGTACCACTGTCGAGCGCTCTCGGGGTACTGCGGATCGTCGGCTTTGTGTTCAAGACGATGAATCGCCTTCGCCAATTCGACCGCAGCGGTACACTTCGTTGGGTTCTCGCCTTTCACATCTTCATCGTGAACCAAATGGCTTGCTACACGAAGAGTGGCTGTAACGGTTCGTCCCTCTTTGCGGCAAATTTCGGGGAGATGTTCCCGCTTCACTCTTGCTTGCAGCCGTAGAAAGTCGGGCTTCTGGTGATTAGGCGTCATTGTTTCCACCTTCTGCCAATCCTAAATGGGTTGCGAGACGGCGCTGAAGTTGAATCCAGCGAACGCCTCGTACAATTGCATTGGCAAAAACTGCCGTGAGCAAGTCCGACGCCTCGTCAGTACGGAGCCTACCTGCGGCTACTCCGTTCGCTCTCGAAAGACACGAAGCAATCGTTGCGTCGTCCAACGTGGAAAAGCACCATTCCAAGATCACATCTTCTTCAGCGCTGATATTCATGAGCGTGTCCAGCAATCTGGTCCTGTCAATTACGGTATTGTTCATATCAAAAGTTCTCCTGTGTGTTTGGCTGTCCGAAGCCGGAACGGTTGCCTTGGCTAATCTCGTCAGCAATGCAATCCAGTGCGTACCGCACGGCGTAGCGAATGAATCGGCATCGGTTGAAATCGGCAAGCAGACTGACCGTGGCGATTACGTCGTCAATTTCAACGACCATCGCCTTCGGCAAGCGCAATTGAAGCGCATGTTCAAGGTCGGTTTTAGTTGAGCGCATAGTCCGTTCTCCCGCTAACAACTTCCTTCATGCGGATTAGCTCCCGTAGCATTGTTTCCATTCTGGTCAGCCTGTCCCTGTCCCGTTTGGTCTTCGTGTCCTTTGACGTTGCTGCCGCAAGCGAAAATCCTTCGTGTTCTCGCTCTCTGATCCATTGTGTAAAGGTGGTCATTGTGTGGTCCTCATAAATGTGGGCATAGTGATACTAATACGGCGCTCATCAGAGTCGCCGTTTGGCTTTTTCAAATTGCTTCCGGGGTCTTCCAAAAGGCGATTGCCAGTCGGTACAGCCCGAAGCCGATGATCTACTTCTTTCCTCGCAATTCTCTGCTCATGATGGTGTTCTCAACCGTCCATCGTGGATGGAATGTCTTGGCACTGTAGAGCCGGGTTGCGATACCTTCTCCGGGATCGTCACCGATTCGCTGGATATGGAATTGTCCAGCCGGAATCATGCCACGCCATATTCCGGGCGCTTCACGGTAGAACGCTTCGTGGTGTTCAAGTGGAACGTCCCAAAGCATGTTGTAGTGCAAATAGCTTGCTTGTTCTGGCACTGCAATCCATTGGGGCCGCTCAGAGTTGGGGCGTTTGCTCCAGTTTCTCTTCAGCAAGAGTCTGGCAATCTTCATGTCGAAGAGATTGAACTGGTGCTTGCACCATTCCGGCTCAACATCAACGAGGTTGAAGTTGGCGACGGCGTAGAAATTTCCGGGCGTCCTCTTCAAGCCTTCCACGAACGCATGTTTGTAATTGCCATACAGCCGAAGCAGCGGTACAACTTCTGATACATAGTTGTGAACATCGGCCATCGGGCGCTTCATCAGCCTTTCGACGTTCATGGGCACCGCCCGGAGGCGGATCACATCAAGTTCTGTTGTCGGCATATCAAGCTCCATGAACGTATTTAGCGCCGTGACGATCTCCAGAACGCCAAAACCGGAAGTGTTGAAAACAGGCATGTAAGCCGAATCTGTAGATTGGGCTTGATTCTTTGCGAGGATTTTGGCACAATCAGAGTGTGGCGAAGGCATTTTTGTACTTGAGGGTCAGCGGCAAGTCGCAAGTCGAAGGTGATGGCTTTGTGCGCCAGGAAACGGCCATCCGTGCGTATGCGAAAGCACACGACATCAAGCTGGTGAGGACCTTCAAAGAAGAAGGCATCAGCGGAACAAAAGAGATCACCGACCGCCCTGAGTTTGTCGCAATGATGGAAGCACTGCACTCCAATGGCGTCAGGCTGGTGCTCGTGGAATCACTTGGCCGTCTTGCACGAGACCTGATGGTGCAAGAAAGCATTCTGCACGACATGAAGCGCCACGGCTTCCAACTAATCTCAGTTGCCGAGCCTGACCTGTGCAGTGACGATCCATCGAGGAAGCTGATGCGTCAGATCATGGGCGCTTTTCATGAATACGAAAAGCAGATGATCGTAATCAAGCTCCGGGGGGCACGTCAGCGCAAAAGGCTGAAGAGCGGGACCTGCGAAGGCAGGAAGCCTTACGGCATGTACCCTGGCGAAGCTGAGACGCTTGGGCGGATCAAAGCACTTGCGGCTTCCGGCGAGAGCACAACGGCTATAGCAAAGCGTCTGAAGTCGGAAGGTCGCAAGACCCGCTCCGGTGGTGAATGGCTGCAACCTACAATCAGCAAAATCTTGAAGCGAGTCGAACTGCTGAACGCTTAGGAAGAAAACTTCTTGCCCTGGCGTTCTTTCAAACGCCTCCCGATCTTGTCCATTACGGTCAGGCGACTTGACACAAGCTCGTAGTCCCAAAACCGAAGCACGCTCCAGCCCTGTACCCGGAGCCGCTTGTTGACGGTGATATCACGTCGCCTATTGCGTTCAATTTTCTCTCGCCAAAAGAGAACACGGCTCTTTGGAAAACGGTCAAATCCGGGCGCACCGTGCCAGAACGCACCATCCACAAAAACCGCAACTTTCTCTTGGATGAATGCAAAATCCGGGTTGCCAGCAATACCTGAAGGTTGAACCTTCCAGCCTTTAAGTCCAGCTTGGACCAGCAGCGCCCGGAGTCGCTTTTCCGTAGTTCGGTTTCCTTTGGATCGAACTGCGGTCATCATACGGGACCTTACTTCCGGCAGATACTTGTCCACTCAATTTCCTTACGCTGTTGTTGGCTACCCTGGTGTCAGCAGCGCCGCCAGGATCGAATGAACCTCAGTCCTGATGTCCTTGCTGTGCCTATCAAAGAACGCCGCCAAATCGTAGCCAACGACATCCCTGTAGAAAGCGAACGTGCTCACGGTCGGGTCGTCTGAAATCGAGCCAATCAACACCAGAAGATTTGCTGAATGGTATCGGCGTCTCACGCTTGAATTCACTTGTGATGATACGAGCATCATTACAGGAAGCAGGTTCTCCCCATAGGCCCTTAGCGCAAATCTGAGGTCAGCGTTCTGTCTCTTTGAATCAGCGCTCTTGTAACCTTGGCGAATTTCAAACACAGCGCCAGTTAGCGTCTGCGTCAATGTGTTTGAGACTGACAATTTACTCGTGCAGAGAGTCAGCCAATCTTCAACCCGCTTGACCATTGCCGGGTCTTTCACCTTTTGGAGTGGTAGATATGCGTCAAGTTTGAGGGTGCCAATCGAACCATCTTCCTTTTCGACTTCAAACGACCACAAAATATCCTCATCGGATAGTGAAGCAGCGTCCTGCATAACGTGCCTGAGTAGCCGTTCGCACCCTATTCCCAACTGTCTATAGACCGAAGTGATTCCACCCGCCGCCTTGTGAGCAGCATACATAAGATCAGAATCGAACCCGACCCAATGGTAAAGAGGGTCTGCCCCCATAAGCGTTTACTTAAGGAGGAACCGTTTTCGCTTTCGTTTGGATTCGGCAAGACTTTTCGCGATCTCCGGCCAATTCGAGAGTGTGTTCGACAGGCCGTTTGCTGGTAGGATTGCCGCGCAGACTTCACGAAA
>CAIRSA010000057.1 GCA_903881085.1 uncultured Acidobacteriia bacterium
ACTGCATCTGCGGCATGCTTCATTTCTAACCCACCCCCGAGGCCCGTTGCAAGTTCACTCCGGGATCATTTTGTTTTCATCGCACATGGCAGTTTAGCGGGCGAGGTCAGGAGTTCTGATGTTGCGATTTTTTGACCTGCATTGGTAAGTTATTGTAGCGATGTGAGTTGTTCGTTGCCGGGTTCGTTTCGCAAAATCGTGTTTTATTTTGTACAGGCCTTTGGGGGGATTGGAACACGAGGATAGACAGCGCTCCCCCCCCTGGCATTTCGGATTTCAAAGAACCGGGCACTGCCGTAGGCGACATGCTGAGGCTAACGCAGCTGTTGTAGAGTACCACGTGGGGTCAACATAACTCCTGGTTGGGAGTGCAGATTTCGTTGTGGTTGCAAGAGTTATTTCACTACCCAAGGTTGTGATTGGCGAAGTGAGGTTGTTCGGACGGGATGAGGTCCTGTTCTGTCAGGCGAGCCCAGGCGGTGGCGATGTGGGTGGGTTTGAAGCCTTGTTTTTTGCGCGGATTCCAGGCATGGATCTGGACAACGGCGGCGTCGATGTTGCCCGCGGGGTGAGTGCTTTTGGGTCCGCCACGATGGGCTACCCAGTGGACGGTGGCCAAGAGTTCCATGCCGTAGGGCGTTGCGAAACCTTCGATCAGGCGGGTGACCTTTTCGAGGCGCGCCAGGGATTCGGATTTGCCTGTGATGAACACGGTTGCTTCGTCGACGGCACCGGGCTGTAGTTCGATTTCAGCCTGCGGATTCTGATCATCGCCGTACCCGCGGATGTAGTGGCCTTCCATGACTTCCAATACTTTATTCAGGTTTGGAGCGTATGGGCCATAGTGGCCAGCTTCGTAGCGGAGGCGGAGCGGTTCGCCGGCTTCCTGGAGGAAGTAGGCTAGCTTCTGGAGTTCCAAGAGCGTGCGAGTGTAGTCGAGCGCTGCATAGGCGTCGATCAGTTTGATGAATAGCGCGCGGGCGGGTGTCATGCGGGGCCGCTCCGTACCAATTGGCATGGCGCTGGCCTGTGGGGCACCGGCGGGTTCGAACAACAGGACGCGGACTTGGGGAAGCGAGGCGAAAGCCTGTTTGATGATCGGACGCACTTCGCTCCAATTCAGTCCGCCGAGACCGCAACCTAGCGGCGGAACGGCGATTGAGGTTATGCAGAGACGCTGGACATCGTGGATGAGGGCGGCGAGACCGGCGTCAATATCCTCGAGGCGAGACTTGCCGCGCCAATGGCGCTTGGTTGGAAAATTGATGATGAGGCGGGGATTTGCGAGGCGTCCGGTTTCATGGACGAACATTTTGCCCGGGACGACCTGACGGGCCTTGCAGGCGGCTTCGTAGGCTTTGTAGTTTGCCGGGAAGGCTTGTTTGAATTGCAGGGCGATGCCTTTGCCCATGATGCCGACGCAGTTCACCGTGTTCACGAGGGCGTCTGCCTCGGCTTCTAGTATGTTCCCTGTGGCGGTCTCAATCATTTGGCTGCAAGATTAGTATTACCATTCTCGTTTAATTTGCACAAGCGGGTAATTGCTGCAGCTTGGTTATGACCCTATTCTGCTGATCGAGGCTTATACTTAGAGGATATGGAAAGTAAACGGCATCCCGAAGATGTGGCGCAGATTTGTCTAAATGGGCATCTTGTTCTTAGTTCGATAAGACGCTTTCCTAATTCAAAGAAGGGGTTTTGTGCAGATTGCTGTAACGGGTCACGATCTTTCCCCCTTCAATTCTCAGATTGTTTCCCTTCGATCATAGTGTCTGGATTGAGGACGATTAGGAGCGCCCTTCGGGCGGTCTTCGCGTTTAAGTGCCCAA
>CAIRSA010000058.1 GCA_903881085.1 uncultured Acidobacteriia bacterium
AGGATTTTTGGGCCACGGATGGGCTCGGATGAACTCGGATCGGGCTTGGGGCCGGTTTCGGGTTGCGGCTGTGGGACTGCGGATTCGACCGGTGGTTTCAGGGTAGTCCCGGGGAGGTCTTTTGGGCCACGGATGGGCTCGGATGAACACGGATCGGGCTTGGGGGCGGTTTCGGGTTGCGGCTGTAGGACTGCGGATTCGACCGGTGGTTTCAGGGTAGTCCGGGAGAGTATTTTTTGGCCACGGATGGGCTCGGATGAACACGGATCGGGCTGGGCAGCGGGTTCGACGGCTGGCTTTAAGTTTTGGCGGCGGATGCGGTCAAATTGTTCCTGGGCGTGGCGGAGGCGACGTTCGGCCTGAGTGTTGAGGCGGTTGAAGAAGGCCAGGATGTGGGGCATTTTGGCGATTTCGATGAAGCCTTTGGCGAGTACGAGATTCCGGCGCTGTTCGCAGTGGAGATCGGTATCGGGCAGCAGCAGTTCATGGAAACTTTCAGGCTGACCGTGGCCGTGATCGAGTGCTTCCTGGATAAAGACGCTGAAGAGTCCGGACTGGAGGCGGCCGAGGCGCTCCATTTCGATTTGAGCTTCGGCCAGTTGGTTGAGGTAGTAGGATTCCTGGGTGTTGACGGGCGGGTAGAGGTCAGTCAGCTGGTTGAGGCGGTCCTGGAGATCGGGCTGTTCGCGCAGCATCACGTTGGAGAGTTTCTGGACAAAGGCGTCGAAGCCGGATTTTATTGACGGCTGGGGCTGCGGTGGTTGGGTTGGTTCGGGCATTGCATGCTCTCTGATTCCATGTAAGCATGCTGGGTCAAGGGTTTTGGGTGGGTTTAGGTTGGCTCTGGTTGAGAGGAAAGAAGATATTTCTTGGGATGACGCGTGAACGGATTACGGACTACTCGTCGGGCTGGTCGCCTTCGATTGCGGTCAACCGCCGCTCGTGGATTTCGGCGATGCGGGCGAGGGCGCGGATGCTTTCGGCGTCGCGCTTAGAATTTTCAGTGAGCGCACTGATCTCATCAGCATTTCGTTTTGATCTCTCACTTAGTTCGCGAACATCGTGAGTAAGGAGCTCAAGACTTTCGGCGATTGCGCCCAAGCGCTCATCGGTGCGGCGGTTTTTGGCTTCGAGGACTTCGTCAGCCGCCAGGAGTGCGTCGATGCGTTCGTCGATGGAACGAGGTTGTTGTTCCGCCATATTTAGCCCAAGTATAACGCAGAAAAGGACAGGCGGATGCGCCTGTCCTACCCTTTTTAGATGTTGTTGAGAGTTTTGTTTAGTAGCGTCCGCGGCCACCGCCGCCACCGCCGCCGTAACCGCCGCCGCCCTTACCACGTCCGCCGCCACCGCCGCCGCTGGGACGAGCTTCCTTGGGACGGGCTTCGTTCACGTTCATTGCCCGGCCGTCGAGCTCATGGCCATTCAATTCCGAAATGGCGCGATCGCCTTCGGCGTTATTGCTCATTTCGACAAAGCCAAAACCACGGGCCTGGCCGGTATCGCGGTCGGTAACGACGCTAACACGGTCCACGGTCCCATACGATTCAAACAACGAGCGAATCGCGTCTTCGGTAGCACCGAAGCTGAGATTGCCTACAAAAATATTTTTCATTGAAATTTCCTTTGAAATTTGCAGAACACAAAATCCTGGCAGGATCGAGGATGGGCGGTAAACCGTACAAGAAGGAAGATGCCGAAATCAAACGCTCTCAAACTACTACCTTGATTATAGCAGAGTAATAGAGCGTGGATTCGCGAGTAAACTTATTTGGGTGCTTAACCGTTTTATGGAGCGAGAAGGCTGAGAACGTGCCGCGTAGGGCAAACCACGGGACAGACAGCCAAATTCCGGCAAACATCGCCGGAAATTGGTGTCAGTCCCCGGTTTGCAGCGCGTGCACGGATTGTTCCCCCAAAACGGATAAGCACCCAACTTAATTGGCGCGGGATGCGTCATGATGGGAGAAGATTATGTCGCATACACGTATCCTCATTGTGGCCGCCATGGCGGCTTTTGCATTGACTGCCGGCTGCGGGAATAAGAAGACGCCTGGTCCAACGACTCCGGTGGCTCCAACGGGAAACACGGGGGGCAGCGGTGGCGTTGACCCGAACGCGGGGATGAAGCCGAATGGAGCGACCATTTCCGAGTTCGTGGCTGAACCGGGTTCGATTCTGCGCGGCCAATCGGCGACATTGCGCTGGTCGGTATCGAATGCTACGGAGATCTCGGCAGAACCGGGAATTGGCACGCTGCCGGCGAACGGGACGCGCAGTGTGTATCCGAGTTCGACGACGACCTATACGCTTCGGGCGAGCGGGCCGGGCGGTACGGTGACAGCGTCGGCCACGGTTACGGTTACCAATCCTGACATTCCGCCTCCGGGGCCGGACACCAGTAGGACTGGGCGCGATGGTAACCTGACTTTATCGCAACGGCTGGAACGCGACGTGAAGGACATCTATTTTGATTACGACCGCAACGATCTGCGGGCCGATGCAGTGGCCACAATGACGGCAAACGCGGCGGCGTTGAAGGCCATATTGAAGGACTTCCCGACGGCTGGAATCGCAGTGGAAGGCCATAGTGATGAGCGCGGGTCGGCTGAGTACAACCTTGGATTGGGCGACCGGCGCGCGCAATCGGCGCAGGAGTTTTTGGTGGCGCAGGGCGTTCCGGCGGACCGGTTGCGGCTGATCAGTTATGGGAAAGAGCGGCCACAGTGCACGGATGCGAATGAAGATTGCTGGGGGAAGAACCGGCGGGTGCATCTGGTGGCGGGGATTCAGTAGGGCTGCGGCATTCGAAGGCGTGTCTGCGCCACCATACGAAGCAGAGGATCGCATGACGGCCAGAGGTTCGGAGATCGCGTTGATCGTGAACCAGCGGGCTGGCGGGTGCGGGACGTCCTCAGCGGTTAGCGAACTGATAGCGACTCTGGAACGATGCGGCTTGCGGCCGGATCCGATACTGATCAAGAAGGGCTCGGACCCGGGAGACGCCGCGCGCGGGGCATTACGACGCGGCGCAAAGACGCTAGTGGCTGCGGGGGGAGACGGTACCGTCAGCGCCGTTGCCTCCACGCTACTTGATTGCGGGGCGACGCTTGGTGTTCTTCCGATGGGAACGCTGAATCACTTTGCAAAGGATCTTCAGATTCCCTTGGATATTGAGGATGCAGCCGGAGTTCTTGCGAATGGCGCGGTGGCGATCATCGATGTCGGCGAAGTGAATGGCCGCACATTCATCAACAATTCGAGTCTTGGTGTGTACCCGCAGATGGTTGCATGGCGAGCGGAATACCGGCGCAAAGGGTGGACGAAATGGGCAGCGCTGTTTTGGGCCGCAGTGACCGCTTTGCGGCGAATGCCTTTTCTGAAACTGAGATTGACCGCGGCCGGCACGGATGTGGCGGGGGTTACTCCGATGATCTTCATTGGCAATAACCAATACGAAGTCGATGGCTTCGAAGCAGGCACGCGACGCCGGCTTGACGGCGGGCGGCTGTTCATCTATGCGGTGAAGGCCTCCACGCCAAGCGGACTGATCCACCAATCGCTGTTGGCTTTGTTCGGGCGGCTTCAGCAGGCTCGCGACTTTGATTCGCTGTGCGTGGTGGAGGCGTGGGTGGAGACTAAGCGGCGGTGGGTGAGGGTCTCAATGGATGGGGAGGTTGCCCGGATGGAAACGCCCTTGCACTACCGTTCGCGGCCGGGCGCACTGCGAGTGATTGTTCCCGCGAAGGAGAGCGCATTCGAACTGTAGTCCATCTTTCCGATGTCCACTTCGGCAGGACAGATGACACTGTCGTCGAGCAGTTGATTCACTCTATCCAACTGATCAAGCCGGACGTGGTGGCCGTTTCGGGCGATCTGACGCAGCGTGCGACGCGACGTGAGTTCGAACGAGCGCGGGCATTCCTGCAGGAGCTTCCAACGCCTCAGATTGTTGTGCCGGGAAACCATGACGTCCCTTTGTACAACCTTTACAAGAGGGTTCGAGGTGCGTTCGATGCCTATCGGCAGTATGTGACCGATAACCTGGAGCCGTTCTACCGGGATGACGAGATGGCGATTGCGGGCGTGAATACGGCGCGGCGGCTCATCATCAAAGGCGGCCGTATCAATGAGAGTCAGATGCTGCGGGTGGAAGAGGAGTTCGGCGGGCTGCCCGATGGCATCAAGCGGATCGTGGTGACGCATCACCCTTTCGATCTGCCGCCGGACTATAAGCCGGGAGAGCTCGCGGGCCGGTCTGGGAGAGCGATGGCGCGCTTCCTTCTGTGCGGTCTGGATCTGTTGCTGGCCGGGCATCTGCACATCAGTTCCAGCGGGACAACGGCGGTGCGGTTCGGCTCGGGGTTGCGGTCGGCGGTGTTCGTCCAGGCGGGTACCGCGTGCTCGACGCGGGAGCGAGGGGAGGCGAATTCTTTCAATGTCATCCGGCTGGATGGTTCGGGCATGGAGATTGAGACACTTTCCTCGTCGGCGGGCGGGTTTGAGCCCTCTTCCGTTGAGCGGTTCGAGCAATCGGCGAACGGGTGGGTGCGGAGTGGGGAGAGAATTTTGTTGGGCGGCTTGCGGTGAGCAGACCATTGGAGCCACATTTGACGGTGCCACGGGTTGTTCGTTTGAGTTGCATTTTGGGGGCGCTGGTGCTGTTCGCGCTGCTTGCTTGGGAGATGGTGGAAGGAGAAACGCGGCGGTTCGACGGTGCGGTTCGGGAGTTTGTGCACTTTCACTCGCCGGACTGGCTTACGGCCGCGATGCGGGGCTTCACTTGGCTAGGGTCTACGCTGGTGGTGGCGATCGTTGCCACGTGCAGTTTCGCTGCGCTGTGGGTTGAGGGCCTGCGCCGCAGGGCGGTGGAGATGGCGATTATTGTCGGCGGTGGGGGCCTGCTGACGTGGGTGCTGAAGGTGAGTTTCCAGCGCGAGCGGCCGGTGCCGTTTTTCGATACTGTCATTCTGGACTCTTATAGTTTTCCGAGCGGCCATGCGTTGATTTCGTTTTGTTTTTACTGGGCCTGTGCCACGGTGCTGTGCGCGGGGGAGGCGAGGCGTTGGGTGCGGGTTGGGATTTGGAGTTTGGCTGCGGTTTTGGTGTTGTCGATTGGGTATTCGCGGATATATTTGGGGGTCCACTATCCGAGCGATGTGGTTGCGGGTTATTTGGCGGCGCTGGTGTGGGTGATTGGGGTTGATGTCGCGTATGGGAGAAAGAACCAGCATTGAGAAGCGACTCATTTGCCCTATACTTGCATCAGTTAGCGCGGTCCTATGTCAATCAGTCCACAAGAAGCAGGTCTGCTCGAAGCCTTCCGTCGCCTGCCGCCGGATGCGGCTTTAGAATTGTCCGCCTTGCGCAGCGGCTCGCCTCTGTTGCTGCTGGCACGGCGATCGATTGGTCGGATTCTTGGTTTGAGGCTGACTTGCGAGAGTTCACTGCCGCTCCGCTCAGACGGCTTGAGCTTGAAGAGCAAGAAGATCCCCGTTGAAGCCCGGCGATGTCGTGATTGGCATGCTGGCGGGTGCGGCGGAGACCAAAGTTCGCCCTGCTGTTGTGATATCGAGCGAAACGTACCTAAGTGGATCGGCCCGATGTCTTGCTTGGCATCCTAACAATGAGGCTGCCCCGGCAGGCGTCCTCCACCGACTACGTTCTGCTTGATTGGCAGGCGGCTGGGCTCCGTGCGGCATCGTGCTTTCGGGCCTAAGTGTTGACGATTCACCGCTCGGAGCTAGCGGTGATTGGCCACCTGAGCGAGCGGGACTGGGCCGAGGTTCGTGCTCGCGTCCGCATCGCCTTTTCGGCTTGAGTAAGAAATAGTGACTCCGTGAACTCAAACTGGATCCGGGATGGAATGGTGTTAATGCGACTTATGGTAAGTAATGTCCGAGAACGCCATTTCAGAATCGTGCGCCTGCTCGTAGGTAGCATTGACTGATTGCGTGCATTTTCAGATGCTTGACGGAATCATCTAAGGAAGGCTTAATCGAAAAGGCTTTCGCTGTTGGAGGATGCTGACGAAATGCGGACACTCCAGAAGCCCTCCGAGTACAATTATTACTCGCCAAAAATATTTGAAATTTTTGGCAGCCTTCAGCCTAAAAAAAGCTGTTGGACTGGGTTTGATACAGCGATCTTCTGCATTTGCATTCGATTGCGGATGAAGGCGGCGTAACCCATCGGGTGAGTGGTTCATTGGAGCATTGCGTTGGAGGGCAATTGGGGTCAGACATCC
>CAIRSA010000059.1 GCA_903881085.1 uncultured Acidobacteriia bacterium
GCCGGAAATTCATGTCCGTCCCCAGTTTGCGGAGTCTGGCCATCCTCAGGAATGCATTGGCAACTTCTTTTTCAAGGGTTATTGAATGACCTCTGTCGCCAACCGCTCCAATTCCCTGATCAAGTTGTCTTGTTTCTCCCTCATCAGTTTCTCTGCCAATGCGGCTAGGAAATACCACAAATCACCGACGTCCTCCGGCGTATTCTTGTATTGCGTTGCTACGGTGACGCCCATATGGCAACTTACGACGGCAGCGCAAATCCTCCGTGCGAGTTCTCTATCCACCTTGTTTTTGTCCAACATGCTCTCCACCTCCAAACATCATTTTTATAAACTTCGCTGCCGGTCGATTCGTGAACGGCAGAAAATTGCGATGCCTCCTTGTCGGAGCGGAATCCAAGCCAACCGACTCCGGTGGCAATACCATATTCGATGGTTTTCACGAGTAACTCAAGCCCAAATTCGGAGAGACTAATTAGAGATCTTTGAATCACACATCGAAAGTATTTGAGTAGCGTCCGACGGGCCTCAAAGCAAGGGTGCTAGTTGGAGTCCGTTCAGAGTCCAAAACGCTAAATCCCGCGCTCACTCCAAGTGCCCCAGCCCCACCCTCCCCCAACATGAGTCGGCAAGAGAGCATCCCACCTCACCAGGGAAGTTCGACGGAGTGGCTGGTGTGATCGAAAATTTTGTTATCTGAATGGATTTAACGGCTTTGCCAAGCGCACGGCTTGACAAACGGTTGACGCTGACAATCAGTAGAACCACAAACCTTGCCCAAACTGTTCGCATTTAAGATCGCCCACGAAGCAGCTACAATACAGATCAGAAGCGAGTGCTCCGATAGAGCTTCGCCCCGATGGCAGAGGACCACGCCCCGTTGGCGGCAGTCCTTCCACCGAATCCGCTCCTTGTAGGAAGGACTGTATGCAAACGCTGGCCATCATATTCTTTTCCATCGCTGCCCTGCTCAGTGCGTGGCTCGCGCCAAACTCGTTAGCGCTCCTCACGCTCATGTTCGTCTCAGCCGCACGCGCCGCCGCACTGCTGCTCGCGCTGCTGTTCTGGGTGGCGAGCGGGCGCCTGGATAACTGGGGCTCATCCCGCGTAATGTTGTCGTTGATGATGGTGCTTTGCACCGCCGCGCTCGCTGCGGGCTGCTTCTTCGTCCAGATGGCGCGTGACGACGGCGTGCCCGAGCCAATGCCCATGGTTTATCGCGCTCTGGCCGGGTTGTTGCCACTCTGCTTCATGGCCGGTGCGCTATTGCCTTCCCGCGCGCTGTTTCTGCTCATGGCGGCGGCCGCTCCTGTGGCCGGAGTGGCTGTCGCTTCTACATGGGATTCCCTACATGCGAAATACATCGCAAACATACCCAAGTCGAAGGAGCAGATTGAGAGCGAAGCGCTATTGGCTCGCCGGACTGCGGACTTCGACCGCCTGCCTTCGACGGCCGCGCCCGAGTCGTTAATCGATTTTGTAAACCCTGGCGAACCCTACGACGTGCTGCAGAAAGCCCTCGCGCGGCTCGATGCAACGCCCGATTGGACCGCCCAACTGTCGGCGCTGCTCGAAGGCGAAAAGCGGCTGAAGGCCCTGTACGCGCTGAGCCGGCGGATCGATCGCTTGCCGGAGACCGTGGTCGACCGATGTTGGAAAACTGCCGGTTCGACCGCCAAAGTCGTGACGGAAGCCGAGCAGCGCATGCTACTCGATTCCGTTGATCAAATGGGGAGCCTCTCGGAAAAAGCGCGGCAACGCCACTGGAAAGAGATCGCCGCAGTAAGGGAAGTCCTGCGCACCGCAAAATCCACACTCAACCTGGCCACGCTCGATTCCTGGGTTCGCCGCTCTCAATTGGACAGGATCACGGAAGCAGCAGGCATCGCGCCGTTGCTGGAATTCGCCGCGCCGCATGAGGTTTGGGATATCCAGCGGGATGCCCTGGCTCGAATCGACAAAGCACCCGATTCCACATCGAAACTGGCCAAGTTGTTGGATGGCCCTCATCGGCTTGACGCGTTGGTGGTGTTGGCCCATCGCATCGACCAGTTGCCGGAGGATTTGCGCGAGGCCTGCTGGCAAGCCGCCTCGTTGACGGCAAAAGAGATGTCAAAAGCCATCGAGCAAAGCAACCCGCCCACTCGGGTAGATGTTCGGAAGTTGAGCAGTTCCGTCGGCTCGTTCTGGGTAAAGTCGCCCTCGGTTCAACACCAGCGCCTCACGGATTTGGCCATCGTCAGAAACGTGGTCCTAGCAGTGGCGGACGACGTTGAAAAGGCCGCCTTCGCCTGGGCCGACGCGCCTCTGGCGACACCGTCCGGAGACTCGAAATAGCGCCGGGCCCTCAGTGCGTCAGATCGTAAATAAAGTAATTCATTGCGATGCGGTATGCCAGCGACGCATACTTCTCCGGATACCGCGGATCATCCGACCACTCCCACGCATCCCCCAGGTCCATGTTGTGGCAGATCGCCACCATCACTCGCCCCTTATCGTCGTAGATCCCCCGCCAGTGTGCTTGCTTTCCCGTCTCTCCGGCTTCATAGGTCCGCCCGCTGTAAGCCCACTGCCAGCCCGGAACCTGAAACCGGTCGTCCAGATCGAACACCGTGTGAAAAATCGGATCGGAGTTTTCCAGGTCTACGATCTCGCGGTCCGGGAACACTCTTTTCATGCTGGCGATAAACACCTGCCATTCACTGAAGATGCCTCGATAGGGTTCATCGCCGTGGAAATCATCCACCATCAGAAAGCCGCCGCGCAGCAGATACTCGCGTAGCTGGGCCACCTGTTGATCCGGCAAATCCCAGTGGCCAACCTCCACCGCATACATCATGGGCCAGTTGTAAACGTCGTCAGTCCCGTCCAGGTCGACAACCTGTTCCACAGACTTGCTGTCGATACGAGTCAGCCGCCGCACGCCCTCCAGCAGATGCCGGTCCGAACGTGGATAATCGGTCGTCCAATCCATGCCCCCGCCTCCCCAGCGGGACCGGCCGCCGATGCTCGGATAGCGAAGCCGCGCGCGAGTCCACTCGGCTTTCTGCTCCCAATCCGGGGGCAGAGGAAAATCCTCGTACTCCCTGCCCTGGTACTGCCTGAAGGCGCGCTGCGCGTACAGAATCCCGCTGATAGCGAGCGCCGCGGCACCCGCAAACAATACATACCGGTATCGCATGCAACCTCCAGATCTGATCAGATTATAGCGGTCATTCGACCCTTGGCAAGTGAAACCCCGCTGTTGGAGCAGTATTTTTACATCAGGCGGTGGTTGGCCGCGAAGGCGGACAGAGCAACAAGGTGGGCCGGAAGCTGGCTGGTGCATTCTTCCAGCAATGAATCATCCTTCCAAGAGCAGTTGACGACGAATTCCGGTGGTGAACCAGACTCTGCAAACTGGGGACGGACATGAATTTCCGGCGTTTTTGGCCGGAATTTCGCTGTCCGTCCCCTGTTTGCCCCGGCCAGACACCCCAAAATATTAACTAACCCACTGGGTGACAATTCGGATTCCCGCAACCGCTTACAAGTGAAGAGGATTGCCACAATACAGAAACTCAACTGCTCTTTTAAAGATCAGGCGAATATTCGGCGGGAAGAACACGCAGCAAGATCCTACTTCTTCTTGCCGTACTTGTTGATAGCGGAAAGGACTTTCTTCGCCGTTCTGCCTGCCACGCTTGACGCCACACTACGGTTAAACATCGGGTACGGGCCAACATCCGCAGCCCAAATTCGCTTGTTGTCTTTCGTTTTCAGTTCGGCACTCACGAAGGCGTTGGTAACGATGCGCGTCTCGTTCGAATAGGGCGGATGCCCACCTTCCCAATGCGGAGAATGCTTTTCTTTGGTGACCTCGCCAGTCCCGGTGAGGATAAAGTCCGATTCCAGGAAGTTGTAGACCAGGGTAACGCGGCCGGACTTACCAAGACGATCCATCACCATCTCTCGAAGCTCGTTTGCGCCTTCCCGGCTGCCGAAGCCGCCAACAAAGACCTTCATCGGCGGCGCGTCATCTTGGCCGAATACGGATCCGGCGCCAAGCACGATAAGGAAGAGAATATTCACGGGCAGGGCTCTGCCTATAGCATAGGCTTTTCCGCCTCGGCCAGCCAGCCCCTGCGCAAACGCTCCGGTGGAATTCCTGACAGATACGGCTTGATATCCAGGATCGGCGTGCCATCCAGCATATCGATGCCTTTCACCTTCAGCAGATTCCCATCCCGGCCGAGCAACTCCACCACTGTCAGACCGATGGGATTGGGCCGCCTTGGCGAACGCGTTGCAAAAACGCCGTGCGGTTTTTGGTCAGTCGGATTCTTGCCGACCAGTTCGTAGTCTCCTGCACGATCGAATACCCAGATCACGAAGAGATGCGAGAAGCCTTCAATGTCCTGCAATCCGGGGGCGAGCGCCTCCAGAATCTCCAGAGTTCCTTCGGCTTCGTGCTTGGCGCCAAGCCCTCGTGGTATCGCCTTCGTATCAAGATAATCGCTGCGGACAAATCCGATCGGGCTCATTTCCACCATACCGATATTGTATGCTTTGTTCGTTACGACAGCGTTCGGATCATCGCGTGGATCTGCAGTTCCAGTTCCTCATCCGGTTCGTTGCTTAGCGCAAGATCGAGATGGTTGAGCGCCGCCGTTTTGTCGCCGCTTTGTGCCAGCGCCAGGGCATAATGGTAATGGTAAGCGGCATTGGTGCGCTGCTTCTCCACCAGTTTTTGGAAAACGGAAACGGCACGGCCGGTCTCGTGCTTTTTCAGATAAATCCAGCCCAGTGTATCGTGGACCTCGTCCCAGTCCGGCTTCTTGCGCACTGCTGTTTGCGCCAGGCGAAGGGCCTCGTCCAGATCTCCGCCATTCTGTGATATAAACCACGCCGCGTTATTCATCAATGCGGCATTCTCGGGATCCCAGCCAAGTGCCTTTTTGTAATAGACCATTGCTTCTTCCGAATAACCGGCGATGGCAAAGCACTGTGCCAGAATATGCGCGTAGGTCGGATTCCCCTGGTCCAGTTCAATGGCCTTTTTCAAATTCTCAACGGCTGACTCCAACTGCCCATTGAGCGCATAGGCTTCTCCGATGAAAACGTAGAGCTCCCCTTTTTCCTTCGGTGTAAGTGGGTGTTCCTGCAGGATGGCCTGATACCCGGCGATGCCTTCATCGTAGCGGCTGGCCTTCACCAGGCTTTCCGCCCGTAGTTTGCGCAGTTCCAGACGCTCCACCTGCGCGCTTCCCGCTATGGTCACCAAGAGTAGCAATACTGGCACAGCAATGGGGAACAATTTCACACTGACCTCCATTTGACACCTTCTGCGCTCCTGATTATACCGTCTTCCAGCTTGCCGCTATGCTAAAGTTTCCACGGTGCGGGCCGATAGCAGTAAGTGGAGGCGTCTACTTAATGAGCACTGTAAACGCGGCCGGTTCTGGACTTACCAATCTGCTGCAGACTCTCTCAACCGACATTCCGCAGCTTTCTTCCGTTCTGAATTCCGATAAGGTTCAAAGTGCAATACAGAACGTATCTCCTACGGATACCATTCAACTCAGCGATGCAGCGTTGAAACTGCAGCAAGTAGGTCAGTTGTTCGGCAATGCCGGCGGCACGACCGCAGGCAACGACACGTTGTTCAACGCACTCGCCAACCAGAATTCGACCAATCAGCCGGATCCGATCTACCCGGCTTTGGCCTCCTCACTTGGGCTTGACACAACTGGCCAAGCCTCAACCATTTCCACGACCGACATGCGGACGCAGGCGATCAATGCCCTCTTCGCCCCGCCCACTACGCATATGTCTCAAACGGTCGACCCGTTGATCAACACCAATGCCTGATTCAGGTATCGGCTCCGCGCCATCCCGTGTAGTATAAGTACAATGCCTGCCTTGGCCCCAACCCAACTCCGCCTTTTACTCATTGCGTTTCTCGCCTCCTGCCAACTGGCGCTGGCCCAACACGGAGTCATCCGCGAATATGCCTCCCTCGCCCCACGACCCAACGCCACGCCTTTGAAGCCCGCGCTCGACGTCCCGCTCACGGACGTCAGCGTAACCCTTGGCAACGACCGCGCCTACTACATGACCGGCTCATCAGTCTCTGCCGATGCCGCCGCCTTTTCGCACACCATAACTATCTGGCGCTCTACCAACATGGCCAACTGGAGCATCATCCGCAAAATCAGCACCGCAGACAAAGCGGCGCGCTCGCCCGAAATCCACTTCCTGAAAAACCGCTACTGGCTGACCCTCGGCCTTGAAGGCGGCGGCACCGAACTGCTCGCCTTCACCGGCACGAATCTGGCCAGCAGCAAGTTCGAACGCGCCCAAATCACCGCCACAGGCGAAGACCCGTCTCTCTTCCTTGATGACGACGGCGTTTTCTACTGGGTCATGGGCGCTGGCGAAGTTGCGAAAATGAAGTCCGACCCCTTGCAGGGCCTCGCCGCCGCTCCTCAACTGGTTGTCCAGCCGGTCAACGGCCGCGTCGCCAATCAGCCAATGCGCAGCGTAGCCATGCACGGCGCGCACCTCGCCAAAATCAATGGCTACTATCACCTCTTCATAGCTGAACGCCGCCTCGGCCACCGCGACCTGGGCCGCACCGGACTCCCTGGCGGCACCGACGACACCTTTGTCTCCGTCTCATCCCGGCCCGACAGCGGTTACAGCGCCAAACGCTACCTCGCCTTCCCGCACGCCGGCCAAACCACGCTCTTCCACGACAATGCCGGCTCCCTTTGGGCAACATTTTCAAACACCGACACACGCGGCATCTTCCGCCTGAAACCAGGCCTGTTCAAAGTAGAATTGGTGGACGCCACCAAAGCCGTATGGCCCATCGGCTTCGATTTCGACAAGCCAGACCCGCCTTTAAAATACTCGCCGCAAGGCGTCATGCTGCGGCCGGACACATCGCACATCTACGAAAGCGCCACCGGCTTTCTGAAACCCGTCCCGATGGACCCCGTCCCCGGCCAGCGCGCCGGCTTCCCCTGGATCCGCGACACCTCCATCATGCGCGGCGCCGACGGCAACTACTACATGACCGGCACCTCCGGCGACGTCGACTCCATCCACCTCTGGCGCTCCACTGACCTCAAACACTTCGACTACATGAAATCGGCATTCCAACTGGACCGCACCAACAAAGACCTGTGGTACAACCAGGCCGCGCATCCCCTGCTCTGGGCGCCAGAAATGCACTACCTGAAAGGCAACTACTGGCTCGCCTGGTGCATGAATCAGCAACTGGGCATGGGCCTGCTGAAGAGTTCCACCGGCAAGCCCGATGGCCCCTACGTGCCCGCCTACGAAGGCAACCGCCCGCTGCTCAAACCGAACATCGATGCGTCACTGTTTGTCGACGACGACGGCACGCCCTACTTCGTCTGGCAGGGCCGCTTCATCCGCAAGATGAATCCGCAGATGAGCGGCTTCGCCGGCGACCAGATGGAACTGTTGACCGTAGACAACGAACAGGTAGGCTACGAAGGCATCTTCCTGCGCAAAATCGGCAAATGGTACGTACTGCTCGCCGCCGAATGGAATGGCGGCGGCAACCGCGACGACGGCACTTACGACATGATGTACAGCGTCTCCAAAACCCTCGCCGGCCCCTACTCGCGCCGCCGCGTTGGAGTTCCACACGGCGGCCACAGCACCCTGTTTCAGGATGGCAAGGGCCAGTGGCATCTCGCCTTCTTCGGCAATGATCGTACCGCCCCGTTCCGTGCCATGCCAGGCGTCGCCGCTCTCGAAATCCGCGACTCTGCCGATGATCTTCTTATCACAACGAGGCAACCCTAAATGGAAGCTCTCACTCCCACACCGCAAACCTACACGTCCCTGCTGGAGAGCATCAAAGAGCGCATCCGCACCTCACAGGTGCGCGCCGCCGTCGCCGTCAACCAGGAACTGGTCCTACTATACTGGGCGATAGGCAAGGAGATTCTCGCCCGCCAACAGCAGGAAGGTTGGGGCAAGAACATCATCCCCCGCCTGGCCAAGGATCTCACCTCGCAGTTCCCCGAAATGAAAGGCCTCTCGCCCCGTAACCTGGGCTATATGAAGGCTTTCGCCGAGGCCTGGCCAGAGGAGCCAATTTTGCAACAGCCTGCTGCAAAATTGCAAGCGCCCCTTGCAAAATCTTCAGATTTGCAAGCGCCACTTGCAAAATTGACCTGGTACCACAATCTGACTCTCCTGGAAAAGTTGAAAACCAGGGAAGAGCGCCTATGGTACGCTCAGGCCGCCGTCCAAAACGGCTGGAGCCGCAACATGCTGGTCCTCCATATCGAAAGCGGCCTATACCATCGCCAGGGCAAGGCGCAAAACAACTTCGAGCGAACCCTCCCATCGCCGCAATCCGACCTCGCCCGCCAGCTTCTGAAAGACCCCTACAACTTCGACTTCCTGACCCTCGCTGCGGACGCGCACGAACGGGAACTGGAAACTGCCCTGATCGAACAAATCCAGAAATTCCTGGTCGAACTCGGCGCTGGATTCGCCTTCGTCGGCCGCCAGTATCCGCTCGATGTCGGCGGCAGGGACTACCGCATCGATCTGCTCTTCTACCACCTCAAACTCCGCTGCTTCGTGGTAATCGACCTCAAGACCGGCGAGTTCAAACCCGAATATGCAGGCAAAATGAACTTCTACCTCGCCGCCGTCGATGACATGCTGAAGCACGCCACCGACCAGCCCAGCATCGGCCTCATCCTCTGCAAAACCAAGACGGAAGTCGTCGTCGAATACGCCCTGCGCGGCGCCACCACCCCCATGGGCATCGCTGAATTCACGCACCTGATGAAACTCCCCGACGAGTTCAAGGGCAGCTTGCCAACAATCGAAGAACTCGAAGCGGAACTCGCAAACGACTGAAGTGGGGTAGGCTTCAGCCTGCGGAGGACTTCAGTCCGACTCACCGCTTGTACTTCGGATGATGCCGCATCGCCTTCTGAATCACCTTCCACTTGCGCATCGTCTCCGCCGCAACACGCTGATCCACCGTCCGCTCATGATAGCGGGCCTCAGCCATCAACTTCTGGTAGCTGGCCCAGCGCGCCGGTTCGAGTTCGCCAGTCTCGAGCGCCGCCGTCACCGCACAACCCGGCTCACCCGCGTGCGCGCAGTCGTGAAACCGGCACTGCCGGGCCAGCGCCGCGATGCCCGAAAACACATCGTCCACCGAATCCTGTCCCGCCCAAAGAGCCAGTTCACGTAGGCCAGGAGTGTCGATCAGCGCGCCTCCTTCGGGCAGTTCAATCAACATGCGGCGTGTCGTCGTATGGCGGCCGCGCGAATCGGATTCCCGCACGGGTTGGGTAGCCTGGCGTGACTCGCCAAGCAAGGCGTTGGCGATCGTTGACTTGCCCGCGCCCGAGGAGCCCAGTAGCACCACGGTGCGCCCGCGTACAACTTCACCGATCGGCGCAACGGACTCGTGCGCCGAAAGTGCCGCTGCGTTGCCCGTGATGGCCCGAACATCGGCAAGCCGCGACGGCCATTCCGCGCAGACGTCCATCTTGTTCAACGCCACCATCGCCTCAGCGCCGCTGGCGGCGGCCTGCACCAGGTAGCGTTCCAGTCTCCGCAGGTTGTAGTCACCGTCGAGCCCCATAACGACCACAATCAGATCGACATTCGCCGCCAAAACCTGCTCCACCTCGCCGCCCGGGCGCTGGCGCGAAATGCAGGTGGTGCGCGGCTCCACGCTTTCAATCAGCGCCAGCGTAGCATCGGCGCGGCGAGCACGGACCCAGTCCCCCACCGCAGGCAGTTCCGCACCCCAACGCAGGGTGCCCGCAGGCACCGCGTCCAATTCGACGCCATCTTCAAATCGCAGGCAATAATGTTCCTGGGCTGCTTCGCACACACGTGCGCGCAGTAAAGAATCGGAAGAGTAATTCATGATTTGTTTGCTCCACAAAGACACGTAGGGTAGGGCAGTAAAAGACGTCTTCGGGTCCGGCGCGTCTTGAGCGCCAGTTAGCAAACAATGGGCTGAGTCAAATCGCAGGATAGCATCGAAGAGGTGAGTCCGGCAAATAGATGCCTCCCCTCAGCCCATCTTCCAGCCGCAATCCGCTTCTCGAACGCCTCAAGTGATAGACTAATTCCAAACAAATCGCCATGAAGCACACGACATTCGCCCTACTGGCCCTCACGGCCGCCAACATGCTTGCCCAGCCCCCGGCTCCCCCGCAAAGCGCACCGCCCGGAGGCGGCAATCGTGCGGGCGCGAAAGGTGGCGCACGAGGAGGCCAACTCAACGGCGCCGCAGCCGGCTTTGTCGTCAACCCCACCATCGACACCAAGCCGCCAGAACTCCCGGCCGACCTTAAGCCCGGTGGCATACTGATCTTCTCCAAGACCTCTGGATTTCGAGAGGAGGCCGCCATCCAAGCCTCAAACGTAGCCCTCGCCGTTATCGCCAAGCAGCGCAACTGGCCCTCTTACATCACCGAAAACGGCGCCATCATGAACGCCGCGCAACTGCGCAACTTCAAGCTCGTCATCTGGAACAACACCAGTGGCGACACGCTCAATGAAGAGCAGCGCGCGGCCTTCAAAACCTGGGTCGAAAACGGCGGATCCTTCCTCGGCATCCATGGCGCCGGCGGCGACCCCGCGGGCTTCCCCGCTCCCCGTTCGGCGGCCGTCTGGAAGTGGTTTATTGAGACGTTGCTTGGCGCACAGTTCACCTCGCATTCGTCCATTATGCCGGGCGACATCCACATCGAAGACAAGAAGAGCCCCATCACGAAAGGCCTGCCCGCCGTATGGCATCGCGCCGAAGAGTGGTACGCATTTACGGAAAGCCCGCGCAACAAACCTGGCTTCCACATCCTCGCCACGGTCGACGAAAAGAGCTATACCCCGGGTCGCTCCACCATGGGCACGGATCATCCGCTGGTTTGGTGGCACTGCGTGGAAAAAGGTCACGCCGTCTATTCCGCGCTGGGCCACGCGGGTATGATGTACAGCGAACCGCTCGTCATCCAATTGCTGGAAAACGCCATGTCGTGGAGCCTGGTGCAAAGTGGCCACGCTTGTTCGTCATCAAAATAACCATGAACCGCCGCCAATTCTTTGTCACAAATGCACTTGCCGCCGCAACCGCGCCAGACAGCGTGGAAACCACCGCAGGCAAAGTGCGCGGCCTCAAAGGCGCCGATGTCACCGTCTTTCGTGGCATACCCTACGCAGACCAAACCCGCTTCCTGCCACCCACCAAGCCCACACCGTGGACCGGCGTCCGCGACTGCACTGCCACCGGTCCGCGTTGCATCCAAGGCCCCGGCAACATCTTCCTGAGCCCCACCATCGGCGAATACTTCCGCGGCTCCAAGGACCGCGCCGAACTAGCCACGCAGCCCGACAGCGAAAACTGCCTGGTGCTGAACGTCCTCACGCCATCCACCCGCGGCAAGCGACCCGTCATGGTCTACATTCACGGAGGCGGCTTCACCGGCGGCTCCAGCCACCTCACCATCTTCGCCGATCGCTTCCCCAAAGAACAGGACGTGGTGCTCGTCGGCGTCAACCACCGCATCAACGTCTTCGGCTATCTATATCTTGGCGGCCTCGATCCCAAATACGCCACCGGCAACGTGGGCCAATTGGATTTGATCGCCGCACTCGAATGGATCCGCGACAATATCGCCAATTTCGGCGGCGATCCGCGCAACGTGACGATCTTCGGTGAATCGGGCGGGGCTGCCAAAATCAGCGCCCTGCTTGCCATGCCCGCAGCCACTGGTCTCTATCACAAGGCGATTCTGGAAAGCGGGTCCATTTTGAAAGTCGCGACGCGCGACGAAGCCACGGCAAGCGCCGAAACGGTGCTGGCAAAACTCGGCCTCAACAAAAACCAAACCGGCCAACTGCAAAACATCCCAGCGCAAGATCTCTACCGAGCCGGCCAATCCGCCCGCCTCATGCCGCTGGTCGACGGTCACAACATCACGCAACAGATCTGGGATCCCAAAGCACCCGAGACATCCGCAAACATTCCGCTCATCATCGGCGCCTGCAAAGACGAAACTTCGCTCGGCGCCATGAAAGACGACGCGCTGCACAGTCTCACTGAAGACGCTCTTCGTGACCGGCTCAAGAACCCGCAGCTGCTCGCCGCCTATCGCCGCGAATTCCCTAAAGAAACGCCAACAGCAATCTGGTTCCGTTACGCCACCGATCGCGACGTCCGCGCCAAAGCAATCAAACAGGCCGAGCTGAAAATCGAACAAGCGAAAGCCCCGGTCTACATGTACCTCTTCAGCTGGAACACGCCAATCGAAAATGGCCGTGGACGCGCCTTCCACACCGCCGAGCTTCCTCTCGCCATGCGCCTCGTCCGCTACGCGGAATCGGAGCAACTCTCAAGGCAAATCGCCGGAGCCTGGGCCAACTTCGCCCGCCACGGCACGCCCAAATGGCCAAAATACACCACGAAAGACCGCCAAACCATGGTCTTCAACGCCCCCACCAGCGCCGCGCAAGCAGACCCCGGTGGCGAAGCCCGCAAGCTCGCTCAGGCAAGCTAGACCGGCGAATTGTATGTCAAAGGGTGGTGCAGCTTTGTTTTTCTAGTCCAAGGGGACCCGTGCGGATCGGAGAGCGAATCGAAGGTTGTTTTTCATCCGTGTCCATCCGTGTACATCCGTGGTGATCGGCGGCACCTATCGCGCCGAATAATACTTATCCCGCGTCTGCACGATCAAATTCTTCTGGCTCGTATTCAACCGGATCGAGCGGAACCCCGCTCCGCCATTCGGCTTGTCTGAAGAATACCCAATGCTATATTGGCTCCGAAGCTCTTCCTGAATGCGGTCGAAGACCTCTTCAATCGGCAACTTCTTCGTGACTTCAAAGAATCCGCCGCCCGTTTCGCGCGACATCTTTTGCAGAATCTTCTTCCCATCCGGATGATTCATGCCCGGTGGTGGCATAGGCTGCGGATAGCCGCCCCGACGACGCCCACCCATCATCGGCCCAGGACGCTGACCGCCATAAGCCTGTTCATCGAAAAACAAGATGGAATAGATCAGTGTGTCTGTACGCTGCGCCGACTCGATTGCTTCATTGATCCCGACCTTGCTGCCCGTATCCACGCCGTCGGTCAGCAGGATCAGCGCCTTCCGCCCGCCTTGGTTCCGCATCAACTCGTCCGATGCCAGCATCACTGCGTCGTACAGAACCGTGCCGCCGCCACCACGCCGCCCTTGACCGCCGCCACTACCCTGGGGCTGCCGCCGTTGCAACTGCGGAGGCTGAATGTCCTGGATCGATTCGCGCAGCTTCTTCCGCGACGAAGTCAGATCCTGTAGCAATTCGGTCTCGAAATCGAAGTGGATCACGAACGCCATGTCCTTCGCTTCGCGGATCACCTGATCGATAAACCGCGCGCTCGCGCTCCGCTCCTGGCCCAAAACCTGACGCTGACTCCCGCTCGTATCCACCAGCAGGCCCAAAGTCAGCGGCAGTTCGGTCTCGCGCGAAAAATACTTGATCGTCTGCGGACGCCCGTCCTCTTCCAGCGAAAAATCCTCTTTTTTCAGATCTTTGATGATCTGCCCCTGCTTGTTCCGCACAGTCGCAAGAACGTTGATCACCTTTACGTCCGCACTGAACGTTGTGTCCTGCCCGCGCAGCGCTAACTGCGACAGGGCAGAAAGAAAGAGGCTACGTCTGGAAAATTGATCTTGTATCACAGTGACTAGAAAGATGCGTACAAACGCTTCTTCGTTACATCGCTCAATTTCATTCCGAAACCGTGATGGCCTGCCGCGTCCCCTTCACCGTCATGGGAGCATCGGCCTCCGTCTCATAGCCGGCCTTCGCCACCAGGCCGGACTTGAAGTAATCCGCAAATCCATGCCGGTGTACCCGAACCCGGTATTCGCCCGCTGGCAGTCCGGCCACGATGTACGAGCCCTTCCCGTCCGTCTCAACCACCTGTTTGAAGCCTTCCCCAGACACCAGCACCCTGGCGTGAGGAATTACTGCTCCGGTCGGATCGGTAACTACGCCGTGCATCGTCGCCCCAGCCGGGGGATTCCCAGGTGCAATCTGGGAAATCCCCAACACCAGCAACGTCTGCAAAAGCCCAACGCCAATTTTTCCGTTCATTGTCTTTCCCTTTGCAAACAAACTGAATTAGTGGGCCACGATCGTATGGGCATGAGCATGGCTGCCCAGGATCTCATACGAATAACGCAAACCTTCTACCTGCACACGCGCCAGGCTAAGTTCGCCCGCAGTCTTGTCGAATACCAAGAACGATTTCTCCGGGGTGTCGTTGAGCATCAACTGATTCCGCATCGCTGCAACCACTACTGTCTGGCCACTCTTTGACTGGAACGAAAGAAATGGCACATCGCTTCCGCCATTTACGTAACGCACCGTGTAATCGCCTGCGGGCAATTCATTCTGGGCAATGTGTACTGCCTCAGGTATATGTACCTTCAATGATTCAAACGGCGCAGCCGCGCCAAACGCTGCCAAACCCGTCAATGCAACGAGTGCAGACACAACTCCACTAACATACTTACGCATGGTTTTTTCTCCTTAGTTATCTTTCAGATTATTGTCCCGGCAAGCCCGGGCGTCGAATTGATCGACTTACTTGACTGGCTAGAACCACTCTGTTCTTTGCCCTACACATGACTAGACGAGGTCAATTTCAAAAAAGCTACCTGACTTTACAAAACTTAACCGAGCAAAAAAGTCGCGGTATAATTTTCTTAACAAAAGTGGCCGAAATCCACCACCGTGGCCGCATTCCACCATTTGCAGCCACCTACTTCATTGAAATCAAAACACTTACGAATGGCAATCCGCTTGCACTTATTTAGATGTCGACGAGGATTACTATGATTCATGTAAACAGAACCTTAATAGCAACCGTGATTGCAGCTGTTATTCCCGTGCTCGCGCAGGATAGCGCGCAAGCCCCCAAAACCGCGGATGGCTGGCGCAAATTCAGTGAGGTCTCTCCACAGGACTCCGTCCCCGCACAACTCACCGTGCCCGCCGGAGCCTGGGTGCGCGTGCGCATCAATCAGATGCTCTCCAGTGACCACAGTCGGGCAGGTGACGCCTTCACCGCCGCTCTCATCGAACCTCTCGTAGTGAATGGAATCGTTGTCGCACGACGCGGCCAGACCATCGCCGGCCGCGTCGTCGATGCGCAAAAAGCAGGCCGCATCAAAGGCACATCCCACCTCGGCGTGGAACTAACGGAAATCAGCCTCGTGGACGGCCAGCAGATGCCCTTGAAGTCGCAATTGGTAGAGTATTCCGGCGGCACATCGAAGGCCCGCGATGGCGCAGCAGTCGGCACCACAACCGCCGTTGGCGCAGGCATTGGCGCAGCAGCGGCTGGCCCCATCGGTGCAGGCATCGGCGCTGGAGCAGGCCTGGTCGCCTCCACCCTCGGCGTTTTAACCACCCGCGGTAAGCCCACCGTTCTGTATCCGGAATCGATCCTCAGCTTCCGCACCACGGAGCCCATGGTGATCTCTACCGCGAAAGCGCCCCATGCATTTCTCAGCGTCTCGCAGGATGATTACGACCGTGGCCTGCGCACCCGCCAGGGTCCGCCGCCGGCGATGGTCCGCCCCCGAGCGTACTTATACGGAGGCCCGGCATACTACGGCTACCCGTATTACTATGGCCCGCGCTTTTATGGTGGCTTCTACGGCCGCCGCTGGTAAGAATGGTAGGCGGCCTGTCCCGCATGGACAGAATGGAATTCCAATGTCGCTTATCAGGCACCGCACCCTCACAGGTGCGGCTCGGGTTGCAGCAATCACGCTCTCACCGAGCCGTGGCCGTAAGGTCACGGTTTCCCAGCGGGCCGAGAACCGCCGGCCAACATGCGTATTTTGTTGCACTTCGCGAACTCGTGCTACTGCGGAATGGGACGGCCCATCGACTTGTAGATCCCTTCGATGGTAGTGATATTATCCTGCGCCTTCTTGTTCGTCTTATCGTACTTCAACACCTCACGATAAGCCCGCAGCGCCCCAGTGTACTTGGCCCGCGGAGGCAGAGCCGGATCATTCATGAAGTTGTCAGCCTTGGCCATGTTCGCATCGGCCAACGCTTTCTTCAGTTCCACGCTAGGCTTCGCTTTATTCGCGGTTTCCAGCTGTGCAATCGCTTCGTCGTACTTCTTCTCAGCAACCTTCTTGCGTGCCTGTTCAACAACAGCATCGGCTCCAAACAGCGCGCACGAAAGTGCAATGATCAGTGAGGCTTTTTTCCAAGGCATTTCTTTCAGCTTAACACTTGTGTGCAGAAAACCACACTCGGTTATTTGCCGTAGTCAGCGGGCTTCTTCCCCGCCACGAACTTCCCAAACCCAAAGTGCGACGGCGTGAACTCACCCACAAGCGCCACATTGCTATTGGCCTTAATATTCTTCTCTATGCCCAAGGTCCAATAACATGCGTTCACCACCATCCGCCGGAACGCCTCGTTCGAAAAGTCCTCCGCCGCCCCCATCGTGGTCGTAAAGATCCGCGCCTTTTTCCCCGCAGCCCCGGTATAAGATTTTACCCACGCAACAGGCATCAGCGGGTTATTCTGCTCACCCTCAATCGGCGCATCGGCCTCTTTCATCCCCTGCAGCACCTGCCCCATCACCAGAGGCATGCTGTCGCCTGGCAGCGGCAGCTTCGTCCGGTACACATCCGTCGGCCCCCAGATCTGGCCCGACTTGATCCCGCGCAATATCGGATGCGACGCGGCCCCTTCGGCAAAAATCCCCCGCGTACTCTGCACACCGTGCTTGCCGTGATGCGTAATCCACGTCTCGCCCAGCACCTGCCGCCCAAAGCCGCCATCGAACTCTTTGTTGTTCGACGAGTATTTCCCATAGGTCTGGCTCTTCTTCATCAGGAATGCATGCGTTGCCGTGCGCAGCCCGATAATCGGCCGCCCCGACTCGATGTAGTCCACCAGATGCTTCATTTGCGCATCCGGCAGATCCCGCCAGCGCAGCGCCACAATCAGCAGATCCGCCGAATCCACCGCTTCCAAACCCGGAATGTTGTCATTTTTGGCCGGGTCAATCAACCCAGTCTCCGGATTGATCGCAAACAGCACTGTGCACTTGAACCCATGCCGCTGCGATAAGATCTTCGCCAACTGCGGCATTGATTCCTCAGAGCGATACTCCTCATCCCCGCTCACCAGCACCACGTGCTTGCCCTTGCCCGGAAACACGATCTGCGCAGCCAAAATCCCAGCGCCAGCCAGCATCAAACCAACAACCCTCGATAAGTGCATAGTTAACTCCACCCAGCAATCACAATACCAACTTTACCGCCCTACCGCCCAAACACCGCCATCTCATCCAACCGCCCCTCCCAGGTCTCCGCCCGCTCCCCACAAGCCCCAAACTCCAGCCCCGGCCCACCTCCAGCCGCGCCATTTGCCGCTAACTCCTCGGTCCCATTCAGGAAAACGCGCACCTTCCCGCCCCCGCGCTCAAGCCGCACCTGATTCCACGTCCGCACCCCAACCACCGACTTGCCGATCGCATCCCCCACAAACAACCGCCCATCCGCCCTTAGCCCCAAACACTCCACCCCACGCCCAAACAGATACCCGCTCACTCCGCGCACCTCAGGAAGCAGGGCGTTATAAAACCACATCTCCACCGCATAATCCGTACCCAACCCGGCAACAGAGGCCTTCATCCGCCCACCTGCAAAATGCGGAGCCCGATTAATCGCCACCTCACCAGACGGGATCCCATCCAAATAGAAAGCCACCCCACCCTCATACCGCCCATGATTCCCATTCCCGCTCACATCCTCAGCCCGCAAACTGTCCACATCCTCTCCTCGCCAATACGCCAGCGGCTTCCGAGCCAGCACCGGCTTGGCAATCGCAGCCGCCGTTAGATCGCGCACCCGACGCGGCTTCCCCGACGCCTGCTCCAGAAGCGCCAGCACGCCCTCGGTAATCCGCGGCTCCGCGCCCACTTCCAACCCCGCCGTCCGCGCCGGCCAAGTAGTGTAACCACCCAGCCTGTGTTGATCGGGAGGCGGAATATAACCCTCTGCCCCATTCGCCAACTCAATGTTGAACGTGTGCGCAAAAGGACTCTGCGCCTTAATCTTCAACCCAGTCAGCGCGAACACCTCATCCGGAATCGCCGCAATCCCCAAATCTCCAATCCGCATCGCCTGCAGCACCAACTCACGCTTCGGAGCCGCAGCAATGTACATCTGCTCCCGCGCGTAAACCTCCGCCTGCGTCGCCGGCGCCTTGCTGCCCATCTTCGCCATCAACGCCGCCGCCCACTCCAGCTTCTTCTGCGAAGGCAGCCTCCGCTCAAAGGTCATCATCGTCTGCCGGAAATCCAGCGGCACATTTTCCGAATACTTCACCGCGCCAATCAGCCGCGCAGCCTGCTCGGCTAGCTCCTCCGCATACTTTTCGGTCAGCACCGTCTTCGCCGGCTGGCTGTAATCCATGTAATGCAGATCGCCGCTTGTCCCTTGCGAAATCATGGGGACAAACGCCTCGCCCCCGCCGCGCGGAAACAGCATCCCGCGCAACTTATCGCAGAAGTATCCGAAGTAATCCGCACTTACTCCCTTAATCTGCCCACCAACATAATGCATCGAGTAATTCGCTAGCACCGCCAGCGGAGTCCCGTCCAACCGCTTCACGGACATCACTGAAAAGTCCGGATCCACCGGCCCCGCAGGCCCCACAAAATCCGGATTCTGATACCCAGGATGCATATGCGCCCTTACCGTCAAATCCCCAAACGGATCCACCCGCATCTTATCCGGCCGCAGAATCCACCGCCGGTTATGCGTATGCTCCCAGTCCTTCACAACATTCCAACCCACACGCGCCGGCGTCATCCGCCCCGCCGCCCCCACAATGGCCTCGACCAATCGCCCCTCGAAAAACACGCTGTACGCCTGATCCTCATCGGTCCCCAGCGCGCCCATCACCGGCGGCGCCGAATGCGAATGCGTGGCCGACACCATCATGCGTTCCACGGGAATCCCCGTCGCCGCCGACGCCCTCGCCTTCACCCGGTCGCAAAGCTCGCGCGGAATCATCAACGAGTCCGCCACCGCAATCACAATCCGCTGCGCCCCGTCGTCCAGCACAATCGCCCGCGCATGCAGCCGCCCATCGGCCAAGGTCATCTGCTTGGCCAGAAACCCGCCGCTCACCATAATCGGCAGCGTCTGCGGCGTAACATCCACCTCAAACGCCCCAGCGCGAATCCCCGCTCCGGCAATCCCCGCCGCCGCCAGCCACAATGCAAGAATCTTCATCCCAGTAATCTTATAGCGCCAGAGGCTTGACCGCCACCCACCTCACGGTGAATGATATCTTTTGGCCCCAATACTCTTAGCACTGCTCCTCGCCCAACAACCGCCGCCGCCCGACGACGACGCCAACCGCCCCGTCTTCGGCGTCACCGTTGTTGACGCCCAGGGCTTCCAGGGCAAAATCTACAAACTCAAACCCGGCACCCGCGAACTCCCTAACCTCAGCCGCATGAAACCCATCGGCACCATCTACACACGCCAGCTCGACATCGCCCCGCGCAACTTCACCGCCGGCTTCCCCGGTGTCACTGATCTCAACGAATGGTTCGCCCTCGACTACACGGGCAAGTTCTATATCGAAACCCCGGGCAAATACAAGTTCTCGCTCCTCTCCGACGACGGTTCGAAACTCTACATCGATAAGAAACTGGTCATCGACAACGACGGCACCCACGCCGCCCTCACCATTTATGGAGCAGCCCAACTAAAAACCGGCCACCACACGATCCGCGTCTCCTACTTCCAGGGCCCCCGCACCGCCCTCGCCTTGGTCCTACGGGTAGCCTTCGACGAAAGCCACGAATTCAAGATTTTCAACATGCGCGACTTCTACAAAAATTAATTGGGGTCAGAGACCACTGACACCTCTGCCACCGATTAAAATGATCCTAATGCCACACCTGCTGCTGCTCCTCACCCTGGCCCTGCACGCCCAACCCACCCGCGAAGGCTACGCCCGCGCCGCCAACCTCAGCACCACCACCGCCAACCTCGATATCTCTATCCCCGGCCCAGCCACCTGGATCAACGCCACCGATACCTTCTGGTACCGCCGCACCATCAAAGGCGGCCACGAATTCGTCATCGCCAACGGCGCCACCAAACGCCCCGCCTTCGACCACGCCCGCCTCGCCGCCGCGCTCTCCAAAGCTATAGGCGAAACCTATCAATCCCACTCACTCCCCTTCCAAACCCTAACCTTCCCCAGCCCCAACTCCTTCGAATTCACCGTCAACCAAACCCGTTGGCGCGTCAACACCCAAACCTATCAGCCCGAAAACCTCGGCCCCGATAACAGCTTCCCCCGCAAAGCCGCCCCACCTCGCGAACGCCGCGTCGAAGAAGCCCCCGTCCCCTCGCCCGACGGTACCCAAGAAGCCTTGATCCAAAACCACAACATCTACCTCCGCCAGAAATCGGCAAAGACCGCCAAGCCCCTCACCTACGATGGCTCCGAGTCCAACGCCTACGCCCGCGCCTCCATCGTCTGGTCCCCCGACTCCCGCAACCTGGCCGCCTACCGCATCCGCACCGGCCTGCACCGCAAGATCCAATACATTGAGTCCTCGCCCCTCGACCGGCTCCAGCCCAAAACTTTCCATATCGAATACGAAAAACCCGGCGACCAGCTCGACCTCCAACAGCCCGTCCTCATCAACCTCGCCAATGCCAGCGTCACGCCTATCGACGATGCCCTCTTCCCCAACCCCTACCGCCTCTCAAACATCGAATGGCGCAAAGACAGCCGCGCCTTCACCTTCGAATACAACCAGCGCAGCCATCAGGTCTACCGCGTCATCGAAGTCAACGCCAAGACCGCCCAGCCCCGCGCCATCGTCACCGAAGCCCCCCAGACCTTCTTCTGCTATTCGTCAAAGAAATTCCGCCACGACCTCAACGACGGCCGCGAGCTTATCTGGATGTCCGAACGCGACGACTGGAACCATCTCTACCTGATCGATGCCGCCACCGGCCAGCCCAAATCCCAAATCACCCGCGGCCCCTGGGTTGTCCGCGGCGTCGACAAAGTAGACGAATCCACCCGCACCATCTACTTCCACGCCAGCGGCATGTACGCAAGCAAAGACCCCTACTTCGTCCACTATTACCGCATCAACTTCGACGGCACCGCGCTTATCCCGCTCACCACCGCCGACGCCAACCACACCGTCGCGTTCTCCAAGGACATGTCCCAATACGTTGACCACTACTCACGTATCGACCTGCCCCCCGTGAGCGAACTCCACCGCACCGCCGATCAATCCCTCGTCGCGATGATTGAAACCAGCCGCAGTGAAGCCCTCAAAGCCGCCAACTTCCATGCTCCCGAACCCTTCATCGCCAAAGCCCGCGACGGTCAGACCGATATCTACGGCATCCTCCACCGCCCGTCCCACTTCGACCCTGCCAAGCGCTACCCCGTCGTCGAGTACATCTACGCCGGCCCGCATGACTCCTTCGTGCCCAAATCCTTCGCCCCCTACTCCGCCCTTCAATCCCTCGCCGAACTGGGTTTCATCGTCGTCCAGATCGATGGCATGGGCACATCCAACCGCTCCAAAGCCTTCCACGACGTTGCCTGGCGCAACCTCGCCGACGCAGGCTTCCCGGACCGCATCCTCTGGCACAAAGCCCTCGCCGCAAAATACCCCTGGTACGACATTTCGAAGGTCGGAATCTATGGACACTCCGCCGGTGGACAGAACGCCCTCGGCGCTCTGCTCTTCCACCCTGAGTTCTACAAGGTGGCCGTCTCGTCCTGTGGCTGTCATGACAACCGCATGGACAAAATCTGGTGGAACGAACAATGGATGGGCTGGCCCCTCGGCCCCGAATATATAGCCTGCTCCAACGCCGAAAACGCCGGCAAACTCAAAGGCAAGCTCCTGCTCTCCGTTGGCGAGTTGGACAACAACGTAGACCCCGCCTCCACCATGCAAGTCGTCAACGCCCTCATCAAAGCGAAAAAGACCTTCGACTTCATCATGCTCCCCGGCGAAGGCCACAGCTGGGGCGGCGTCTACGGCGAGCGCAAGCGGTGGGACTTCTTCGTCCACAACCTACTAAACACCGAACCCCCAGACTGGAACCAATAAACCGGGGACGGAGGGGACGGAGGGGACGGACCGCATTGTCCCTCGCATAAAGATACACTAAGTACCATGCTTTCGCGCATAACCATTCTGTCCATACTTACTCTCCAGCCCGCATTAACTGCCCCACCGCGCATCTCCTACGCCACTTATCTCGGAGGCACAGGCGGAGAAATCGCTAACGCCATTGCAACAGACAGCGACGGCAATTACTATGTCGCCGTGCAGACAGACTCCCCCAACTACCGTCTGCTCCCCGCAGGTCAGTCGCTCTCGGGCGGCTCGGACATAGTCGTGTCAAAGTTCAGCCCGACCAACACCCTCATCTATGCCACGGCAATCGGCGGCTCAGGAACTGACATCCCACTAAAAGCCGTTGTGGACACCGATGGCAGCCTCTTCGTATCCTTCTCAACCACCTCAACCAACTTCCCCAGGCCCACCGGCAGCACAGTCGGCGGAGGCACCGCCGGCGCAGGCGTCCTCAAGCTGAACCCCGCCGGAACCCTCGCCGCAGTTGCTCTTCTTTCGGCACCACAAGCCGCCTCAGCCTTTGGCCTCACCCTGGATTCCAACCGTAACGTCTGGATCACCGGCCAGACCCCCGGCTTTACAGGACAAGCCGGCGCGCTGCAATCCACCGCCGCCGGCGGCACTGACGTCTTTGTCGCCAGGCTCAATAACACCCTCACCCAGCTCAACTATTTCACTTACATCGGCGGCCCTTCTGACGATGCCGGCTACATGATCGCAGTCGACCCGTCTGGCAATGTCTACGTGGCAGGAGTCAGTGGCTCCACAGCTTTCCCCACCGGCGCCAGTAAGCCGTTCCCAGCCGCTGGCATGTTCGTGCTGAAGCTTGACCCCGTCGCCAACAGAATCCTCTTCGCCACCTATCTTGGCTCCGGCGTAATCCACGACCTCATCCTCGACGGCGCCGACCTATGGACCTGCGGCACCTACACTGGAACAGGGCTAGCCTCAACCCCCGATGCACTCCAAACCAAATATGGCGGAGTAGCCGACGGCATGCTCGTTCGCCTCAATGCAACTGACGGCCTAATCAGCTACTCCACCTTCCTCGGTGGCTCCAACGGCGATTTCGCCAACGCCATTGCCCGCGATCCCTCTGGCAACATCGTCGTTTACGGTAACACAACTTCCGTCGATTTCCCCATCACCTCCGACGCGCTGCGCCGCTCTCTTGGCCCAGGCATCACCCCCTTTATCGCCGTCGTCGATGCGGGTGGCCGCCTGCTTTACGCCAGTTACACCAGCGGCTCCGGCACCTTCGAACCAGGGATTGCCCTCGCCCTCGATCCGCGCGGCAATGCCATCGCCGTTGGACCGACTAACGGGACCACTTTCCCAACCACACCAGGCTCCTTCCAACCCGCCTCGGGCGGTGGACAGGACGCTTATCTCATCCGCATCGAACTAGTTTCACCCTCCGACCCGGACCTCAGCCGGGCCGCCATACAAAACGCGGCCAGCTTCCGCGGCGGTGCCGTCGCACCAGGAGAAGTGATCACAATCTACCCCGCCAACGCAGGCCCCGCAGCACTGGTTACAGCCGCGCTAACACCCGACCGGAAGATCAGCACCCAGATCGGCGCCACGCGTGTGCTGTTTGATGAAGTCCCCGCGCCCATGGTCTATACCATTGCCGGGCAAATGAGTCTGGTGGTGCCTTACGCCGTCCAGGGCAAGCAATTCACTCGCGTCGCAGTCGAATACAACGGAGTCAAATCCCGCCCAATGGCGATACCTGTCGTCCCCATTGCCCCCGGCGTGTTCACTGTCGCCTCCGGCACCGCCCAAGCCGCCGCGCTCAATCAGGATGGCTCAGTCAACTCCGCTCAACTCCCTGCCGCGCGCGGTTCAGTCGTGGTATTTTTCCTGACTGGAGAGGGACAAACAGCCCCTGCAGGCGTCGATGGCAGGCTCAACGAATTCGCCCGCCTGGAGGACTTCCCCCAGCCAATACAAGCCCCCAAAGTTACCATCGGCGGTCAACCCGCAACCGTGCTGTTCGGCGCGGGCGCCCCGAATTTCTTAGCCGGCTTGATGCAATTCAACGTAACGATCCCCGAAGGCATTACCCCAGGTTCGGCCGTCCCGGTTCAGGTCTCCTTCGGCAACATTACAACCCAACCCGGAGTGACGATCGCGGTTCGCTAGAAAGGATTCAGCTATGAAGATAGAAGCCTGGCGAGCCTTGGTCTATGGCGAAGGCTACCGCGCCCCAAAGCCCGAAGCCGCGCAAAGGGCACTGGATGAAAATCCGCAATTCGCCATCGACGATCCCCACGCCGCAGGCATCTACTCCGATCAACCGCCCAGCAGTGGCATGTCCCCACTCGCCGCCGTTACCCACTCCGCACTCAGTCGCGTCCGCCCCGCCCAGTTCGCCGAATGCGCCCGCAAACACATCGCCGCTGGCGCAGACCTGAACGCGGACAAGGCTCTCTACGGTGCCGCGGGCAAGAACCACCAGCCCGAAATCACCAGCCTGCTGCTCGCCGCCGGAGCCGACCCCAACGACGACGACTCCGTCTACCACGCCACCGAATCCCGCGACCTCACCTGCCTCAAACTCCTGCTCGCCGCAGGAGCCCGCGCCAAAGGCACCAACGCGCTGAACCACTCGCTCGATTACGACGACCTGGCCTGCACCCAACTCTTGCTGGACGCCGGCGCAGATCCCAATGAGGGAGCGCCGGCCCTTTTCTGGGCCATCCGCCGCCGGCGCTCGCTCGCCCATGCCGAAGCCCTGCTGAAGGCCGGCGCCAATCCGCAGGCCGCAATCCACGGCGTGACTATGTATCGCGCCGCGCGACTGTTCGGCCTCACTGAAATCGCTGCCCGCCTGCAAATGCTCACCGCAGAAGAGCCGAATCCATCCGACGCCTTCGCCGCCGCCTGTGCCTGCGCCGATCGCGACGAAGCCTCCCGACTGCTCGCAGATAATCCGAAGACGTTGGCCGAAATGCCACCCATGATGTTGCGCCTGCTGCCCGATTCCGTCGAGGCAGGCAACGTCGCCGGAGCAAAGCTCATGGTGGATCTTGGCTGGCCCGTAGACGCAAAAGGCGGCGACTGGCAAGCCACTGCCCTCAATCTCGCCATCTTCCGCGGAGACCCGGAGCTGACCGGCTTCCTCCTCCGCCATGGGGCTAACTGGCAGGAGCGCCACGGCTACAACGACACCGCCGTCGGCACCCTCAGCTTCGCCTCCATGGAATCACCCGTAGCCAACGGCGACTGGCTCGCCTGCGCCAAAGCAATGATAGAAGAAGGCTCGATGCCGCCTCCATCGCTGGAAGATTACAGCTTCTCCCGCGAAATCGAGCAGTATTTCGAAACGCTTTCTTAATAACAAACCTGGGGACAGCCCGCGTGTTTCCAGGTTTCCTGACACGGCTTCGGCCATCGCCGCCGCATCTTATGATCAGTTACGGCCGGATTTCTCGCACTTGTTATTGAGGGCAGACACGGCCAGAGCCCACTTAGCGAAAGGAGACACACAACATGAAAGTACGAACCAACCTCAAATCCGGCGACGACTGGGAAGCCCGCAGCCGCCGCTAAAACCGGGGACAGCCCGCGAGTTTACCAACTACCAACCACCACGCGGGCCCCCATTCTTCTTTACCGTTCTTTGAGTCTTAGCGTGAACCCTATTTCACACCCCGCCTCTAAACCGCCCGGGGCACCACAAATGGCTCGCGGTAATCGCGCGTCAACATCGAATTCGCCTGGTCGTCATTCAAGAACCGCCCCGAAGCCTGATCCATCCGCAACGTCCGCCCCACCCGCATGCTGATATTTGCCAGATGCACATAAGCCGCCGACCGCGCCCCATACCCGATCTCCGCGTGCAGCAATTTATGATCGCGCGCCCGGATCGCTTCGAAGAAGTTCTGCATGTGCGGATTCGTCGACCATGCGCTCGATTCCTTCACCTTCTCGTCCATGATCTTCTCGTACTTCTCCTGCCCGCCCGCGCCGGCCCCGCGCGCCGCCTCGCCGCTCACGTTAAACGCCGAGCTCTTATAGACCTGGAACCCAGCATTATCCACCACCAGGAACCCGGCCTCGCCGAAGAAGATGTTGCCCGTATAATTGGGCTTCAACCCGGCCACCAATCCCTCCGGCGGAGTCGGCAGATTCCGAACCTCAAACGTAATCTGCGCATCGCCGAAATCCAGTGTCGCCTGCTGCAGGTTGGCCGTCTCCTGATCGTCCTTCCACACAAACTTCCCGCCGGTCGATGACACCGAAACCGGCCACCCGCCGCGCCCCAGGCCCCAGTTGCAGATGTCCATCTCGTGGATTCCCTGGTTCCCGATGTCGCCGTTACCGGTATCGAAAAACCAATGCCAGTTATACGCAAACTTGTTTTTGCTGTACGGCTTGTACTGCGCCGGCCCCAGAAACCCGCCCCAATCCAAGCCCGCCGGGACCTTCTCATCCGGCGTATGTCCAATCGAAAACCGCCGCCGGTAACACAGCCCGCGCGCATTATAAATCTGCCCGATCACGCCCTCCTGCAACAGCTGAATCGCCTGCATCTTATGGGCAATCGACCGGCTCTGCGACCCCACCTGTACCATCCGCTTATACTTCCGCGCCGCCGCCACCATCTGCGCGCTCTCGTAAATGTTATGGCTCGCCGGCTTCTCTACATAGACATCCTTGCCCGCCTGGCAAGCCCAGATCGTAGCCAGCGCATGCCAGTGATTCGGAGTCGTGATCGAGACCGCGTCGATGTCCTTCGACTCAAACATCGCCCGCATATCGGCGTACTCCTTCGGAGCCGCCCCGCCCTCCTTCTTCACCAGCGCCACCGCCCGCTCGCGCGCCGATTGGTTCACATCCACCACGGCAGCGATCTGGCAATCGGACTTCAACGAGGAATAGTATTTGATATGATCGGTGCCCCGCCCGCCCAGGCCCACCTGGCCCACGCGAATGCGGTCATTAGCCCCAAGAATGGGAAACTGCGCCGTAGCAATCGCCGCCGCGGCAGTCTTAAGAAAAGTGCGTCTCTGCTTGGAATCTTCCACGAAAGTAACCTCTCGCCCAGAGTATATCGCGGCAGCTACGGCAGCGAAAGCCGTTCCCGCCAGGCACTGAAGCAAATTGGCTTAGAAATGCTAACCCAGCTTAATGGGCACATCCTTCATCGGCCCCATCCACTGCAGTTCCTTCTCAATATCTTTATGCAATTGGTAGCTGCGGCGAACGCTGGCGATGGTTTCGCCTTCGAGGTCGATCTTCTCCAGGTCGTACTGGCCAAGGCCGCTCTGCCAGCAGAACAGCAGGTAGCCGAGCCACTTCGCATCAATGCCCATGGTCTCAACGCCGATGCGGTCGGCGGCGATGAAGTCCGTGGAGGCGATGGCCAGACGCGATGGCACCGCCGTGCCGCTGGCGGGGCCGGCGCCTTCCATGCCCTCGTAACCGTCAATCAACGCCACTCCGAAGTTGGGCCGCATCTTTTGCGCGGTGAGCATCATGTTGTAATGAGTCTGGCGGACGCCGGCGTGATACTTGCGCTTGTCGCTCCAGCGCACGGTTTCCTTGGGTCCCTGATGGAGCGGCGCGCCAAGGGTCATATTCTTGATGGACAGCGTCGCGACTGTCACGTTGTGCGTCTTGAGCATGGCCGCGCACATGACAAACGCGTCGGGGTCAAGCAGGCGGGCGGCCAAGCGGACGGGCGTCGGGTGCATGTTTTCGTCCAGCACGGGTAGGAGGTCGAACTTTGCTTCTTCATTCAGGTCGAGCAGACTGACGCGCTTGTACTCTGAGGCGAGGCGCGTGTACTTGAAGTTCTCAAAGCCTTGCATGGTGGGGCCGGCGCTCGATTCGGCAATGATCACCGGGCCTTTGTAGCGCTCGCCCAGGTAGTCGAGCATGCCGCGCATGGTGTCTGCGTGCGTCGACGCAAGCTGGTTCACCGTGGAGACGTTGTTAGGCTTAATCACGACGTACTTCTTGTGCTTGAGCGCGGGCGCAATCTGCTTGTCGATCGCCATGAGCGCATTGTAGGCGTTCTTGCGGCGGTCTTCGCCTTTCATCAACGAGACGAGCGAGCGCTTACCCGTGGCAAGCGATGGCACCGGAGCGGGAACCTGCGCGGCGGCGCGGCGGGCGGTTGCCGCGAGCACAAAAGAGCCTGCGGCGGAAGTGATCAGTTGACGGCGGGAAAGGATAATCATGTGGAACCCTCTAACCAATTCTTATAACATACTTCAGGAGCCGACAATCCTTATTTCTTGCGGCCGGACTTTTATCGCCGCCGGACTTGCCGCAGCCAGAACGGCAAGAAGGGGCAAATCAGCCGAAAAGTGGCGTAAGATGGATTAACCCGCCGAAACTCCACGTCTAACAGCGGCTCGGGCACTTCCTTCTATTCCCCGTCAGAAGAGACCACTCATCCACCAGGTGAAACGAAACTATGATGAACCGCCGAAAGTTCCTTGCGTCCTCCGCCGCGCTGGCAGTTACGCCAGCGGTTGCGTTTCAAGAGCAATCCAGCCGTGGAAAACTCCCCGCCGCGATTGCCGCTCTTACGAATCGAAGCGGCGAAGCCGTGCCGATCCAACTTTCCGAACGCGAGCAGCGCGTCGAACGAGCCCGTGCACTGCTGCGCAGCAACAAAGCCGATGCGCTGATCATCACAACGGGAAGTTCCCTCACCTACTTCACCGGCCTTCGCTGGGGCCAGTCCGACCGCTTCTTTGCGTGGGTACTGCCCGTGAAAGGCAATCCGTTTCTCGTCTGCCCGGCCTTTGAAGAAGCCCGTCTGCGTGAGCGCACCGATGCTGTCCCCTCGGTGCTCCCATCTGCCGCCAAGACGCGTATCCATGCCTGGAATGAAGACGAGGATCCGTACAAGCTTCTTGCCAAGGCACTGCGCGATGCCGGCATCGCCACAGGCAAGCTGGCCATTGAAGAGCGCACGCAGTTCTCGTTTTCTGACGCGATTGCGCATGCAAGTCCGGCGCTTTCCATAGTCAGCGGGAACCCGGTCACGTATGGCTGCCGCGGCATCAAGAGCCCGGCGGAACTGGCGCTGATGCAGCTTGCCAACAGCGTCACGCTGTCTGTCTACAAGGCTTTCTACGAATCGGCGCATCCTGGCATGAGCAACAAGGAAGGGGCCGACCTGATCTCCGCTGGCTTTAGCCGCTGCGGCTTCCGGGGCGCGGTGATGTGCCAGGCCGACGCCTTCACCGCGCTGCCGCACGGCTCTTTGCAGACGCAAATGTTTAAGGAAGGCTCGCTCGTTCTGCTCGACGATGGCTGCGCGGTGGAAGGTTATGTTTCCGACATCACGCGCATGTTCATTGTGGGCAAACCCAGTGGGCCAAAGTTCGATAAGCAGCGCAAGGTGTTCGATATCGTGCACGCGGCGCAAGCGGCTGCGCTGGCCAAGGCCCGGCCTGGAGTTCCGTGCCAGAGTATCGATGCGGCGGCTCGCGCCGTCATTACGGATGCCGGATATGGCCCGGGCTATAAGTATTTCGCCCACCGGCTGGGACATGGTATCGGCCTCGATGGGCACGAATGGCCGTATCTGGTTGGCGGAAACCCGTTGCCGCTGGCGCCGGGCATGTGCTTCTCAGACGAACCGGGCATTTACATTCCTGGCGAGTTTGGCATGCGCCTGGAAGATTGCTGGCATGTGACCGAAGACGGTGGCAAGATGTTTACGCCGCCAAGCCCGTCACTTGACCAGCCCTTTTCTGTGGCCTGACTTTAGCGAGGCCACAGCACCGTGTACCGCTCCCTTACGGTCGCGGTCTCGGTCAGCGGCAGGCATCTTCTCACCGAGACCGTGAGGGAGCGGTTCCTAAAATGAGCTAGTTCTCCGTGGGCATCTTCTCCACGTGATCAATCACCAGATTTTCCACCGTCGCCTTCCGCAGCTCCAGCTTCAAGCCCATCGATTGCACCGCCTGCACCAATGATGATGCGGACCCGCTGGGGTCCGACGCGGCATCGGCCGGCTGCTGAGCTCCGGCGCCTGCACTTTCCGCAGGCCGGTTCGGCACGGCCATGCCCTGGGCGCGGGCCATGTTGATCAGGTCTCCCATCTGGAAGTTGACGGAAACTTCGTAGTTCCCTTTCAGGCCTGTCATGTCCCGCACTGGCTTGGCGGCGCCGCTGGCCTGCGACAGTGCTGTCAGCATGTCGGCGAAACCCGCCATGGTCACCATACTGGCTTCGATCTTCATTGACATGGTGGACCGGTCCACGGCGTAGCTGACCGTTCCCTTCTCGCCCATGTTCATCGTAGTCGTGCCGTCCTTCGGGTTCATGGTCATGCGGATCGGCCCATCCGGACCGTCGATTTTTCGCTCTCCGGGCCCAAGCGGCGCATCCGGGTCGAGCGGTTTGGGCGCCTGTTTCGATTCCTTCATTTTCGGTCCACCCTTGCCCACTACCAGTGCCAATACCGGCCCTTCCTTGCTTTCGTTATGCAGCTGCAACTTGAACCGCTCTGCGAGCAGCGCCTGCAGCATCTGTGGGATGTCGTCTTTGGTCGCGCCCTCGGGTACTGTTGCCATGATGTCGAAGCGCTGGTTGTTGAGCCAGTTCGGGCCGGTGATCTGATACGGTTTCACCTTGTACGCAAGCACGAGCAGATCGCGCAGCGAAAGGAAGATGAACTCCGCCCGGCCGCCTTCAAAACGCGGGCCGACCCGCGGCATAGCGCCGCCACTTTGCATTTGCGCCGCCAGCTTGGCCATATCGAGCGACGTCGGCTTGATCGATGCCACTTCGAACGTGGGCTTGGTCTGGGCAGAGGCAAACGTAGCCGCCCAGGCCAGACACGCAATCCCAAGGTAAAAACACTTCGCCCTGATCATCTTAAAAACTCCTTCGCGACAGCCCCCTGTCCGCTAGTTTGTCGCACCTAATCAGCAGGTGTCAATGTTGAATCCAACTGTGGGTGAATTGACCCAGCAGCATAGCTGCGATGCAGTGTCATAGCGTTGCATCCCTCAGTTTCGAATCCTGAAACAAACACCCCACCCTCAACGATGCATCTTAAATGCAACATTTAACGGCCCTGTCCCTATTGCCGGCAGCGGCCGTTCCTTTGGCGCTTCAGATGCCTTAGAGTCGGGGCGGGCAAATTTCAACATTCGAGGGAGAAACGATGTTTTGTTATCAATGTGAGCAGACGGCACGTACTGACGAAGGCGTAGGATGCGCCACCATCAAAGGGGTTTGTGGCAAGGACGAAACCACGGCCGATCTACAGGACGTGTTGATCTACCAATTGAAGGGAATTGGCCAATATTCCCGGCGCTTGCATGAACTGGGCAAGCCGGATGCCGCGGCGGATACCTTTATCCTGCACGCGATGTTCACCACCTTGACGAACGTCAATTTCAATCGTGCGCGTTTTGTCGACATGATCGGCCAAGCATCGCAGATTCGTGACCGGGTTCGAGCTACCTATGAAGCTGCCGCCCCGGACGCTCCCAAGCTTGCCGGACCCGCTGCCTTTGTTGCCGCAGCCGGGCTGCCCGAACTGCTGCAACAGGCAGGCATCGCCTCCGTCCGCGCCGGGCTTGAGGAAGTCGGCGAAGACGTGGTCGGCCTGCGAGCCTTGGTGTTGTATGGGCTGAAGGGCGTTGCCGCTTATGCACATCACGCCGAAGTCCTGGGCGAGACGCGCCCGGAGGTTGGCGCAGGTGTGGCAAAGGCGCTTGATCTGTTGGCTGACGCACCATCTGACCTTGGCGTGCTGCTGGAAGAAGCGATGGCGCTGGGACGGTTGAACTTCACCGTAATGGAAATGCTCGACACAGCAAACACCGGCACCTATGGCACGCCGGCACCCACCAATGTGCGCGTCACTCCGGTGGCGGGCAAAGCGATTCTAGTCTCAGGTCACGACCTGCTTGACCTCCATCGGATTCTGGAAGCGGTGAAGGGCACGGAAATCAAAGTCTACACGCATGGCGAACTACTGCCGGCACACTCCTATCCGAAGCTGGCCGCCTCTCCGAATCTGGCCGGCAACTACGGCACAGCCTGGCAGAATCAGCAGCTGGAATTTGCTGCGTTCCCTGGTCCGATTGTGATGACCTCCAACTGCCTGATTGAACCCCAGCCAACCTATCGCAATCGCATCTTCACGGCGGGCCCGGTGGGTTGGCCCGGCGTGCGCCACATCTCCGACGGCAACTTCGCACAGGTGGTGCAAGCAGCAAATGCTATGCCAGGATTCACTGAAACTGCGCCTGAAAAGACCATTCTCATCGGCTTCGGGCGTCAGGCAGTGCTGGGCGTTGCAGACAAAGTAATCGACGCGGTGAAGAGCGGCGTGGTGAAGCACTTCTTCCTGATCGGCGGTTGTGACGGCGCTGCGCCAGGTCGCAATTACTACACGGAATTCGCTGAGCAGGCGCCGAAGGACACCGTCCTGATGACGCTCGGCTGCGGCAAGTTCCGCTTCAACATGGAAGACCATGGAACGGTTGGCGGCTTGCCTCGCCTGCTCGATATCGGTCAGTGCAACGATTCGTATTCCGCGGTGCAGATCGCCCTCGCCCTGGCCAAGGCCTTCAACTGCGGCGTGAACGATCTGCCGTTGTCGCTAGTGGTTTCGTGGTTTGAACAGAAGGCCGCGGCGGTGCTGTTAACGTTGCTCGCGCTGGGTGTTCGCAATGTCCGCCTTGGCCCCAGCCTGCCGGCGTTTCTCACTCCCGCGTTGCTCAACGTTCTGGTGGAAAAGTTCGGCATCCAGCCCATCACCACGGCTGAAGCCGATATCGCCTCGTCGCTCAGCCGCACCGCAGCATAGGGCGTGAAAACTGTCACTTCAGACCTCCTGATCTCCTGGAAAATGAGATGAGCCAATTTCGACATGATTAGTAACCGCTCCCTGACGGTCTCGGTAGATTCCCACTGCCACCGAGCCGCGACCGTAAATGCGCTTTCAACTCTTGCGCCAAGGGAGCGGTTGTCCGGGCTCAATCCGAATTCCACGCAAAGCGAAAATCGCCGAATGACATCAGGAGATCTGTACTTACATTGGCGTTTTTTGTGGCGCAGGCACTTTTGCCTGCCGCCTCGGCACTCGTGCCGAGGCTTGGCTCGGTGATGAAAACAAGGCGTACGGAAGAGTCGGGACGCGGCAGACACGAGTGTCCACAATAGTCCCGGTAAATAAAATTGTAGGGGGTGTATGGAAGTTACTTTAGTCACTCGCGATGGGGAACGATTGCAGTTCCCCTGCGCCGAATCGGAACAAGTGCTTGGCGCGGCGGAAGCGGCGGGCTTCTTTCTGCCGGCCATGTGCCATGAAGGAACCTGTGGACAGTGCCATGCCCACGTCGCTGGCGGGCAGTACACGATGGGCAAGCACGACCCATCGGTGCTGCCCGCGGGCGACCCGGCTGCGGTCCTGTTGTGCCGCTGCAGTCCGAAAGAAGATTTGACAGTGGAGTTACCCTACAGCCGGGCACAGGTTTTGCGGTACCGCGTCCCGGTGCGGCAGGCGGTCATCGAATCCTTGGAACCGGTCTGGGAAGGCGCCATGGCTTTGACGCTGCGGCTGCAACCTGATAAGGAAGCAGGCGTTGCGGCAGAGTTTTCGCCGGGCCAATACATGGAGTTGACCATGCCAGGTACGGACATTCGCCGTGCCTACTCCTTGGCCAACCTGCCTAATTGGGAAGGACGGCTGGATTTCCTGATCCGGCTGAAACCGGGCGGGACGTTCTCCACGTGGCTGGGCCAGCAGGCGAAAGTCGGCGATACTTTGACGGCTCGTGGACCGCTGGGCAGCTTCGTATTGGACGAAGTGAGCATGCGTCCGCGCTGTTTTGTGGGTGGCGGCTGCGGCCTGGCTCCTATCATTTCCATGCTCCGGCACTTGGGAGAGTTCCAGGATTCGCAGCCCACGCACCTGATCTTTGGTGCGAACCGGGAAGCCGAACTGCTGCCTGCAGCAGAGCTCGATTCCCTGCGCAGCATGCTACCGCAGTTGGGTACAACGCTGGCTGTTTCGCAGCCTGAGGCCGATTGGCAAGGCTTTCAGGGGACTGCTCCGGCGGCTCTGGAAGCGTACTTGAACCAAACTGGCCAGGTGGTTGATATCTATGCCTGCGGTCCTCCGAAGATGCTGGAAGTGTTGGAGACGCTGGTGAAGCAGAGGGGGCGGGGCGATCGCTTGATCGCCGAGCAACTCTAGCACATGGTCGCATCGCCACCCGCTGGGCTCAAAACTGATCTTCAAAGCCAGTTGAATATTGCGCGGCTCTCCGCAACCAAGACCCGGCGCGGAGCTGGCGTTCTTGGTCTGCGTGAGCTGTCCGAACGAAGAACTGGTCAACGTCAGATTCGGGTTGGCCCAGTTGGTGCGATTGAGCAGGGGGATGTTCTTGAAAAAGCAGTTGCCAA
>CAIRSA010000060.1 GCA_903881085.1 uncultured Acidobacteriia bacterium
TCGCGTATTCGAGTCAATGGAGGCTGTCATCAATCAACTTGAAACGGGCCTCCCGCGTATGGCGGGAGATGCTAAAGCAATGCGCAGTCTCACGTCCTGGCCATGGATAGTTAGTCTCAACTTGAAAGGGAATTAGAATAAGTAGGGGGCTGGAAATTGACAATACGGATGTGGCCCCGGTTGCCGAAGTACACATTTCCGGCTCTATCCGTTGCCAGGCCTTCTACTTCCCCAAGCACGGCGTCGGTTGCGGCGCCACCGTCACCCAAATAGGGAGATTCCGCCTGCAAGGCTGCGGTGCCTGGGCCCGCAACCGTCGTGATCACCCCCGAGAAGCCATCTACTTTTCGGACTCGTGCGGCGCCAGCAGCCGTGCTGTCCACCGAGCTCTGCAAGAAGTAAATATTGTCCGCAGCGTCTAGGGCGAGTCCGCCGTGGCCCGAAGAAATCGTAGCTGACGTGGCTGGTCCGTTATCGCCGACGTATCCGACGGTTCCATTGCCGGCGATTGTGGTGATGATACCGGTAGACTTGGCCACCTTTCGGATCCGGGCGTGCGAAATGTCGTTGATAATCAAGTTGCCGGCCGAATCCACTTTGACGTCGGTAGGGTTGAGCAATGATGCGGAGGTCGCAGGACCGCCATCACCTACACCAGTTACTGGCGTTCCGCCGCCGGCGACGGTTGAGATCTGGTTCGTCAGCACGTCGACCTTGCGAATCCTGTGGCTAGCTTGATCGGCGATATATAGGTTCCCCGAGCTATCAATTTCCAGGCCATTCGGCCCCAGTTGGGCGGAAGTGGCAGGGATTCCGTCAGCAAGACTTGCGCCTCCTCCAGCGAAAATGGTGGCGACATTATTCTTGATTCTCCACACCAGAGCGCTGGAGTCCGCGACATAGAGATTTCCGGCACCATCTATGGCTAGGCCCTTGGGCGACTGGAGTTGAGTGGTAGTCGGAAGCCCACCGCTGACGCTCGTTCCCGGTAGGCCAGTTCCCATCACCCTGGTGATCGTGCCGGCAGGAACGGTCCCGACGGCTGCACCGGAGACCTTTCGCACGGCATAATTTGCATTGTCGCTAAAGTAGATATTCCCTGTGCCATCCACCGCAATACCCAACACGGGCGACCCGATGGACGCCCCCAGGGCTGGTCCGCCGTCGCCGGCGAGTCCCGAAGGTCCATTCCCGGCGACGAGGTTGATACCCCCAGTCGCGGTGCCCCAGGAATTCGCAGCGTTTGCTACCGGAGAGGTGAAATTCACGAACCTTATTCGATTATGGCCCCAGTCAGAAAAATACAGGTTGCCTGAACCATCGAGAACCAGTCCTTGCGGATTAGACAAGGACTCTCCGTACACTGGTCCACCTTCACCAGTGAAGGTGGACCGCCACTCGGGGCCGCCAACTGTAGAGATGTAGGCACCGGTGTTAGTATATGTGATTTTGCGAATATTTCCTGTGCCTTCGGCTACGAAGAGGTTTCCCGTATTCAGGTCGACGGTGAGGGATATAGGGCCGGCTAAGCCTGCGGATGCCGCCAGTCCGCCTTCTCCCGAATAGCCACATGTGCCCGTTCCCGCAAGGGTTTTTACGACACCGGTCGAATGGGTAATGAGCCGGACACGGCAGCCGCTCGCAAGATACACATCGCCGCCACTGGAGACACTGATGCTAGTCATACTTCCCAAATCCGCGATGCTTGCGTCGATGTTGTCAGCCGTTGATCCATTGTCGGCCATTCCATAAATAATTCCCTGGCTGGGCACTTTGATCTGGTTGGCGTCCAGAATGTAGAGATTTTGAGTCAGTGACTTTGATCCTGCATCCAGTTTCACGTCGCTCGGGTAGCTTAAATAGTCAGCCGAGCCTATTTTGGAAACTCCGTAGACACCGGCTGCTATTGTAATTGCGCCTCCGCCGCCTGGAACCGACCATACGACGTTGTGGGAGGCGTCGGGAAAGAGCACATTGCCGCCGCGATCGACCGCAATTCCGATCGAAGCACCGAGCGGACCACACAGACCATGAGCATTCAGGGGGTTGGTGTCATCGACCAGTGTGTTTATGTATCCGTTAGTAGCGCTGTTGGAAAGAAAGATCTTGCGCAACCGGCAATTTCTTGTATCTACAAAATAGATATTTCCTGTTGAATCCCGGTCCATTCCTGACGGAAGGTTGAGACGAACATTCGGGCCGGTGCCGGGCCCATTGTCGCCCCCATACCCGCCTCCGGTGCTGGTGTATCCTTGCCCGGATGCGTGTGCAACACTTCCCGGATCACCGCTGCCCGCAAGCGTGATCATCTGGCCGAAATAGGTGGTCCCCCAGATAGGTGCAGCGGCCTGCTTCGGAGTGCCGGAAACCGCAGTCAACGCTGCCGTCCGCTTCGTCGCAGGCACAGGTTCTTTGGGCGCTTTGGCGAACAGCCCGGTAGTCGCGGACCGTTCCCAGCGTTGACCGGCCACGGCGATGGAGTTCACGATGCCATTGCCAATCCTGTCCGCAAGGTGCACGCGAACGCCAGTTTCAGCGGAGCTGAATCCGGACAGACCAAACGGCTGCGGGCTGAAGCCGCCTGCGCCATTTCCGAGCAGCGCCCGGAACTGCCCTTTCGCGTCAAGCAACAGGAGGTCGGCATGGTGATCGCCATTCAAATCGCCAACCGGCTCACCTGCGGTAAGTGCAGCATCGGCGTAAGTCACCGCGCCGGTCAGTCCGTCCTTGCCGTCGCCAAAGTAGATAACCGTTTTCCCGTCCTTTCCGATTGCAACATCGGGATGACCGTCTTCGTTAAAGTCGGAAACCACAAGGCCAGTTACGGCGGAGACAGAGGTATCAAATGGAACCACTAACTGCGGATCGGCGAATCCGCCAAGTCCGTCGCCTCTAAGCACCAGCAAGCCCGCTGGAGTTGCGATGAGAAGATCGTTGTGGCCATCCTCATTGAAGTCGCCTACCGCGACAGCAAGAGCCGCCCCCTGAAAAATCAGGCGGGAAGCTACCGATACGCCAGAGTCGGACACTCGAATCAGCTGCATCACGCCGGTCCCTTTCAGATCCGCCGCGAGGAGATACGGCCGCCGCTCTTCGATCTCGCTGACTTCTCCGGTAATGGTGACCGTTTGACCAGCCGAGGCAGTCTCGCGATGTCCCTGCACTGCTGCCGAAATGAAATGTGGCCCGGGCAGCAAACTATGCGTCTGCAACTCCGCCCGGCCAAGGCGGTCCATTACGGCGTAGCCCAAAATGGTGGTCCCATCGTAGAACACGACCCGGCCTTGCGATGGCTGAGTAGCTTGGGTCACCAGTCTGACAGGTTCGCCAACCTCTTGCGCCGAAGCGGGACTGGTCAGCTTCAAGCTTTTCTGAACTTGGGATGCAGCCGGCGGTATCGACAGGAGCGCGAGAAGCACAGCGAGACTGGTACAACGTTGAGTAGCGGTTTTCATGGACTTATTCTTTTATTTGCAATTTGTGTTGTCCGGACCGGAAGGACAGTTGCAAGCGCGACCGCCTTCCTTACTTTCACCATGGAGTCCAGGCGCTGCCGATCCCCTTCGACCGCGTCTTCGCTACTCCAGCCAGTCTTTTCCTGCACAATTGTGCGAACGAATTCGAGGATTCGATCTTATCACGGGTTAGTTCGCTGACCAAGTGGTATCTTATTCACTATGTTGGGTATTTTCGGATACATCAGTCCTCAAATACCAAGAAATTGGACTTAGTGGGCGGACGGCCAGCCGCATCGCCAGTGTTCCCGATCCAGGCACAGTGGTGCCTATCGGAAACCGCATCGCCAGAAGGTGTGAAAGAATGCGCTCGCAAGCGAGTTGGACCGGCGAATCGCCGGTACTACCCTTAAAAGACATTGGACTTCCATGGGTAGGGCATGCGACCTGTCCGCCGTAGCTTTAGCGAAGGAGGATCCGCCTGTCCAAATTCCAATTTTTCATGCCTTCTCACCGAATGATATGGACTGCCGCTTGGGGCGTTGACTTACACGCTCCACGCCGCACTGAGTGCGCGCTCGAAGTTTCCGCCGAGGATCAATTCGATGTTGCGGTCGGAATACTTCAGGCTGATCAGGCCTTCGGTCAAATCGTAAATCTTTTTGGCGTAGTCGATTCCGTCAAGGTCGTATTTCCGTTTGGGGTAATCCGGGGCGTCACGGCCGTCCAGATCGACGTCGCTGCCGATGCCGACGTGCTCCACACCGGCCACTTTGACGAGATAGTCGATGTGATCCAACACGTGGGCGATGGTGACGCGGCCCGCGGAACGGACA
>CAIRSA010000061.1 GCA_903881085.1 uncultured Acidobacteriia bacterium
ACCGTGCCCTCGCTGCTGCCGCCACGATAGCACCCCACCTGAACTGTTACCTCTGAGTATGGTCGACTTTGATGAGCCATCTGTCGGCATATTTCCTAATAAAATGAGCCCATCATGGAAGAGATATGAGCTTTTCGTCGATGGTCCACAACCAGACAGATTCTCGATACACGCTGATGGTGCCGACGGAGAAAACGGTTTCGTAAAACGAGTTCTGCATTGGCCCACTTCCATTACTGTCGAATCGAAGGATCGCAAGGCCGGGGCGACATGGTGGACGAATTCTCTAGAAGAACTCCCTGTGAGTCGTTCTGGCAAAACACGAGTTGCTGTCGGTGTTGATTTTGGCACTAGCAACACGGTTATCTACTTCCAGGATCAACAATACAAGGATCGGCCCATTACAACTGCTGGAAATGGTCTGAAAATGTCAGACTTGGCACCTGCGACCGAATGGATTCACAAAAGTAGCGCTCCGACGCCAGGTTGGTACCTGCCAGGCGAGGTGCCATCCACAGCTGACCCTTGTTTATTCCCGACTGTGCGCTGGATAACTCGCTCTGGTGGGAGTCAATTCATGAGGTGGAATTCAGTACCGCCCGTTCCGTCGACAAGCGAGCGCGAGTTCAAGTGGAGGACGACTGCCCCGGGAGTAAGAGAACGCTACCTCACTGACTTACTACACTTCGCGCTCCCGGCTCTGCTGAAGCGCCTCGATTTGGAATCTGACGCGGCGTCAGTCGACATCGGGTTCTCTTATCCTCTTGCGTTCGATGACGATAAGAGACGCGAATTTAAGAGCACACTTGATGCCGTGCGGAGCGTTGTGGCTAACGAGACGGGACTGCAGATAGGTATTTACTGTCTAAATGAATCTCTGGCATCGTTGAAGGCACACGGAGCCTTCGAGGCGGGTGAAGTGTTCTTGATCGCTGACTTGGGGGGACGCACTCTTGACGTCGCTCTAATCAATCATCGCCCCAGCAAACTGGAACAATCAAAGGATAAATACCTTTACCAGATCGGCTCCATTGACTTCGGTGGTGAGGCCTTCCTCCAAGCGCTTGCCAAAAGAAAAGCGGGAGTGAGTTCTCCTGACGCGGGTGAAGAGGAGTACTGGAGACTACGAGAGGTGATCACTTCGGGGATTAGGGACAAAGTTGTGGACAGCGAATTGGCCGAAACCCTTGAACGCTTCCATCCTTTGGCGCTGGAGTTTCTGAGAACTATGATTCAGTCTTACCACAGATCTAACGCAAATGTACTTGAGACTGATGACGGCGCCAACTTCGACATAGGCCGGGAAGATCAGCGAATAACAATCCTACTTGTTGGGAATGGCTGGCGGCTCCAGGATGCGGCTGCCAGCGGCTTGTCCACCAGGAAGCACTTCGATGAGTACTTCAAGGCCCGGTTGGCAGAGTTTGAGGCTACGGTCACCTTGGGGGAGAGCGCGGTAGAGGACGTAACATTTAGTAAGCATTGGGTTGCGATTGGGGCACTCAAGAACACATTTCATGGCAAGGCGAGAGAATTGGACGACAACCCATATCCGAGCAGGTTGCCTCTCGGGCGCACATTGAAACAGGGCGGAATCGTGCGAGCGAACTGGTGGGAACTTGCTGGTGCCGAGGGGCGATTATTCGACGGTATCGATATCAGAAATTCCGGACTTTCTATAGATCGCGATGAGCCGGAGATGTCATGGAGGTGGGCTCGGGTACTCGACAACGCAATCCCTCAGAGTGAACGATTCCCATCTGCCGCCAGCCTCAACGAGCAACTCGCGAACTGCATCGAGGGGGACAGACTTTTCAAAGGACCACTGCAATTAATCATTGAAAATACGTGGAAGAGGAAGTTATGAGGTTGCGATATGCAGCATTTTCGCTACTTATTGTTTGCTCGATTTCATCCTGTCGTCGAAAAGCCACAGATTGCGGGTTGCCACCAATTAAGGACGAGTCTACGCCTGGCCCGAGTCAAGTCCGGTTTTGTGCGACACCTATCACAAGTCTTAAGCCATTGAAAGTCCAAACCTTGATGGACGCGTCTGGATCCATGAAAGGGTTCGAGCGACATTCTAGTGTCATCGCTGACTGGACGGAATCCGCGTTCAGCCAACTGCGAACGGCCACCATGTCGTATGCGGAGCAGCGTTACTGCTACTTCAGCAAGGGCCGTGGGATCCATAACTGCAGTTCGAAGAAGTTGATATCTGGCGTTCTATCGGTCGGCGACACGACCCTTCATGAGGCGATACAGTCAGCGTATGAGTACGATTTGACAATCATCCTGAGTGATGGTGTGGCTGCGACAGGTGGCGGAAAGGGCGATTGCGCGTCTGGGGTAGATGCGGCATGCGTCGCACGGGCGTTGCGCAACGCGCTGGCCCCTAAGCCAGGCGAGGAGCCTGTGGTGAATGGAGGCATCTGGCTCTTGCCCCTGATCGCTGATTTCGACGGTCCTTTATATACGGAACTGCCTTCACCGCCGGATTTTCAGGCACAGGCAATCACAGACAAAACAACTGCCGTATTTGAACGGCGTGTTGAAATACGGAAGCCCAGGACACTCGCTGGTGAGTTAGTTTATGATTACAAAGGGCCGCGCGCGTATTATGCCTTCATATTGGCTCGGGATGCCCGCGTGGGAAGAAACCTTGTGGTTGCGCTGACCGACGCGGCCGCAGCAAGAGGGATGAATCGAGTTTCGAAAATAGGGGACTTTCGCTCCGGCTTTGCGACGATCACCCCAATTGAGGTGTTCCCAGGACAGCTTCCGAAATTGGTTTGGAAAGGCCTTGACAAAGCGATGCAAAATGACGCTCCGGTCGAGGTTGGGACCGTCGATGTAAAGTGGGCAGGTAAGCCGGAGCAACCTGGAGTTTTAGGCTTAGGATGTCCAGGGAGCAAACCGTGCGGCGACCAAGTTCAGGTGAAGGCTTCCTTATCAGCGCCTGCGAAGGACGCCGCTTGCGTAGATGTCATGATTCTCCCCAAAATAGCCATTCACCGTCGACCGGGAGTCGACGGTGTAATCGACGGTTCTGAGTGGGATCCGCGGCTACAGGCGGTTCGGCTTAATATTTCGTGCCAAGCGGATCGTCATTCGGACTGTGCTTCACCGCATCCCGCAATGGAATGGTTTGGAACGCAGAGTCTCGAGCAGACAGCCGATAGTCTCGTGTCTGGAGGGGATGAAACTGTCGCTGGCAGTATTCGTGGGATGTCGACAGCGGCGCCTGCTCTCGAACCTCACAAGATTTACGGTCTATTGGAAATGCTCCAGAAGTTCTATCTGGAGCCAGAAGCGAAGCTCCCCGAGATCCCGTTCGTAGGCCTACGTTGGTGTAGTTTGGCAAACTGAAAGGACACGATGACTTTAGATCACGCTTGGGCATTGTTCATAAGGATGCTAGATTCCTACGGGAGCTTCGGTTGGCCGTTTGCTCTGCTCCACTTGATCATCATTTCGCTCGCTTTTCAAAGCATGTTAGAAATGTGGAAAACTCTGACCTGTTTGCAAGCGTGGGGCAGCACGGGCACTGGAAAAAATCCAATTGCTAGAGCACTAGATGAGTTGGTCCTACAAAAAAGTCAGTGGGCCGCTCAAGGAGTTTTTGTCCCAATTGAACACTTGAGTCGGCGTATCGAGGAGGATGTATCTGCGCATACTGAGCGGTTTCACGGTTTGGTTAACCTCTTGCTCGTGGTTGGGATAGCAGGAACGTTTTTTGCGATGTTTCAGTTCTCTGACGGCGCGAGCGCAAACAACAAAGAGTTCATCATACGTCTCCGTGATAGTCTTTCCCAAGCATTCCCTGTGGGGTTTGTCGGATTACTCATGATGATTGGAGGGCATATCCTTTCTGCGTTGATCGAGGTCCGCATTGAATCGGCTCTTAATAAGGCTCTTGACCGTGCGGCCGACGAAGCAGGCGTGCGGGCGCGAAAACTCAAGAAAGAGCAAGAGCGCGCTTTGGAGGAGTCTCAAGCCGCGCAGAAAGCCGAAGAAGAAGCAAGAAGTAAGCGTGAGCAGGAAGTTCGCCAACGAGAGCTTGAGAACGACCCGGTCCGGCAACTTGTGATAGCCCTCAAGCCGCTTGGGGACCTGCAAGGCGTCTTAGCAGGCAGCCTAAAAGAGGTTATTCAGAAGTTTGACAATCAACTTGATGTCACACAGAAGTTGATTGCTGAACAGATTCGACCTTTGGCCGACGCCGTGAGTGGTTTTCAGTCCTCGGTCGGAAAGCTGGAATCGGCGGCGTCCCAGACTTCAACCGCCCTCTCAGAACTTCCGACTAGGCTCGACGTTTTGCGGCAGATGCAAGAGGAAGCGCGCCGGCAGTTGGAGCAGGTTGGTAAGCTTACTGAATCGTCAATGGGAGACCTCAGCCGCGCGGCTGCGAGTCTTCAAGTGGCCGCCGATAGCATACGAAAAGACTTTGGGGTGGGTCTGAGTGATATGCAAACTAAGGCGGAGGAGTTGTGGATAGAGTCTAGCCAGAAACACTTCGCCGGCATCTCGCCGGCAACGCAAGCGATTGTGGTTGCTTCGAATGGCCTTATTGAAGCTGTTGGTCAGATGCGCGGCCTTCCCGGTTCACTTGAGGGCGTGACTGCTGCGGCTTTGGGCCGATTCATTGATGAGGCTTCAGTCAAATGGAATGAGGTTAGCAGTGCCTATTGGCGAGATTTCGAGCTGATGAGGACCAGCCTGGGGGCGGCAACCGAAGCGCTTGCAGGCCAAGCCAATGGATTAGGTGATTCGTCTAATAGGATTGTGGTTCTCTACGAAAATGCCATTGATGGTCTTCGCACTGCAACTGAATCAGATTGGAAGGACCGTAGTGGGCTAATGTTCAAGGCGGTCCAAGCTGACCATCTCGAAAGGGTAGGTGAAATTCAGAGTTCCGTCACAGAGGTCCATGGCAAGATTGGAGATGCTGCGGACGCATTAAAGACGCTTTCCACAACGACCGACGACGCTCTAAAGACCGCGTTTGAACGCCTGGTGAAAGAGACGAGCGAGAAGATGACGCCTCAGCTTGGTGAACTGTGGCGTATCGTTTCCGACCGATATCCAAGTGTCGTGACCAATCTTGAGCAGTCGGCGCAGGAGTCAAGGGTGCTCGCTGAAAACAGCCAGAAGGCAGCAATAGCTGTTGGAGAGCTTATGGCCCAAATGGAGGCGGTTCGCACTTCGTGGTCAAATTCGGGTAAGGAGTTTGAAACTTCCATGCGTGCTGCAGCCAATGAAGAGTCTAAGGTGCTCGCTGAAAACAGCAAAAGGACAGTCACAGCAATTGGAGAGCTTTTGGCCCAAATGGAGGCGGTTCGCACTTCGTGGTCAAATTCGGGTAAGGAGTTTGAAGCTTCCATGCGTAGTGCCGCCAGTCAAGTACGAGCGGATGTCGAGCGCGTTATGAAGGATGCAGTGGCTAACGCACCTAAAGCTGTGGTCCGAGATCCATTAGATGGAATTCAGCCGGTCCCATTTAAAAGACCTCGTTGGGTAAGTCTTCGGTATAGGGTAGATTTGACGGGGCTCTTCTCAAGGAAGAACCGTCAAGAGCATGAGGATACCCCAGATTCTTTCACGGATACGGCACCCATCGAGAAACCGGACACAAGTTTCGACAAGTCAGACCCCTTTGGTGAGCGTGTGCAGAAGCAAGGACTAACGAGATTTGTGAAACGGCTTTTCTCAAGGAAGAGCGATGGCTAAGCTGAGACATCGTCTCGACCCATGGCCGGCTATTGCCGATCTGTTCGCCGGACTTCTTATCTTGACATTCGGTGCGATCATGTTGGTCAGCGGACTGTCCGAATCTCCAGAGATTGTTGAACCTAAAAACGAATCGGGAAGGCCGAACTCCGCAACGAAGCCTCTCGATCCGATTGACGAGGAGGCCAGGAAGATCCGGGATGCCGTCCTTGATGGCCTCAAAGAGTTGGGGGGGGTTCAGCGGCCATGCGGAGACGACATTTGCCTGGATGTCGCGATTGAGTTTAAGCCGAACAAGGACATTGTTACTGAGGAGTTCCGCAGCAAAATAGCGGCAGCCTGTCTAGCCACAAGGAGCGCACTGATGGATCATGATCGGGTTCGCGCGATGGAGATCTTTGTTGAGGGACATACAGATAAGAGCCAGGCAGAAAACCTGAGCGGGAGGGACAAGGAGTTGTACAACTGGAATCTGAGCGCGATGCGTGCTACATCCGTGCTCTATGAGTTCCGTCAATCGTGTGGTATTAAGCCCCCTCAATACCGCATCCTCGCGACCGGATATGCTGATACTGACCCAGTGTGCGAAGACGAGACGAAGCACTGTTTCGACAGAAACCGTCGAACGAGATTTCGACTTCGACCAGACCGAGTGTTCATTAAGGAGAAAATATTGGGGAAGAAGGCGTCGGAATGAATACTTACGCTAATCGTTACATTGGGAGCGTTTGATGGTCATGATTCTAGATGCGGGCATGAAGCCCGACGTCGTGGAATTTTCTCCTCTGCTCCCGAATCCCGTCATGGGCGTGAGGAACCGTGGCTTAATTCTGCGGTAAGGTCGAATTCCCTACATGATAGCCCGATAATGAGGCTTTAGAATGCCCTCGGAGTCCCAAACCCCCCAATGGGCTCCCCTCTCTCCCTCATGCTCAGATTTCCATTTCTCGTCAAAAGC
>CAIRSA010000062.1 GCA_903881085.1 uncultured Acidobacteriia bacterium
GCGAGGACGAATGATCCGACTGGAAGATCGCAGGTGGGTAGCCGAGCAGATTGGGGTGGCGCATCGAGCGGGTGCGCGTCTGCGGTTGGCGTGCGAGGTGGCCGGTATCGACCTGCGCACCCTGCAGCGTTGGAACGCGCAGGAAGGTCTCGCACAGGGCGATCGACGACCTGGTGCTGTGCGCCCCATGCCGTAGCACGCGTTGACCCCTATAGAGCGCGAGCGCGTTCTGACGGTGGCTAACGAAGCTCGGTTTACCGATACGCCGCCTGCGCGGATCGTGCCGACCCTGGCGGACGAAGGGGTTTATATCGCCAGTGAATCGACGTTTTGCCGGCTGCTGCGCGCCGTCGGTCAAAACCGCCATCGTGGCCGCAGCCGCGCGCCACAGTCGCGCAGACCGCCGCAAACGCACATAGCAACGGCCATCCGGCAGGTCTGGTGTTGGGACATGACCTACTTGCCAGCCACTGTCCTCGGTCACTGGTTTTACCTGTACCTGATCCTGGATTTGTATAGCCGCAAGATCGTCGGGTTCGAGGTACATGCCGAGGACGACGGTGATCATGCTGCCCGGTTGGTGCATCGCACCGCACTGGCAGAAGACATCGCGCTCATCCCGCGTCCTGACCGACCGGTGCTGCACGGCGACAATGGCGCGACGATCAAGGCCACCAGCGTATTGGCGATGCTGCATTGGTAATCCCCCCACATAACTGGGGCTCTGATAAGTAAAATGTGCTCACTAGGTCAGACTCTAGAACTTTTCGGGACTCATTTCAGGGGGGGGCGTCGCTCCCGCCATTGCGATTCTTATATTACTCATATTTACTCCAAGTATTTCTGATCATAAGTCTACTTCGCATGCCGTAGCAATCGGACACGGTTGCGCAGGCGTCGCCAATGATACATCGCTGATTTTTTTCATACAGTTCGCCACTTTCGGTCGGATCCAGACTAAATATACTTTTAACCGAGAAGAATACACTATTTGCCCCTATTCCACCGATTTCTTCCAAATCTGCGCCAACTTTTCGTCCCGAGATAGCTTCGCGAGTTCGTTTGCTTTTATATACCAAGAAGCCACGAGTTCTATGGCCGCGTTCAACGCCTCCGGATCCTCAGGTTCAGTGTGATCGTCGGCCACACGAAACTTGACCTCTTGCGCTGTCACCGATTCTACCGTCGCAGTAAATAAAGATTCCAAGTGTCTACTCCAAATCGGTCGGTAGTTCGAGAGATAACGATAGTAAACCGTGTTCACTTGTGGATGAATGACGTTCTGATTAGTGGCGCGCAGTTTGTTGTCATGCTCTTGATGTCGCAACGTATCATAATTAAGAACTTTCTTGTGCAGCCCGGCTAGGAGCATCCGGTCAGTTAGATTGGTGTCTTCTTGACCATAATTGATGATGCGTTCATCGAAGCCATTGACTCGGTCGAAATCATCCAAATGATAATAGACATCCCCATGCAAATGCCGTTCGTTGAAGTCCCGGCCATGCCGCCAGTCGCCCGCTATGAATTCGCCGGGCCGCAGATCATGAGATGCTAGAAAATTGGAGCTAACTTCGACATCGGAATCGCACTTGAACACCTTACGGTGCCGTACACACCGGTTCGCAAGATTTAAGGCCCAGGTCCGTATATAGCGCTTGGGGCCATCAACCCGAATGACTCGCACGTTATCAAATTGTTGCACGACGGGTAGGCTCGCCAAGGGCGTCTCTGAGGCCCAATCCATCAGTAGTACTTCATCGAAGCCGGCAGTAGCCCACTTCTCTAGATTTTTTTCGACGTTGCGCCGCCTATTCATGATCGGCACCAAGATAGTGTTCCCGCTTTCGATGGTGTCCCCGAGCACGTTTTTTTTTCGCGGTGACACCGCCGGAAACAGTAATTGCTCCCGCAGAGTGAACGGTAGTGGCGGTGCTTTGGCGAGAGACTCGAATAGTTGGCCGTGCTGTATATACCCTGAGTCGAATCGATTATCTCGACGATCAGGATTGGATAGGGACAGCGCCGATATATGACGTTTTATGCGAATATTCCTCGCCAATTCATTGAGAGAGCGGGTATCGGCAGTCAACGAGAGATGCAAATTGCCGGACTGAGATACGTTGAAATTCAACTGAACAAGGGGTGTCAACACTCCATTAAGGTCCAACTCGAAACCGGCCTGATCAATTTTTGATCTCTTTAGCTGGTGCAACACGTCTTTTTTTCGGTCCGGATGAAATACCGAAACTTCCAAACTAACGAAGCGAATCGGCATCTTATCCGATCGTAGAATTAGCTTAAAAACTCGCGAAGTCTGATGCAGATGTAGTACAACAACGGAATCGCCGAGCCCTAGCTGGACTACCGCCGCGGCGTGCTGGCCGCGCGCAGGAGACACGACGCTGCTGTTCCCTTGAGCGTGAATCTGCTGGTTTAAAAACTCATCTATTATTTGCAGAGGCATAATTCGCTCCTGAATCGTTTCTTTGCTATCTGCGCAACTCACTCACTGGTGGCTTAAAGCTTGAACTGTCTACAGCCCGAGATGCTTTAAAATGTTCCAATTATTCCCCAAACCCACGATCCAATTCGCAGAAAATAGATAAGGCTTCACTTCATCAACTGCTACCTTTAACCACTTCCCTCGGTGCAATCAGTACTGAAGGGCGTTTTGACAAAAAAAATCTCTAGGTTAGAACTCTGCGCCGAGATTCCACGTGACTTTAAAAACAATTAAATAGGTACTAACTGCTCTCCACTGTCGCGATAGGCGATCGAGCTTCCGTGCGCAATTTAATCGAGCACCGTGCTCGCCATCTGGGTAAAGGATATAAAACTAGTTCAGTACCTATCCAGAACTGAAAATTCATGGTTGGTAGCCAGAAGTGAGCGATTCCTAGTTGAATCCGTTGCGCATAAACGATGGGTCATTTAAAAATAGTCGAATGCTTGAACATCAAATCAGCACAGGCAACAGCGATGTGTTCGATCGTCGCTAGAAGACTCTCAGGGGTAACGCCGCCTGCAATGTACCACTCGTAAGAAATCATTAATGCGCCCGTATTTGAAAGCTTAGCCCTCAACAACGGGTGCTGCTCATTGACCGACCGCAAAAACTCAATCCGCTCTTTTTGCGCGTAATTGTCAGCAAAAGACCGAAAAGTAGCGAGCTGCACGCGGTCTTGTTTATATGAAAGTCTTGCAAAAACAACTGTGGCCGCGTGAATACGCAACGAATCGTCAGGTTGGGCGGACACTTGATAATCTGCAGAGTCGCAAATTGCCTCAATGACGTCGTAGGAAATTGTCTCCGGCGTGATGATCGTTTCCATTGTATGTCCTCGTTAATAACACGGTTAAAAAAAACAAAACGAAATAACGGTCTAGCGAAGGTCCAGTTAGCTAATCATTATCTGATGCTGCCAGATTTTTTTGTGAATTTCCGCACCGGCATTTTGCATAGCGCGCAATGCGCCGGGGGCAACCGCACGAAGCCGCTGGTCCAAACTGTTTACTTGCGATTCAGGGTGAATAATCACCGCGTCACTCCAGATTGCGCGCGGTGGGGCGTACAATTTTGTTAATCGGGGCAGTTCATAACTGTCTGCCAAAATAACGGGTACCGACCCTGCACCCAAGGCTTCCCAGAGCCGGATGGAATTTGGCCCCGCTCCGGAAGGGCACAGACTGAACTTCGAACTCGAGAGGAGTTCATTATATTCGCGCGCGCTCTCGCGTTCGCGTGTTGATTGTGACAATTTTTGGGCATTGATTTGCACCTCATACACTGCGCGGTTGAAATGCCACTGGTCTTTCAGTTCAATACGATAACCCGGGCAGGAAGACAGTGTCATTAATTTTTTGCGAATTTCACTTATATAATGTGGCATGAAAGCGCCGGTGAAACTCGCGAAAATTTGGCGCTGATCAATTGGTCGCCTCTCCAAGCCGATGGACCGTTCCGGGTCGAACACATTGACTGGAAACAACGGGTGCCCGTGTAGGCGTAGACCGTTAATTCGATCTTCGCCGATAAGCTTATGTGCAATCCACAGATCAGTGACACCAGTGGTAATGAAATCCGCCAAATGTTGGCGCCAGAAGATGTGCTGGCAGACCGTATGGACTCGCAACTTGACACCGTGCAAATGTAAATAGTGCCGTACACGGTTAACCCGCTCGCCTATCAATCGAAGCGCCGAATCCGGAAATATTTTCTGGTCAATGAACGTGGCCCAGGGTAGCCCGATCACGACATTGCAGGTTCCACGGTCGGAGTTATACCCAGCGGCATCCGCCAATCGGTCCCAAGCATCCTGCTCTGTACGGGCAGGTTGTTGCCAGTAGAAAATATGACCGGGATGTTGCGGATGGTCGTACGTTTGATAGGGGTACAAGTCGAGCTTTTGACGCGCGAATCCGTGGACAAAGCGCTCTACGGGGCGCATCCCGGAGAAGCCCTCCGGCAATGCAGTTTTCGCAATTCGAATGACATTCGGCCAGCCCCGATCCAAATAATAAACATAGTTGGCGTCCTCGTGCAGGCTGAGCAACGCAGAGTATTGATCCACTAGCCGAATCTCCGCTGTCACTAAGTCGTGACGCTTTAAATGCGTCACACCAGACCAAGAAACCGCCGTGGCAGGCCGTATATCTGCCGGCTTTGCGGCCAGTTCCCGCAGGGGCGGGGGCTCAATTGGAATAACGTGATTACCTACTACGGTATTGACGGTGCCCTTCGCTAACGGAGTCGGATCACTCTTCGCTGCAGGAGTGGCGTCACTTTTCCCTACCGTCTTGACGTTGCTCCCCGCCTTGGAGAGACGGAAACTCGGTCTTCGGTTGATCCAGTTGTTGAGGTGCAGATCGGTGACATCTTCTGCGGCTCGGGACAGCAGCTCGATATCTAACTTCGCAGCAGTTCCCGGCGTTTCACTGGGGTGCACGAAAGCATGCAGGCCAATCAACTTGTCGGCGCGCGAATCGTAGCGCCTGGTTTCTTCTGCGTGCAGATGGATACTGCGTAACTTCCGACAAGGATTCGTGACTCGAAATCCATAGGAATGCATTACATAAGCAATTTTGTTATCACATCCAGGCTGACCGAGATCAAATGCCGTTTCTTGTAGCAAGGCTTTATCAAACGGCTGCTCCGGCACCGTGAGGCCCCAGACATCTTGGGTCCAATGAGGATTTTTGTTTAACAGCAGTAGTGTGCCCACGGGGTTGTAGCGCGTCAACGCCAAAAAGACTTTGTGTCGTACTAATTGCGAATGAGAGTCCCTGAGCACTGTTAGAGTCTCGTCCAAGTAGATGTCGGAATTAATCAACAAGGACACATCACCAGCGTCTAATTGCATCGAGAGGTTCAGCCATTTGCTATACGTCAACCTCTCGACTAACGGGGAGAATGCAATTCTCCGGCTACGTGTTACGAACTTTAAATCCTCTTTTCGCTCGTAAAGCACGTGTAGAACATCAATCTGCGGGTTGCTCGCATTTTTCTCTAGGCATGACCGCACCTCATCCCACCGCTGCTCATCTTTTGGGCGATAGAACTGTGTGAACACGTGTATTTTCACGCCCTGCACCTGCGCGCGCAGCGTTTATAGATATAGCGAGTGGGTATTCCTTCGCTCATTTTAGATGTTGTCACCAAGCAACTGCTCCCAGTAACGTCGCCGCATTGCAACACGGCGCCCCTCCGGACAGGCTTGCAATTCTTCGAGAATAATCTCCTTGGACGCGCCCTGCGCAAGCCGACCGACATACGCTTTTAGACCGTCCGGGTCGGCGTGCCGATCGAGCAATTTAAGATAGGCCGCTAACACAAACTGTTCCCATTCGCTTTTCTGCAGCGCATCATTAGCCGAGGCGACAGCGCCAATGTTGTGCCTTTTTTTATTGAACTTCTTTTCGAGCAGTTTCTTTGTCATCGATCTTCTATCCGTGTAAATCTTTTAAAAAATATAAGCGCCGTTGCGTGAGGCCTGCAAGGCCAGCCGAGCCCAAGGATATTCCTCGGCATATCGCTTCAGCACAGCAACATATTCGGCATAATCATCTACTGAGACGATGTCTGCTATTTTTTTTGAAAAGTTAACCACTTCACTCAAATCAACTTGACTTTGGCGGGTTAATTCTAGGAGATAGGTGAGCGCCCAATGCAGTGGTGCCTTGCCGAGATGGCGTCGCAATAGCGCCACAGCCTCGAGCGCAACGGTAGACCGCAATCGGGCACTCAGCGCGTTGTCGTGCCATCGGCTATAGGCCTGGACCTGGGCGACGAAGGCTATCCGCCTCCGGTGACCACGAAAGATCCGGAGCCAATAATCAAAGTCGAACGCCGTCTTGAGAGACTCATCCAGCAACCCAGTGGTCAGAATGAGCGAACGACGAAAGAAGGCAGTCGGCTGGCAGATAAAGCAGCCGTTGAGGAACTCTTCGATCTCGACGGAGGGTGGGCGAGTGGGATAGGCTCGAATCGGTTGGCCATTGGAATCAATGTGCACCCCTTCACCGTATACCAGCACCGGCGCATCTGTCGCGTGTAGACGATCGACTGCTCGCGCAATGGCGCCCTGTGAGTAAAGATCGTCCGCGTTAAGCCAACCGACGTAGACACCTTTTGCCTGACGCAGCCCTTTGTTGATGGCCGCCGCCGGGCCGCTATCCGTTTCACTGACGAATTGGATGCGCCGGTCGCGGTTCGCCGCCTTGGCTATCCAGTCGTGCGTGCCATCCGTAGATCCCCCATCCACTACCAACAACTCTAGTGTTGGGTAGTCCTGAGTTAATACGCTATCAACCGCCGCCTCCAACCAAGCGATGGCATTGAACGTGGGCATTACGACGGACACTAGCATGGCATCTTCAAACGCGATGCAATCGAGAATCAATAATGCGTACGGCCCGAAAACAGGCGGTGAGACGCCGCATATCGTCCGACCCGCTCAACTCGCTCGGTGCCACTGCTTGCGGAAACGCAAACTGGATATCAATGGGCCGTGGCTGCGCGACGGAGCTCACTTTAAACGGCAAGCTCACCACTAACGGAAAGCCTGATGGTGGGTAAAGGTATTCCATCAGGGGCTTCACTTCGATCCCGCCCACGGTACAGATCCACTGTTGGAGCAGACCTGGGGTAATGACCTCGACTATTTCAATCTCAGCAATATATTCTGCGGGCCTCAACGCCGGAATCCTGATCGTCGTCAGGGGCTTGGGACCAGCCCATCGCCCATGTCGTTCCGCCTCGTACCAGTTGTCATGCAGCGGTTCCTCTCTCAGATCAATCCACAACTCCCGCGGGTGATACTGCAGCCAATATCGTAGTGTGAATTCATCGATCAACGGCGCACCGTTGGCATGTTCCAACAGTTGTAGGTTCTCCAGGTAGTACCGCTCCAGATCTTGCTGAACTTGCGCCAGTTGATCTGCCAAGAAGCCGTTTTGTCTAATCAACTCTTTTACAGTTTCCATCGGTAAAGCCTACTAATTTTCCAAAATCGTCAGTTTAAATTTTCAATCACGGATGTCGACTCAGTCCGCTCGTCTTATCGTCGCCGCATTGTCTTTATACCACCGGTAGGTCGATTCAATGCCCTCACGTAACTCGATCGACGCCGACCAGCCTAAGCGCAGGGCGGTAGACACGTCCAACAGCTTGCGCGGCGTCCCATCCGGTTTGCTGGGATCAAATGAGAGCGTACCCGTGTAGCCGACGACCTCTCGAATCAAGTTCGCCAACTCTGCAATGGTGACATCGGTGCCGGTACCGACGTTGACGATGCTCTCCCCGTCATAATGATCCATGAGGTGGACGGTCGCTGCAGCCAGATCGTCGACGTGCAGGAACTCCCGCATCGGCGTGCCGGTTCCCCAGATCACCATCTCCGGTGACCCGTGCAGTTTGGCTTCATGGAAACGATGAATGAGCGCCGGCAACACATGTGATCCGTTGATCGAGAAGTTGTCCCCGGGTCCATACAAGTTCGTCGGCATCAATGAGATCGCTGAAAACCCGTATTGGCGACGATAGGCTTGGCACATTTTGATGCCCGCGATCTTGGCGATGGCATACCACTCGTTTGTAGGCTCGAGCGCTCCGGTGAGCAGGACCTCCTCGGTCATCGGCTGTGGTGCGAGACGCGGATAAATACACGAGGAACCGAGAAACACCAGCTTTTGTACGCCATGCACCCACGCCGAGTGGATCACATTGGTCTGGATAGCGAGATTATCGCGGATGAACTCGGCCGGATAAGTGTTATTGGCGTGGATGCCCCCAACCTTTGCCGCAGCGAGGATCACATGCGTCGGACGGTCCGCTTCAAAAAAAGCATTGACAGCGGTGGCATTGGTCAAGTCCAACTCGGCCCGCGAGCGCGTCAGTATCGGTCCGCGCCCGTCGGCACTCAGACGCCGAACGATTGCCGAACCCACCAGTCCGCGGTGACCGGCGACAAAAATGCGTTCTGGGCGCACCTCACTCATGGGGAGCGATCACGGAGTAGCCGGCTTTTCGCAAGGTCAAGTCACGCTGGGCTTCGGTGAGATCTGAATCGACCATTTCAGCGATCAAGGCGTCGAAAGTGATCTTCGGTGTCCAGCCAAGCTGCGTCTGCGCCTTGCTCGCATCGCCGAGCAGGGTCTCGACCTCGGCCGGTCTAAAGTAGCGCGAATCAACGCGCACGATAACCTTGCCGGTCGCAGTATCGAAGCCCTCTTCGCCCAATCCGGATCCGCGGAACTCGACCGTCATGCCGAGCTTGCCTGCAGCCAGTTGCACGCAGTCGCGCACGGAGTACTGCGCCCCGGTCGCAATAACATAATCATCGGGCGTGTCCTGCTGCAATATCAGCCACTGGGCCTCGACGTAGTCCTTCGCGTGGCCCCAGTCGCGGCGGGCGTCGAGGTTGCCGAGATAGAGACAGTCTTCGAGGCCCAGATGGATCCGAGCGAGCGCCCGGGTAATTTTGCGCGAAACGAAAGTCTCGCCACGTCGCGGCGACTCGTGGTTAAAGAGGATGCCGTTGGTCGCGTACATCCCATAGGACTCTCGATAATTGACCGTAATCCAGTAGCCGTAGACCTTGGCGACACCGTACGGCGAGCGCGGGTAGAACGGTGTCGTCTCCCTCTGCGGGATCTCCTGGACCTTGCCGAACATTTCCGAGGTGCCGGCCTGATAGAAACGGACCGTCTGCTCGAGCTTTAGGATGCGAATGGCTTCCAGCAGGCGCAGCGTGCCAATTGCATCGGCATTGGCGGTGTACTCCGGTGTGTCGAAAGATACGGCCACATGGCTCTGGGCGCCTAGGTTATAGATCTCATGCGGCTGCACTTCCTGCAGGATCCGGATCAGATTGGTGGAGTCGGTCAGATCACCGTAGTGCAGCGCCAACCGCACATGTGATTCGTGCGGATCCTGATAAAGGTGATCCACCCGGGCGGTATTGAACGACGAGGCGCGGCGTTTAACGCCGTGCACCTCGTAGCCCTTCGCCAATAAAAACTCTGCGAGGTAGGAACCGTCCTGCCCCGTGATGCCTGTAATCAACGCGCGCTTGGTCATGCAAGTTGCTCAGTTTAGAACGGGAGATTGCGTATCCCGAAGGATTGCGGATCAAAGAGGTTGTTTTGTTTCTTTTCTGTATACATTTTAGCATCGCACCCAATCGCATGAAGTGACAAAACTCACAGTAAAATAAACTTTAAATGACTCAAATCCGGTCTTTAAGCCATTGATAAATAGTATCGGACAACCGGGCCGAGTTGAACGTCGACGCTTGCAGCACTGCGTTTTTGGATAACTCCAGATACCGACTAGGATTGGTCATTTCTTCGAAGCCATGGCTAAACTCCGACGGTGACAGCGGATCGAAGTAAATACCCGCTTCGCCGATGACCTCCGGGAAACTCGTAGTCATCGAGGCCAAAACCGGCTTTCCCAGCGACATAGCCTCCAAGGCGGGAATTCCGAATCCCTCATAAATCGAGGGGAATACTAGGAACTCGCAATGTCGCAGTAGCCGGTATTTTGCGAATTCAGTTACGAAACCAGTAAAAATCACCCGCTCGCGGGATTCGGAGGGCAGTTCTGCTAGAAATTCGTCAACTTTCCACCCCTTGCGGCCGATGACCACAAATTTAACGTCGGAATCGCGGATGGCTGGTTCCGCAAGTGACTGAAAGATCAATTGCAAATTTTTCCGAGGCTCCAAGGTCCCAACCACTACGACGTAGGGCCCAAACCTCGGAGGGTCAAGATTGCGTTCAATTTCCTCGAATTCACTCGGCCAATCCGCATACTGATAGAGCAAACGAGTTTTGCATTTTGCGCTCGGGAAGGTAGCATGAAGCGCCTCTTCCGTGGCTTTGGAAACACAAAAAACTGCATCGCTGGATATCAGCGCCCGGTCCAATTGATCGAGATGAAATTCAACATTGGCACTTTCATGATTCTCAGGCATCACGAGAGGGCTGATGTCATGTACGGTCACGGCCTCCCGAGCGCTTACTCCGTGGAACTTTTTCGCCGATGGATAAAAAATTGGCTGCCCTGCATCGACTAAGCTGCCACCAGTACTGGCCTTTCGTTCGAAATTTTCACGTAGCATCGCACCGGAGTTGACACGAATCGCTGTTTCTATATCTGCAGCATCCACACGAACAAGATCGCAGCAAAATTCAACTTGCAACTCAGGACGCAACAATACGGATTGCACGACTCTACGCGTAAAAATGGGAATGCCTGTCCATTGAATGTCCATCAATGGCAAAACGTCAACCGTCAGACGAAGTTTTTTAGGTATGCGCGCCATTTATATGACACGTCCCAAGTCGCGCATTAGCAAGGCTTCTGGGCTCCACTCTGCCAACACCGCACGCGGACCCAACATTTTTTGTAACGACTCAAGCATTTCTTGATCAACTTGTCCGCGTAGCTCCCCTAGATAACAGGTCAAGCTAATAGCGCTCGAAAACACTGCTGGAGACCATTGCCAGAGCGCAATGCTGCTCGGTAACGTCAGGGTATATTTGATTGACGGCAGTTTGTCTTCTAACGAGTTCAATGAGGTGACTAGCTGAATACGCGGCAGTTCGAGTCTCGGAATCGGCACTCGAGCTCTATGCAATCCGCTGAGAAAGCAGATCAATCGATCGAGATTGTTATTGCGCCCCGACTGCAGCGAGGGAAGTTGAATAACTAACTTCCGAGACGGATTAAAGGCCGCCTCATTGATTTTGTTGGCCAATACCCTACAAAAATTCAGATCATGCATCGCAGCTTCACTACACAACACGATGTCAACGCACGGGTCCCCGCTTATTAATAACCCGGAGTGAATGCTCACCCCCCGAGCTAACATGCGATTGGCGCCGTCCTCAGGGGAGTGAGGATTGGAGTAAAGCGAGTAGGACCAGCAAACGTGCTGCAAATTAATGCCAGATGACGGTCGCAGAATCCGGCGATTTAGTTTGAACTTTCGATAGTCAATCGACGCTTCACCCATGTCGTTAATAGTGCTAACGAATTGCGTGAGTTGTTCAGGCGCCCAGCGAAGATTTCGTCGAAATCTCTCGCGCGCATCTAACCAGTCAGCCGCGTAAAAAAAAAGGTGATTTCGTAAGCCTGGAATAGCTTTTAAAGAGTGCCCATCCGAAAGGCAAATGTGTTCTTTTGCTTCATCAACGCGTTCATTAAGCCATTTTAGTGTGGTGGCCTCCACAAACATTTCTGGGCGTACAACACAAAGGAACCGTCGATAGCTAGGTGCTAGCTCACGAAAAATAATTAAAAGTGCCTTTTTCAACGGTTCGGATATATTAGCGGCCAATAGTTGGGTTGCGTCAAATATCGAGCGATCGACGGCAAACGAAAAGATTTCGCTTGGCGGCACTGACAGCAGAAGGGTTTGTTTAGCCATTTTATGCGAATGGAAATGCGCGCGCGTTAGGCGCCGCGAGGGATCCGCGGTTCGCTTGGGGTTTATCACACACTGAAAGCGCTTCTAGTATTCCGACTGGTGTTATGGTCGCGAGGCGGAGTTGCGTTTCGTACTGCGCCAATTCTTGCTCGTTTGCCGAACGTCCGAGCACGTAGAGATAGGCCGTTCTCACAAAGCAATCGGTGCCCTTTTCGCTGATGAACTGATTGAAGTGCCGATTACAGCCGCGTAATTGCCAGACCTCTTGGATCAAAGTGGGGTCGCGAGCGCACAGTGCCGCCACACTGTCGTCCCAGATTGGCGGGTCGCTGATGGCGGCCACGTACGGATTTTCATGGAGGACAGCGCCGGTCTCGACATCAACTAACGTGAGCACCGCCTTGTCGACCACACGCGCAGAATCAGATTGACGCAGTCGGAATGCGCACCAACCCGTACCACATTCCGCTTCCATGAGGTCCCGTCGAAACCGATGTGCGCGGCCCTCTGCAATCCATTGCCCGTCCGCCTTGATGCCCACCCGCAACGCATACAACGGCCTTGCCGGATCGAACGCCCAACCCTCGAAATAGCCTGTGTCCGTGACACTATCCAAAAAACCTCTCATGAATCGTCCTACGAGGAAATCGGCGTTGCCGCGAGCGGCGCCAACAAGGACACGAGTGCAATCGGGTTACCGACCGGAAACGAGTGCACTCCGTCTAGGCTCTGCGCTTTTTCGGCCATGCCGCCAATGTCAGAACACACGACGGCGGTGCCTGCGGCCTCCGCCTCTAGAATGACCAGCGGCGAGTTCTCCCACCAAATACTCGGCACCAACACCACATCGAGCGCGACCATCAAGGCACTCACCTGCTCGCGCGCATAGGGCCCAAAGTAAATGACGTTTTTCCCGGCCTTGCCGATCCGCTCCCTGAACTCGGCTTGGAACTCCGGTGGCTGACCATCATCTCCGCCGTATATCTCAAAGACGACGTGGTGGTTTCCAGCCTCAGCTAGAATCCCTGCGGCGTCGAGCAACACGCCGATGCCCTTGAGTTTAGAGATCTGCCCGAAGAAGCCCACGCGCAGCGGCGCATCGGGTGCTCGTGGCGGCTTGGTCGGTACGTCGGCTTGGGGACCCACAGAGACGATATTTTCGCGCACCGTGATGCGGTTGCTGGCAATGCCCCACTCGCTGTAGCGAGCGGCCAAAAAGTGACTCGGCGAGACGAACGCATCGACCAGATCGAAAAAGCGCTCGATATA
>CAIRSA010000063.1 GCA_903881085.1 uncultured Acidobacteriia bacterium
CGCTTGGTCTGCGCGCGCGGTGGCTGAGGGCTTTGCCCTGCTGCAGTCACTGTCCGATAATGCTGGCGTGCGCATCTCGACACTGTTGTTAATTTGAGGTCCAAAGTTGATCCCAATGATGATTGCGGCGGGCTTCGTCCAGGGCGATGAGGTGGCGCAGTCCTTTTGGCGTCCAAAACTGTCCTGAGCGTTTGAACCGGCATTGTTTTTGTCGGCAGGCCGATTCCACGGCCCCTGAACCAATCGGCCAGCCGCGCCGTGCAATACTCTGGTAATTCATTCTGGAAGCATGATGGGCAAAATAATTTTGTTCCCGCGCTCGCAGTTCGCCCGCTTCGCCGTGTTTCTTTTTCAGTGCCGCTATCTCGGACAATACCTTCTTCTCCTGGCCATGCCGCAGCCGATGCAGGCGCGGGTTCATCCATGGGATTAACTGGCTTTCTTCTTCGCCGACCTCGGTTCGCCCCACCTGCCACAAGTGCTGACTGGCATGAAAAAAATCGAGCAGGCCAATGGCACCCTGCCATCGGTCTCTTTGCAAATGCCAAATCCACGCGGCTCCATCGCCCAGGAATAACTGTTGTCGGGCTCGGGCTGATCCGCCTCTTAAAGCCTCCCACTGCAAACGTTCGCCCAAAACCATGGGTTCACCCACCACACTGACCACCACTTTATCAGCCAGCAATCCTCGCCCACTCTCCGTTTGAGCCGCTTGTTCGTGCAAATAAAACACGCCCGTCTTCATTTCGTGCCATTCCACATGCGACTCCTTTGATCGGCTCCGGCCCCAGCCTGGACCGCGATGGCGCACCTGCCAGCCATCAACCATCAGCACGGCCAGCGCACTGGCTTGCCGCTGGGGCTGTCTTTCCGCCGGCGGGTTGGCCAAACGGGCCACGCGTTGTGCTTCGGCTTGCTCTCCTGTCCGTTGCACCAAGCGGTGCAAGGTCGAATCGTCCATCGCCTCAGCCCATTGGCTGACCACCTGCGCCGCCTCCTCGTAGGAACCGGTCGCGGTCACCGTAAAACATAACTTCTGGGCAAAAGCGGGGGTGATCTTTTGATGCGGACGCAAACCCCACGCACGTTGCGCCGGACACAGCCATTGGCCGGTCTGCCGGTTCAACCCGTAATCAACCTTTAGGCTTACTTTTCCCAGTTCGCTGTGCAGGGTGAGTTGGCGATGCTGGCGTTGCCCGAGGGGGAAAAGCCTCGCCCTGTTGCTCGGCGAGTTGTTGCAAGCGCTCCTGGAGTCGCTGCCGCCCCCATTCGCGGCTTTCCGCCACCACTTCACGCTCAATCTCAGCCAGACTCGGCCAAGCCTTCTTCGGTTGATTCATATAATGACACTCCTTCCATGATGTTGTTGTTTGCTTCACGGTGGAGGAACCGTTACCCCTCTATATTAACAACAGTGTCAAGATGCGCACCCCTCGACCGCATCATCCGCCAGCACCAGCTGACCCGCCCGCGCAAACGCCGCCACCAGCGAAAAAACGATCTGCGCGCGGTCAAAGCGGCTTATGCCCCCTTCACCCGTTTCCAAA
>CAIRSA010000064.1 GCA_903881085.1 uncultured Acidobacteriia bacterium
AGCCTTGGGAAGCCTCGTCAGTGAGGGGTACGTGACTTTAAAGTTAGTCAGGGCAGGCAAATTGCCCGCCCCACCCTGGCACTAAGCCAGCACGCCGCGGAGCGGGCCGGTGCTGTCGGCGAAGCGTTCCACGGGGGTGCCGAAGGCGTCTAGCATCGATACGTAGAGGTTCGCGAGTGGCGAGTCTGGGGCGTAGCTCAGGTGCTGGCCTGCGTCGATGCGGCCGCCGGCGCGGCCTGCCAGGATGATGGGCAGGTTGTGCGGGTCGTGCTTGTTGCCGTCGCGGAAGCCTGCGCCGAGGAGGATCATCGAGTTGTCGAGCACCGTGGATTCGCCTTCCTTCATCGCGTTCAATTTGCGTAGCAGGTAGCCGTACTGTTCCGTGTGCCAGGCGTTGATGAGCTGATACTGGCGCATCTTTTCAGCGTCGTTCTGGTGGTGCGAAAGTGTGTGGTGCGCGTCGTTCACGCCAGCGAGGAACTTGAAGCTCTGGTTGCTCACCTCGTTGTTGAACATAAACGTGGCGACGCGCGTGGTGTCGGTCTGGAAGCCGAGCGCGATCATGTCCATCATCAGGCGCACGTGCTCGGCGTACTCTTTGGGGATACCGGCGGGCTTGGCGTTGGGGTCGAACGGCGCGCGCAGTTGCCACTTGGTCTGTTGCGGGCGGGTGGCGCGATCGAGCCGGTCTTCTAGCGAACGCACACCGGAGAGATATTCGTCGAGGCGCTGGCGATCGGCCGCACCCAACTGCGTGCGCAGTTGCTTGGAATCTTCCAGCACGCGGTCAAGCAGTTGAATGTCCTGCTTGGCGGAACTGCCCTGAGGACCGCTGGCGCGGAACAGCCGTTCGAACACCAGGCGAGGATCGATTTCGCGGGCCAAGGGTGCCGTGGGGCCACCCCAGGCGATGTGCGATCCATAGACTCGCGTGTAGCCAACGTTCTTATCGACGCCCGTGGTGACAGGCGCTACGCCTAGTTCCATCGATGCGAGCGGGGTCAGCTTGCCAGACTTTTGCGCTGCCATCTGGTCCATAGAGATGCCGTTGCAGCTGACGTCCACGCCGAGTGTTTTCGTGATGGTGGTGCAGGTGAGAAAGCCGGAGCTCTTTACATAGTGACCGTCGCCGCCTTTGCTGTCGGCATTCCACAGATTGGTCACGATCAGCAGCTGGTTCTTCAGATCTTCCAGCGAGGAAAGCGTGGGAGAGAGCGTGAAGTCGCGGCCTTCGCCCGTGGGCGTCCACATGCCGGGATGCGTGCCGTTGGGCATGTACATCGCGGCCATGCGAATGAGGGGCGTGGCTTTTTCTGGCGCGGCATGCATGACTTCCAGCCACGGCAAAGCGAGCGAAACGCCAGCGCCGCGCAATAATGTCCGTCGGGATAAAGGCTTCATCACGGCTTCGACTCCTGCGCGCGGAAGGGCGCGCTTAAAACGATCTCTTTAACTAGTGTATGCGCGCTGTAATTATTTTGCGCGACCACCTTGACGATGCGGTCAACTTCGCAGGAATCTTCGAGTGTTAGGCCGCGGCCGAGGGCGTAGCCGAGCAATTTTGTGGTGAGGTTGCGGATGACGAGGTCTTTGCGCGTGAGCAGCACCTTTTTCAATTCGTCGGGGCCATCGAATTCAGAGCCATCGGGCAGCAAGCCTTTGGCGTCGATGGGCTTGCCGGAGTCCTCGGTGCGCCAGCGGCCGAGCACGTCGTACCTCTCGAGGCCGAAGCCGATGGGGTCCATGCGGTTGTGGCAGCTGGCGCAGACGGGGTCGGCGCGGTGCTGCGTGAGGCGTTCTCGCATTGTCGCAGGCCTGTCGCCTTCGTGATTTTCTTTGAGCGCGGGGACGTTTGGCGGAGGCGGCGGGGGCGGCGTGCCGAGGATGGATTCGAGGACCCACTTGCCGCGGAGGACTGGGCTGGTGCGGGTTGGGTAGGACGAGACAGCGAGCACGGCGGCCATCGATAGTAGCCCGCCGCGATGGCTGCCCTCGGGCAGGTCGAAGCGGAGTGGCTGCGATTTCAGGTCCTTGATCTTCAGGCCATAGAGCTTGCCGCTTTTGTTGGTGAGGACGGAGAACTTCGAATCGATCAGGTTGAGCAGCGAGAGGTCGTTGGCGAGGATCTCCTGAAAGAAGAGGATCGGCTCATAACGGATGGCGGCCTGCATCTCGGCGTCGTAGTATTCCTTGAACAGCTTCGGGTCGGGTTTGATGTCGCGGCCGAGTTCGCGGGTGCCGAGCCATTGTTCGACGAAGCGCTCGCAGAATTCCATCGCCTTGATGTCTTTCAGCATGCGTACCACCTGCTGCTGCATGATTTCCGGATCCTTCATTTTGCCGTCGCGGGCGAGGTCGAAGAGCTTTTTGTCGGGCATGCTGCCCCAGAGGAAATAGGATAGGCGCGAGGCGAGCGCGTAGTCGTCCTTTTCCAATCGGAACAGGAAATGGGGCGAGATGAGCACGCCTTCAAGCGCGTATTCGATCGCCTGTTGATACGAATCGCCGCGCTTTTGGGCGCGCTGGAAGAGGTCCAGGTAGCGGGCTAATTCTGCGTCGGTCACGGGGCGGCGAAAGGCGCGGGGCAGGAAGGCGGCGAGCACTTTTTGCGCGGCCTGGTCGGCGGTCAGCTTGTCGCTGGGGTCGGCGATGATGAAGCCGGCGCGGGACTTCGGATCTTTCAGTCCGTAATCGAGGGCGAGCTTGGCGGCATCGAGGAACTTTTCGGCGTGGATGGGCGAAAGCATCAGTGTTTCGCCGGCGTTGTCGAAGCCTTCGCCGCCTGCGCCATCGGCGGGGAGGCCGGTGCCGGCGTTTACTGGAATGTTGAGCAGGTCGCGGATGGTAGCTGTATATTCGTTGCGATTGAGTCGGCGGGAGGGAGGTGCCTTGGGCTTGGCGCCGCTGGAGCAGGCGGCGGCGCGGAGTGTTTGTTCCAGCCAACCGGTGAAGTCTTCGCGCTGGTCGACGGTTGGGGCGGGCGCGCTCTTGGGCGGCATTTCACGGGAACGGACGCGGGCCAGCACATTGGCCCATTTCGGATAGTCGGCAGAGATGCTGGCTTCCGTGGGATACTTTGCGAGGTTGAAGCCGCCAAGTGCTACCTTGCCCTGATGGCACTTCGCGCAGTTGGTCTTCAAGAGTGCTTGCGCGTCGTCGAACGAATAGTCAGCCGCGTGCAATGCGGAGACAGATAGCAAGAACGCTGCAATTTGGGAAGTCATCTTGGAGGCCGGATACTGTTGAGGATATCAAATTGTGGGCTTTGGTAAGCTGTCTGGATGTACGATGTTCTGCATCCTGCAACTTCCGAAGACAGCGATCCGCAACTGCGGAATCCGGTCTGGTACATCCTGGGCATTGCCAGTTTCGTGATTGCCCAAGCGTGGTCGTTTACGGCAGCCGTCATCCTGCTGCTGGTAGGCGCAGCGGTCAAGGCCGTGATCAAGCATTACAAGGAGAGCAAGGATTGGCAGGGATGGGAGTCGTGGCCTGTTGTCACGGCCAAGGTGGAGTACGCAACGGTCCGGCAAGGGCATAGCGGCAATTCGCGGGCCGGGTCTTTCCACATGGGTGAACTCGCCTATTCGTATTCGGTCGAGGGTGCCTTTTATTCCGGATTCTGCAGGTGCAGGTTCGCTCGGGAAAAAGATGCGGACAGTTTCGTCGAAGAATTCCGTGGTGTGTCGATTCCCGTGTGTTATAACCCGGCCAAGCCTGAGTTGTCGCTGATGCGTGCGGCTGATCTGCGCAGTATCTCCGCCGCATAGCGGCACAGAGAAATAGAAACGAAATATGGTAATTCATATTTGCAAGCGGACAGCGCAAGTCTATCAAAGCAGGCTGGTTAAAGTGTTTGTTGGTCCCTTTGGGTGCCTATCAAAATTATCTATGAGTAATCCATGTAACGTCATGATATATTCAAACTCATCTAAACGAACCTGTCATCGTTAGAGACGCTGAGCCCGTTGCCGCCCCAGATAACGCCGGCATTGCTTGTATCAACCCCGTAGACGTGGATTTGTCCACATTGCCGGACGGCAGTTACCCCTAGCCATCCAGGCAGACAAGCGCTTTGCGGATCGATTCCCGATTTCAACACGAACAAATTCACACAGGTGCTTCACGCGCCATAGGAGATTTCTATCTATGCATAAACGATTTGTCCGCAATGAAGGTTCGTTCATTGCGCGGCGTTGTGCTCCCGCCATGGTCCTGCTTTCTGGACTGCTCGCAGTTGCCCCGCTCACGATGGCTCAGGTTGACCTAGGCCCCGTAACGATTGGCGGCGGCATGCGCACCAGCTTCGTGCACACCGAGCCCGACAAGGCAGATTCGACCGATAAGTTCAATTTGGACAGCGCCCGTTTGTATGTCAACGGCTCTATCACCAAAGAGATCAAGTTTATGTTCAACACCGAATATGACGGTGCGAACAACAAAATCGGAGTTCTGGACGCGGTTGCGCGTTTCGAACTCAACCCGAAATTCAACATCTGGGCCGGCCGCTTCCTACCGCCTAGCGATCGCGCTAACCTGTATGGCCCGTACTACGCAAATCAGTGGGGCGTCTACACCGATGGTATTCAGAACGGCCACCCCTTCGTATTTCAAGGCCGCGATAACGGCGTTGCATGGTGGGGCGACTTCAACAAAGTGAAGCTTTCGTTGGGCGCTTTTGACGGCGGTTCCGCAACCGGTAAGTCCGATGTTATTGGCGCAGGCCGCATCCAGATCGATTTCTGGGACAAAGAAGAAGGCTACTATCTGAACGGCACTTACTATGGCGATAAGAACTTACTCGCTTTGGGCGGCGCAACGCAGGTTCAGAACGGACACACAGCAACCACAGTGGACTTCCTGATGGAAAAGAAACTGGGCAACGGCGGCGTGGTATCGCTGGAAAGCGAATATTCGAACTACAGCATGCTGGGTGGTTATGACGGCAATTATGGCCACAGCCAAGGCGCGTATGGCTTGGGCGCATATCTGTTCCCGCAGAAAGTTGGCATCGGCAACTTTCAGATCCTCGGCAAGTTTGCTTCGGCGGAATTCACGCACGGTGGTAAAGGTAATCTCGACTACAACCAGAAGACCACCGAATTCAACGTCAACTACGTGATGAAGCAGTTCAAGGCGCGCATCATGACCTTCGTTCGCGACACCCGTTTCGACAAGGTTCGCCCGAACATGATGCAGGTTGGCGTCGGCCTCCAGATCCAGATGTAATTCAGAGTTCCCAATTTTAGAATCTACCAAGGAGTCAATGCATGAAATTTAAAGGACTGTTGTTAACTTCCTGGCTACTGATAGCCGGAGTGGTGGCATCGAATCTTGCGATGGCGCAGGACGTGATTAAAGTCGGAGTTCTCCACTCCCTCTCTGGAACCATGGCGATCAGCGAAACGACGCTGAAAGATACCGTTCTAATGATGATCGACGCCCAGAACAAGAAGGGCGGCGTACTCGGCAAGAAGCTGCAGGCAGTGGTTGTTGACCCTGCTTCCAACTGGCCGTTGTTTGCGGAGAAGGCTTCGCAGTTGCTGGAAAAAGACAAAGTTGCCGTGACCTTCGGCTGCTGGACTTCGGTTTCCCGCAAGTCGGTTCTGCCGGTGTTCGAAAAGGACAACGGCCTGCTGTTCTACCCGGTTCAGTATGAAGGTGAAGAATCTTCGAAGAACGTAATCTACACCGGCGCCGCGCCGAATCAGCAGGCGATTCCGGCTGTTGACTACCTGATGAATTCGGTGAAGGTGAAGCGTTGGGTTCTGGAAGGAACCGACTACGTTTATCCGCGCACCACCAACAAGATTCTGGAAGCCTACCTGAAGGCGAAGGGCGTGAAGGCAGAAGACATCTCCATCAACTACACTCCGTTCGGCCACTCTGACTGGCAGGCACGTGTTGCGGCGATCAAGAAGTTCGGCTCGGCCGGCAAAAAGACCGCTGTGGTTTCCACCATCAACGGCGACGCCAACGTGCCGTTCTACAAAGAGCTCGGCAACCAGAAGGTTTCCGCTGAGCAGATCCCGGTTGTGGCTTTCTCGGTCGGTGAAGAAGAACTCTCCGGCATCGACACCAAGCCGCTGCTGGGCCACCTGGCAGCCTGGAACTACTTCCAGAGCACCAAGACCCCGGCCAACGCAAAGTTCATCGCTGAGTGGAAAGCCTTCGTGAAGAACCCGAAGCGCACCACCAACGATCCGATGGAAGCTACCTACATCGGTTTCAACCTGTGGATCAAGGCTGTTGAGAAGGCGAAGTCGACGGATGTGGAGAAGGTTCTGGCTGCAATCATTGGCCTGGAAACTCCGAATCTGTCGGGCGGTATGGCAAAAGTATTGCCGAACCACCACATCACCAAGCCGGAGTACATCGGCGAAGTGAAGGCGGACGGACAGTTCAACACCGTTTGGAAATCGGCTGGTGCGGTTCCTGGCGATGCGTGGTCTGACTTCCTGCCGGGCAGCAAGGACATCGAAGCGGATTGGGTCACCTTGAAGTGTGGTAACTATAACAAGGTCACCAAGAAGTGCTCCGGACAGAACTACAAATAAACAAAATGAGACAGAACCTATCGGGCGGGCGGCGGCTATCCATGCTGGCGTTCGCCCTATGGGGCGTTTTTTCCCTACACGCCCAGTCCCCCAACGATGTGAGTTTCCTTGCCACTCTTGGCGAGTTGCGCGAGGCCGGCTATGATGACAAGGCCGCGATTGTCGATCGCATCAGCAAGAGCGGACATCCGAGCGTACGCGCGGTGCTCACGGCATTTATGGAAGACCGGCTGTACTTCCGCAATAGCGATCAACAGATTTTTCTTTCCAAGACCGAAGAGGGCGACCCCCTCAATCTTATCGATCCAATCACATTGAAAAGCGCCGGCAGTGCGGCGGCCGATAGCTTGACGAAGATCGGCACCAACAATGCGTTGCGCCTGGAATTGAGAACCGTGGTGGCACACTTCTCGCTGTCGGCGCCTGAGGTTTCGGTGCGCATGGAGGCCGTGCGGGCGATGGAGAAGTCGCTGGACGAAGGGACCGTAAAGTTCCTGCGGGAACGTTTGAGCGCAGAGACCGACTCTGGGGTGAAGGCGGAGATTGCTTCGGCACTCGCGCTGGCGGCCTTGGAAGGGCAGGATGCGAAGGCAAAGCTGGATGCGGTTTCCATGCTGAAGAGCAGCGTGAGTCAGGACGTTCGCAACCGGCTTGCGTTGTTGCTTGAGAAAGCTGCTGACGGCAGCTATGTGGAGAAGGACGATGCGCTGCGCAGAGCCGCGGCCGACGCTGTATCGGGAATCGATCAATGGCGTGGCTTCTATTCCGGCATTGAGACGTTGTTCTTTGGGCTTAGTCTTGGATCGGTGCTGGTGCTGATTGCGATTGGCCTGGCCGTTACGTTTGGTGTGATGGGCGTGATTAATATGGCCCACGGCGAGCTGATGATGCTGGGCGCTTATACGACTTATGTGGTGCAGATGGCTATGCCCGATCACATTGGGTGGTCGATTCTGGTGGCGATTCCGGCGGCCTTCTGTGTGTCGGGTCTGGCCGGTATTTTGCTTGAGCGCACGATCATCAAGTATCTTTATGGACGTCCGTTGGAGACACTGCTCGCCACGTTTGGCTTGAGCCTGGTGCTGCAGCAGACGGTTCGTTCTGTTTTTTCCGCGCTCAATAAATCGGTGATCACGCCGGAGTGGATGAGCGGCTCGCTGCGCGTGAATGATGCGCTGGCGATTACTTACAACCGGTTGTACATTGTGCTGTTCACGCTGATTGTTTTTTCGCTGATCATGCTGGTGCTGAAGAAGACGCGGTTGGGACTGGATATTCGCGCGGTGTCGCAGAACCGGGCGATGGCGAAGGCGATGGGCATTCGCACGGAGTGGGTGGATGCGATGACATTCGGTCTGGGCTCTGGCATTGCGGGCGTGGCTGGCGTGGCGCTCAGCCAGTTGACGAACGTGGGACCGAATCTGGGGCAGGCGTACATCATCGATTCGTTCATGGTGGTGGTGTTCGGCGGTGTGGGCAACCTGTGGGGATCGCTGATTGGCGGCATCTCAATGGGCGTTGTGAATCAGTTGCTGGAGCCTTTTGCAGGCGCGGTGTTGGCGAAGATTTTCGTTTTGATTGCACTCATTCTTTTCATTCAGACCAAGCCGCGCGGGCTGTTTCCGCAAACGGGCCGGGCTGCGGAGGATAAGTAGAAGTGTTGCGCTTGTGGAATAAACTTTCGGAGGGAGACCGGGGCGGCGCATGGCTACTATTGGTTCTTGCCATTGTTGCCATTGCCGTACCGGTTTTGAATCTACTGGTGCCGGCTTCTTCGCCGCTGCATCTATCCCCATTCGGAATTACACTGATCGGCAAGTACCTGTGTTACGGGATGCTGGCTCTGGCGGTGGATCTGATTTGGGGATACTGCGGCATTTTGAGTTTGGGCCACGCGGCGTTTTTTACGCTGGGCGGCTATACGATGGGAATGTATCTGATGCGGCAAATTGGGCCGCGCGGCGTGTATGGCGATCCGATTCTGCCCGATTTCATGGTGTTTTTGAATTATAAATCGCTGCCGTGGTTCTGGTACGGGTTCAATCATTTCGCCGTGGCGATGCTGATGATGATTGTGGTGCCGGGGTTGCTGGCACTGGTGTTCGGATGGTTCGCGTTTCGTTCACGCGTGACGGGCGTGTATTTTTCGATCATTACGCAAGCGCTGACTTACGCGTTGATGCTGGCGTTTTTCCGCAACGATATGGGCTTTGGCGGCAACAACGGCTTCACCGACTTCAAAGATATTCTGGGGTTCGACTTGCATTCCGACAGCACGCGCGTCGTCCTGCTGTTGTTTACTATAGCCGCGGTTGCAGGGAGTTATCTGGCTTGCCGCGCGGTGGTTGATTCGCGCGCCGGACGCGTGATTCGCGCAATACGCGATGCCGAGAGCCGTACGCGGTTTCTGGGCTATCCGGTGGAATCGTTCAAGCTGTGGCTATTTGTGATGTCGGCACTGATTGCCAGTGTGGCCGGAGCGCTGTATGTGCCGCAGATCGGCATTATCAATCCGGGCGAGTTCGCGCCGATCAATTCGATTGAAGCGGTGATCTGGGTGGCCGTGGGTGGACGCGGTACTTTGTTCGGCGCGATTGCCGGAGCGGTGATGGTGAACTATGCGAAGACGTACTTCACCGGCGCGCTGCCCGATGCGTGGCTGTATGCGCTGGGCGCGCTGTTCGTGCTGGTGACGATCTTCCTGCCGCGAGGGATCATAGGCGTGGTGATGGCGCGGGGGAAAGAGAAATGAGCGTTCGCGACAAGCGGCTTTATCTGGAAAACCTGACCGTCAGCTTCGATGGGTTTAAGGCGCTGAACGAACTCACCTTGTATGTTGAGCCGGGTGAGATGCTGTGCATCATCGGGCCGAATGGTGCGGGCAAGACGACGATGATGGACGTGATCACGGGGAAGACGAAGCCGGATTCGGGCACGGCGTGGTTCGGCCAAGAGATCGACTTGTTGAAGTTGCGCGAGCCGGAGATTGTGGCGGCTGGTATCGGACGCAAGTTTCAGAAGCCTACTGTGTTTGAGCAACTCACTGTGTTTGAGAATTTGGAGATGGCGCTGGCCGGCAAGCGATCGGTGTGGGCCACGTTTCGGGCGCGCACCACGGCGGCACAGAAGCAACGAATTGACGAGGTGCTGGAGATCATCGGGCTGAAGGACCATCGGACGTATCTGGGCCGCATTCTGGCGCACGGGCAGAAGCAGTGGCTGGAGATCGGGATGCTGCTGATGCAGAATCCGGAATTATTGCTGGTGGACGAACCGGTGGCAGGGATGACGCCGCATGAGATTGAACGCACGGCGGAGTTACTGAGGTCGTTGGCGGGCGAACATTCGGTGGTTGTGGTGGAGCACGATATGGCGTTCGTGCGATCGATTTCCAAGCGCGTGACGGTGCTGCACGAGGGCCACGTGATTGCCGAGGGAGATATGGACAAAGTGCAGAGCGACCAGAAGGTCAGGGAAGTTTATCTGGGAGAGTAAGCATGCTGAATATCAAAACTCTCAACCAGTTTTATGGCGGTAGCCACACTTTGTGGGACGTGGATTTGACGGTGCCGGCAGGGTCGCGGATGTGCCTGATGGGGCGCAACGGCATGGGTAAGACGACGTTGCTGAAATGCGTGATGGGCTTGCAGCAGTGCAGTTCCGGCAGTATTGAATTTGAGGGCGTGAATCTGTTGACGCTGCCGGCGGAGCAGCGGGCGCGCGTGGGTATCGGATACGTGCCGCAGGGGCGCGAGATTTTTGCGCAGTTGACGGTGGAAGAGAATTTGAAGGTGGGGTTGGGGATTCGGAAGGGTGGCGTGAAGTCGATTCCCAAGCGTATCTACGAACTGTTTCCGGTGTTGAAGCAGATGCTGAACAGGCGCGGTGGCGATCTGTCGGGCGGACAGCAACAGCAACTGGCGATTGGTCGGGCGCTGGTGTTGGAGCCGAAACTGCTGATTTTGGATGAGCCGACGGAGGGCATTCAGCCTAACGTGGTTCATATGATTGGCGATATTCTGCTGCGGTTGAATCAGGAGGAGGGGTTGACCCTGCTGCTGGTGGAGCAGAAGCTGCCGTTTGCGCGGCGCGTGGCGAGTGAGTTTTGTATTTTGGATAAGGGTCGGCGCGTGGCGGCGGGTGAGATTGGGGAGTTGACGGATGAGGTGGTCAAGGCGCATTTGAGCGTGTAGCGGGGCGGGCATTGCTTCGGTGTAGACTGATAGCCGTAAGGCTTAAGTCTGCTTGAGGCAAGGCGATGAAGGTCCGGGACATGCTCAGAATCCTCCGCACCGATGGTTGGACTGTTCGGAATCAGGTGGGGAGTCACCGTCAATTTGTACACCCCAGCAAGAAGGGGAAAGTGACTGTAGCTGGGCATGACTCCGACGAAATCCCACCGAACACGCAAAAGTCTATAATGAAGCAGGCGGGTATTCCATGAACAAATTCCCAGTTCTGTTTGAAAAATCCTCTACTGGTTATGGTGCCTATGCGCCCGACCTTCCGGGTTGCGTGGCCACTGGCCGTACATTGGAAGAGACCAGGGCGCGAATGGCGAAGGCAATGGAAATGCATCTTGCGGCTATGCGGGAGGATGGAGACCCGATTCCAGAGCCGTCGCATTTGGAGCTGGTTGAGGCTGTCTGAGTGTGACGTAAACGAGATCCATCAAACGAAATATTGATATGGACCATCGAACAAAACTCGGATTAGAGTTGGAACAAGCAGCGCTGGATATTCTGGCCCATTTGAAAGGTGAAAAGAAGTTTCCCAGCCGGAAAGTTCAAATTCCTGAGCCCCGTGAAGCTCATCAAATAATGGAATCGGTCAAGGAGTAGAAAATCCCCTCGACGCAGAAGTTCTGAGTGACACGCTGAATCTCGCCGGTTCTGGCCTTGCCGGGCAACATAAAAAGTTTGCCGTCTTTTCTTCTTCTTCTTAAGTACGTTCGTGCCCATCGCAGTTCGCCGATGTCCGGGATAATCCTGAATCTCTTGGTTCGGTAAATCAGCCCCATCGAAATTGTCGTCCATACGTCATGCCATTCTAAGCTGGACTCCAGCTTCTTTGAACAGCACTTCGGAGATGGCATGCTGCTCGCGATAGATCAAATTCGAATAGTCCCGCATCCTGTCGCGAGAAACCACGACCTGCTTGATATCCGATTGGATTATGCCCCGCGCGCAGTCTACGCACGGCATCAGTTCTACGTACATGGTGCAACCCCTGAGTGGAATACCATTCCTGGCAGCCCGGTACAGGGCATTTCGCTCCGCATGTTCAATCCAGGTGTACTTTTCTGGTCGCAACAACCGTTCGGCGGGAAAAGCCTTGACGCCCCGAGGGAGAGTGTTGTGGCCTCTCACTACGATGCCGCGCCTGGGGTGGCGTACAACACATCCGACCTTGGTTTCATGATCGTCGCTCTCTAATGCCTCGGTTTGACACTGGGCGAAGCATTCATTATCGACCGCAGGCGAAACCGCTTCGCTCGCTTTCTTCAATTCCATATACTCTGTCCACGTAATTGGCGGGCCATCTTCCCGCGGTATGCGGTCCGGGAGCATGCTGCACTTCAGATCTTCTTCGGCGATTTCATGTTGGTGAAGTTTAGGGTGGGCACGGTTCTTGCTGCCGTCATGATCACCAACCTGACGAAAGATTGCGACATCCATGCCATAGTCTCCCACCATACGGACGGCGGGGAGGAAATCGCTGTCGCTGCTAACTAAGAGCGCGCCGTTGCAGGGCGAGAAGTGGTCCCGACCACAGAACTCTCCGTGTCTTAGGTCGTCAGGCGACATGATCGAATCCCTGATCATGCTGATAGCGAGGTTCGTGTCGGTCTGCTTCTCTACCCTCGGCTTGTCCTCATGTTGGGCGTAGTAGCCGTGGATCACTCGGACCTGAGACCGAGACCCGAACTTTAGAGCATCAAGCCAAAGTTGTTGTCGACGAGCCTCGCCATGATGGATCTCGTGTCGGCTCACGGGAGCCGTGAAATATTTGACGGCCCCTACCCTTGCGCCTGGAAATGCCCTCTTTACCAGCCTGGATGATAGCAGGGAAAAGTCGCACCAGCCAAGCTTCAGGAATTGGTGATCGCGCTTGCTGATCGAATAATAGAAATTGTAGCCGTCAATATACACGTTGCAGACACTGACGGCGGGGGCTGTTCGCGTGGCACCCGCGCTCATATGGCAAGGCCCTTATACATGTAATGGCCCGACCGCACCAGCTTCGCAGGCCCTTTCCCAAAGGTGATTTAGATTCTCCCATTCGCCAGTCACCTCGTCGAGGTAATGCCAGTATGGCCAACCTCCAGTCGGCTTGACAGGACCAAGGAGTTTCCTCCCCTCCGCCAGATTCCTGACGGCAGCCAGCGCATAGGATGGGAAACCATCTCCCCAGGAATGTCCGTCAATCGTAATCGAGCCGTCGACTTCGAGAGTTGCTGTGAAAACACGATGGGAGTTCGAGAGAACAACGCCCTTAATGTCGCCGAAGAAGGTCCTCCTACGGCAAACCGCGCGCAATTCCCTCGGTTCAGGAATCAACCCAACTGCTGCAATCACTTTGGTGTTCCGTCGCATTAGTAGCCTCCTGGCCTCATGAATTAAATACATCCCAGTTGTCCTCGAAAGGCTCCATCAGCCGTTGCCGCCTTGGTGTAACCATCGTTGTGTAGTAACCTCGGTTGGTGAATGAGGGGCTCTTTAACGCTTTCTCCCCCAGAACATGTGCAGCATCCGTGTAACTCATTAGGAATATTCGGGTACCAGTCGGCAACAGCCAAATATACGCGAAAGTTAGGTCTGCGGGTTCGTCCCATTCTGTCCTCAGGCTAATCCTAGGACTCTCTGCGCAGACGAGTCGGACTGGTTTGGAGCTTATCTGACCTTCGACGACGAGATCTCCTACACCGGACTGCCCGGAGGGCCGAATCTTGAATCCACGTTCGCCCGCCCGCCTCTCAAACATTTCACGTCCTACTTGGCGGGTTGACGGGGCTGTTTGTTGAAGTATTGCTGGAGATTCGGCTAGCGGCAATTGAGGCAGTTCAGTCTGAACCGATACACGGCCTGCGTCTAGAAGTTTGACAACTTCCGGCAAACGCAAGAGATCCGCCAACTCCGCATTCTGTATTTCGATGATTACTTTCGCCATCTAAAAATAATGGTAATTTACTATTATGTAATAGTCAATATAAATTTTGCCTCCTCCGGGGTGCTGTGTGTCTAGGATGTCAGCGGAGGTCTTAGGGCGTTGATTTGCTGATTGCCGTCGTTCAGCAGCTACAGTTTGGTATTGCTTCGACTCCAACGCGTTTCTTGAACGGCGGCATGACAGCAAGAGGACTGTGCATCAGCAGGTCCATAATCTCGCTGATTTGTTTGCAAGGTCACATTTCCTGGGGCTCAAAATGGAATTTGAGCGGAACCAGGAGCCGGGTCGGGCCACAGCATTGTGATTGGTGAACTCTCGGAACAGTTAAGCCTTTTCGCCGAAAGTCCTGGAGCAGTCTAGGCGTCCTCCCTGTTTTCGTAGGGGCCAGTTCCCAACTTCAAATTACTGCGGTGCTACGAGAGATAAAATCCCAGGCAGCAGTTTGAGCGGTGGCAATGTCCTAATGCCTCCACGGAGCGATCAAAAAGATTTACGAGCAAAGTAGGTAATCGAATGGCATCGACTGACAGCTACGTGGATTGGACTGGATGCGCACTCGTTGAGCGTGTTCCGGGCAAGGTATCGGGACAGCCTGTTGTGCGAGGTACGCGCATTCTGGCGGACACCATAGTGCAAGATGCCGAACTTGGTTCTCCGATTGAGGAGATCCAAGAAAACTATCCGGATCTTTCTATTTCGACCATTGAGCAATTGATCGCATTTGCGCACGCTTCGCAGGGATTGCGCGTGGCGTGAAGGTTCTGTTCGATCACAATTTGCCGCAAATACGCTAGCCGCGAGAGTAGTCGTCATGGTCGGCTTTCATCCATTCGAGCCATTGCTCCAGGGACTCGAACACACGGGTGAAAGGACAATTCTTGAATTCTGCCTGCCCACTCCATGTCAGATGAACAACGGCGTAACATGTGCTGGTGCCGTCAGAAATCTCAAACAATACATCGTCCCTGTCGACGGCGACTGCAAGCGCCCTTGCGGACTTGGAATATAGCACATAAGTTGGCCCCAATTCACGACGAAGTTCCTGTTCAAGCACCTCCGGCGAATGTGGTGTCCTCCATGGGGTCAACAGACGTTGCTCAATGTTCATATTCTGGTTGGGGCAAACTTGGGGACGGAGCAAGCTCCCGTCCCCAGTTTGCGACTTGTCGCGGCGAAGGAAGCAAGTGTCGCCACGTTTGCGCAGTCTGGTTAATGCGAATGGTCGTGGTGGTGATGGTGGCCGTCGTCGTGGCTGTGGCTGTGCGGGACGATGGGCGGGCGGCCGGAGGCGGTGAGGCCGTTGGCCATTTGGGCTTTTAGCCAGCCGATGATTTTGTCGAGGCCCTCTTCGGTTTTCATGTTGGTGAAGAAAAAAGGCAGGTCTCCGCGCTGGCGTTTGGCGTCGCGGTCCATGACTTCGAGCGAGGCGCCGACGAAGGGCGCGAGGTCGATTTTGTTGATGACGAGCAGGCCGCTGCGCTTGATGCCGGGGCCGCCTTTGCGCGGGATTTTGTCGCCGCCGGAAACGTCGATTACGTAGATGAATGCGTCGACCAGTTCGGGGCTGAAGGCCGCGGAAAGATTGTCGCCGCCGCTTTCTACGAGGATGAGTTCGAGGCCGCTGTGGGTGGCTTCGAGTTCGTCGATGGCGTCGAGATTCATCGACGCGTCTTCGCGGATGGCAGCGTGCGGGCAGCCTCCGGTTTCTACGCCGAGGACGCGGTTCGTAGGCAGAGTGCCTTGGCGGACGAGGAACTCGGCGTCTTCTTTGGTGTAGATGTCGTTGGTGATTACGGCCAGGTTGATGGCTGGCCAGAGATGGGCGCTGAGGCGGTCTACCAGGGCGGTTTTGCCGCAGCCTACGGGACCGGCGATGCCTACTCGGAATGCTCTCATTTTTTGGGAATCCTTTTAAATTAGTTGGTGGACAGGCGCATCGCCTGTCCTACCCTAGAACAGGAAGTAGCGTTGGGCCAGGGGCAGCACGCTTGCGGGTTCGCAGGTGAGCAACTCGCCATCGGCGCGCACTTCGTATGTCTCCGCGTCCACTTCGATGTTGGGTGTGGCCGAGTTGTGGATCATGTCCTTCTTGCCCACGTTGCGGCAGTTTTTCACGGCCACGGCCCGCTTGCGGAACAGCTTGCCGATGCCTGCTTCGACGGAAGCCTGCGAAACGAAGGTCACCGCGGTGGCCGCCGTCGCGCCTCCGAATGAGCCGAACATGGGCCGATAGATTACCGGCTGCGGCGTGGGGATCGATGCGTTGGCGTCGCCCATTACGCTCCAGGCGATGAAGCCGCCTTTGATGATCATCTCCGGCTTCACGCCAAACATGGCGGGCTTCCAGATGACGAGATCGGCGAGCTTGCCGGGTTCGATGGAGCCGACTTCGTGCGCGATGCCGTGGGCGATGGCGGGGTTGATCGTGTACTTGGCCACGTAACGGCGGACGCGTGTGTTGTCGTTGCGGGCGGAGTCCCCAGCGAGGGCACCGCGCTGCGTCTTCATCTTGTGTGCAGTTTGCCAGGTGCGCGTGACCACTTCGCCGATGCGGCCCATGGCTTGCGAATCGCTGGAGATCATGCTGAAGACGCCGAGGTCGTGCAGAATGTCTTCGGCGGCGATGGTCTCGGGGCGGATGCGGCTTTCGGCGAACGCCACGTCTTCCGGCACCAATGGATTCAGGTGATGGCAGACCATCAACATGTCCAGGTGTTCAGCGATAGTATTGACGGTGTATGGCCGCGTGGGGTTCGTCGATGATGGCAGAATGTAGGGCAGCGCGGCGATGCGGATAATGTCGGGTGCGTGTCCGCCGCCTGCACCTTCGGTGTGATAGGTGTGGATGGTGCGGCCCGCGATGGCGGCGATGGTGTCTTCGACGAAGCCCGCTTCGTTGATGGTGTCGGTATGGATGGCCACCTGCACGTCCATGTCGTCGGCCACCTGCAGGCACGTGTCGATGGCGGCGGGCGTGGTGCCCCAGTCTTCATGCAGCTTCAGGCCGCAGGCGCCGGCGCGCACCTGTTCAGCGAGCGGCTCTTTGGTACTGGTGTTGCCTTTGCCGAGGAAGCCGAAGTTCATGGGCCATGCGTCGGCCGCTTCCATCATGCGGGCGAGGTTCCACGCGCCGGGCGTGCACGTGGTGGCGTTGGTGCCCGTGGCGGGGCCGGTGCCGCCGCCGATCATGGTGGTGATGCCGTTGGAAAGCGCTTCGTAGATCTGCTGCGGCGAGATGAAGTGGATGTGGCTATCGATGGCGCCAGCGGTGACGATGGTGTTTTCGCCGGCGATGACTTCCGTAGATGCGCCGACGACGAGTTCGGGGTCGACGCCCTGCATCGTGTCGGGGTTGCCTGCTTTGCCGACCTTGACGATGCGGCCATCGCGGATGCCGATGTCGCCTTTGACGATGCCCCAGTGATCGATGATGAGGGCGTTGGTAATGACGAGGTCGAGCGCTTTTTCGGCGCGCGTGGCGCGGGAGCTTTGGCCCATGCCGTCGCGAATGACCTTGCCGCCGCCAAAGGTGATTTCATCACCGGGGACGGCGAAGTCCTTTTCCACTTCGATGACGAGCTCGGTGTCGGCGAGGCGGACGCGGTCGCCCGTGGTAGGGCCGAAGAGGTCGGCGTAGGTTCTTCTTGGTATGGAGAGGCTCATTGGTTTCCCTTTCCTTGGTGACCGAAGACGAGCTTTTCGCCGGCGAATTCGACGAGATTTACTTCCTTCTCTTCGCCCGGTTCAAAGCGGACGGAGGTGCCGGCGGGGATGTTGAGGCGCATGCCCTTCGCGGCGGCGCGATCGAAGTGTAGAGCGTTGTTGACTTCGAAGAAGTGGTAGTGACTGCCCACTTGAACGGGGCGGTCAGCCGTGTGCTTCACTTTCAGCGTGACGGTTTTGCGGCCGATGTTGGCTTCGATGGGTTCGGCTTCGAGAAAGTATTCACCGGGTTTCATTTAGTGTGCGCCTCCTTGAATGGGGTCGTGGACGGTGACGAGTTTGGTGCCATCGGGGAATGTGGCTTCCACTTGCACTTCGTGGATCATCGCGCCGATGCCTTCCATGACGTCGTCAGCGGTGAGAATGGTTGCGCCGAGGGACATGATTTCGACGACGGTTTTGCCGTCGCGGGCCCATTCCAGAATGTCGGCCGTGATGATGGCGACGGCTTCGGGGTAGTTGAGTTTCAGGCCGCGGGCGCGCCGTTTGCGAGCCACGTCGGCGGCGACGTAGATCATGAGCCGCTCTTGCTCCCGTTGTGTCAGGTGCATGTTTGGGGGATCTCCTTCGTTAATATATTTTTCTTGGGGGAACGCTTTCCACGCCGGTGATTGCTACGCGGGCGGCCTTCCAGAATTCAACCAATGTCTTGTGAACGTAACAACTGCTGGTGCTCAAGCCGCGGACGACGATGCCATCCGATGCGAGCATGCTTGCGCCCCAGACTGTGTCGCCGGGGCTGGTGTGTTGCTTTGCGATTTCGTTGAGCGTGTTTTCCAGTTCGCGCCAGAAGGCTGGCGGGCGGCCCTGCTGCGCGGCGCAGAGGCTGGCCGTATGCGTGTAGCGATGCATGCGCGCCATGGCGACCGGGTTGCGGCGCTGCGGTTCCAGTACATAATCTTCTCGCATGATCGGGCGCTGGACGGCGTAGACTTCGGACTTCACGCTGAGGCGTTCGAAGGCGAAGCGCTCGCCGGAGGCTTGGCGGCCGGGGGCCAGCATCTCCCACCAGAATAATGTTGCGCCGGTGCCCAAATGAATTTCCGTGCGCTGGCGGTGGCGCGAGTTGGCGAAGGGGATCACTGCGTCAGGCAGGTATTCGAGCATGGCGTTGTCGCCGACGGTAAAGTTCGTATGTTGTTCGGAGTCTTCCGAACCGGCGCGGTGGCGGTAGAGGCGCGTGGCTCCCGTGGTGGTGAGTTGGGCTGCGGCGCCGGGCTTCAGTTCCACATCGAGCAGGAGTTTGTCGCCTGCGAGTACGCCTCCAGAGACGTTGTTGAGATGCACAAGGGCGCCGGCGTTGGGCAGTTCGAATGCGCGCACGATTTTCCACGGCGGGTCTTGCCGCAGGACGCGGAATTGTTCGCGGCTGAAGCGGAGGCTTAGCTGATGAACAGGCGTGTCTCGATGGAGCCGTGGCGCATCGACGCCAACTCCGGATACGGACTGAAGCACGTAGCCTCCTCGGAAAATGATACGCGGACGATGGCCGGTTTTAGGTTCCATAGAATGCGTCCGGCGGCGGCCTGGCCGAGCGGCATGAGGCGCTGGCAGGCGGAGATGAGGCCGGTGATGGATTGGTTGACGTAGGCCATGGCGACCGTGTTGATGGGGATTTGGAAGGCCGCGCCTGCGGCTCCGAATGCAATGGGGTAATGCAGGTTTGGTTCGATGATGGGTTGGGCGGTGACGTTGTTGACGAGGTCGGCGAAGCGGCGGCCGAGTTTCAGGCTGGCCTCGCGGGATTCGCGGGCGAGTTTGCGGGCGCTGAGTTCGCGGGTTAGATCCTGAAGGGTGGGGGCAAACGTGGGGACGGAGCAAGCTCCCGCCCCCAGTTTGCGCGGTGCCGTGTTTGAGCAGTTCCATGCGCGGCGCACGAAGGTGGATTCTAGGGCGCAATTTTCTTCCAGGTACGCGGCGAGGAAGTCTTCGAGGTTGGCGGCCGTCAGGATGCCTTCGTCGGCCAGTGTTTCCAGGCCGTAGGAGTGGGCAGCGCTGCCGATGGGTAGAGCTGAATCGGCCAAATGGAGCAGGCGGAGAAGGGCGATGTCCTCCATGAGAGTAATGGAGGCGACGTCGTTCAACGGGGAGTCATCAGGCATCGCGTGGCGGTCATCCTTTTCCGTTTTGCGACGTGGCAAATGTAATTGACCAGCTTACCATTTTGCGCTCACTTGGAGCGGAATGTTTCGCTTGTAATCACCAGTTCCAGCAGGTCGCGCAGGCCGTTGCCTTTGCGGGCGGACTCCGCGAGCAGCTTGTCGATGCCGGGGCGGTCGGAGGCTTCCATGCGGCGGCCGCAGCCGTAGGTGAGCAGTTGGGTGATGAGGGCGCGGGCGAAGTCGGTTTGGCTGACGAGCAGGCCTTTCTTGAATGTCACCACATCAGCGAAGGTCTGTCCGTTGGGGAGTTCACCGGAGGCATCGATGGCTGTGCCGTTGGGGTACTTTGTGCGCCAGCCGCCGATGGGGTCGAAGTTTTCGAGCGCGAAGCCCGGCGGGTCGATGCGTTGATGGCAACTCATGCACGCCGCGCTTTCACGATGCTTGGTGAGGATTTCGCGGATCGATTTTGCGCCGCGCACGTCGGGGTCGATGGGCGGTACGTTGTCGGGCGGTGGTGGTGGCGGTGTGCCGAAGATGTTTTCGAGGACCCACACGCCGCGCGTGACTGGCGATGTTTCTATGCCGTTGGCGGAGACGGTGAGCACGCTGCCCTGGCCGAGCAGGCCGCCGCGGCGCGGGTCACTGATCTTTACTTCGCGGAACTGTTCGCCGCCTACCGAGTTCATGCCGGCGTCCATGCCGTAGAGGCGGGCCAGCGGCTTGTTCAAGAACGTGAATGTGGAGTCGAGGAAGTTTGCGATCGAAAGATTCTTGTTGAGAAGCGCGCTGGTGAACATACGCGTTTCGGTGAGCATGGCCTCTTTCAAATCGTGCGTATAGAAGTTGCCGAAGTGGTCGCGATCAGGCGGCATGTCGCCCAGGCTGCGCAGGTTCAGCCAGCTGTTGAGGAAGTCGTCGACGAAGGCTTTGCTTTTTTCGTGGGCCAGCATGCGACGCGTTTGGGCCAATAAAACCGGGGTGTTGAGCAGGTCGCCGGATTGCGCGGCGCGCAGCAGTTCGGCGTCGGGCATGGTAGACCAGAGGAAGTATGAGAGACGCGAGGCGAGGGCATAGGGCGTGAGTTTCTTGTTCGCGTCCTCCGGCAGGTAGATAAATGCGGGCGAGCAGAGCACGGCTTTGAGGCCGTCTTTCATGGCTTCCAATGGCACGGCGCCCTGGCGGGTGCGTGTGTTCACAACGGCCATTGCGCGGTCCACTTCTTCGGTTGTGGCCGGACGGCGGTAAGCACGGGTGGCGAAGCGTTCGATGATTTCGCGAGTGCGTGTGGCGTCAAACGGGCGGTTGCCGAGTATGGCTTGTTGCGGGGTGGGTGGCCACTGCTCAACGAGTGGTCCGCGCACTTTCACTTCATGAATGCGGATTTGCGGAAGGAAGCCGTACTTCAACAGATGCGGGCGCGCGGGGCGGATTCCGGGCGTGAAGTTGCGTTGATCTGCGGGCAGCAGATTGCGGTATCTGTTCAGAATGCGATTGAACGAATTGCGACCATCGGCGTTGCCATTGGGGAAGGTGAAGCGCGGCGAGTAGCCGGCGTCGAGCCGGACGCGGAAGGTGTGCCATTCGGGGCCTTTGTCGCCAAGGGTCACTTCGCCGAGTTTGGGTTGAAGCGGTTGCTCGTGGTGGAGTGCGCCGACCTTCGCGCTGCCGGGCACTAGCCCCAAGCGGAACGGGGCGTCTGGATCCATGCCGAACATCTTTGGGTCGTAGGGATGCTTGCGGTTGACGGCTTCGACCTTCACCTGAATTTCGTAGAAGCCATCGACCGGCACTCCTTCAGCGAAGGCGTAGAGTGGGCCGTAGGCGCCTTCCTCATGGACGGTGTGTGGCGTCTCATAGAGGATCATGAACTTCTGGTCAAAGATGGCCTTGTGGGCGTAGTCGAGTTCGGGCTGCTGGCGGAAGGGGCCGGTGAAGGTCCATGTGCGGGGCTCGGGCTTGGTGGTTGTGCGGAAGGCTTTGTCTACGATTTGCGTGGCGGCGTCGAGGTATTGCTCGAGCAGGTAGCCGGAGGTTTTCAACGTGTCGCCGGTGTTGTCCATGTGGCCATTCATCTGGTCGCGCGGGAAGCGCGAGGCTGGGTCGAACATAGACATGTTCATGGCGAACAGGTCGCCGATGGTGTTGAGGTATTCGCGCTTGTTCATGCGGCGCAGAATGGTGTGGCCTTCGGTGCTGGCGAAGGCGGCCTGGCCGTCGGCCACAAGCTTCGTGAGTGCGTCGATCGCGGCGCGGAGTTCTTCGGGTGGTGGCTGTTTGGCACTGCGAGGGGGCATGGTGCCGGCGTTCATGCGGTCGAGCGCGGAGCGGAGCAGGTATAGTGTGTCGGCATCACGGACGGGGAGGCGGAGTTGGTCGAAGCGGCGGTCGGCGGCCTGGCGTTTTTCGCCGTGGCAGCTTTCGCAGTAGGTGGCTAGGAAGGGCGGCTGGGCTTGGGCTGGGATGGAGAGTGCTAGGAGGAGGAACAGCTTCATCAGGCCGTCTCCAGGCCGCGTAGGGTTGAGGTGCCGGTGCCGAAGCGGGAGACTTCCAGGCCGAACCGCTGAAGAATGGACACGTAGAGGTTGCACAATGGGGCGCGGGTTGTGAAGGCCTTGTATTCGCCGTGGCGGAAGCCGCCGCCGGCGAGGATGATGGGCAGGTTCAGGTTGGTGTGGGCGTTGCCGTTGCCCATGCCGCTGCCGAAGAGGACCATGGTGTGGTCGAGTAGCGTGCCGCTTTCATCGTCAGTCGATTTCAGTTTCGCGAGGAAGCGCGCGAACTGTTCCATCTGATAGCGTTCGAGCTTCACCAGCAGGTCGATGTTTTCCTGCACCTGGCCGTGGTGCGAGAGCGCGTGGTAGTCGCGGCGCACACCGAGCACGGAGGCTTCGAAGCCGCCGGCGATTTCAAGTGTGGCGATGCGCGTGGAATCGGTCTGCAGGGCGAGGGCGATCAAATCGTAGAGCACCGGGATGTCGTTCACTAGGCCTCGGTTTTCGGGCTCTTGCATGCCGGGCTTGGGCTTGGGAACGTTGGCCCATTTCTGGCGTAGTTGGATGCGCACTTCCACGTCGCGCACGGAGGCGAAGTATTCGTCGAGCTTGTCCTGATCGCGGCGGCCGAGGTTGCGGCGGAGCGCGACGGCATCGCCTTGCACTGCGTCGAGGATGGAGCCTTGCAGGCGCAGGTTGTCTTTGGCTTGTTCTTTGGTGCTGCTCAAATCGTCGACGAAGAGTTTGCGGAACAGTTCTCGCGGGCCTTGCACGGGCGGGATGCGCGTGCCGCTGCGATTCCAGCACATCATGCAGCCGCCGTGGAGACCGTCTTCAGAGCCTACCGCGAGGGAGGGGAAGCGGGTGATGCCACCGATGGATTCGGCGGCGCGCTGATCGATGCTGATGTTGCCATCGGGCATGCCTTTGGCGTCGACGCTGCGCACGCCGCTTAAGAATGAGTGCACGGCGAAGTGGCCGCCTTTGACGCCATGATCGAGGCCGGAGAAGAGCGTGAGGTCTTTGCGATGCGGCGCTAGGGGTTCGAGCAGCTGCGGCAGGTCGTAATCGCGGCCGGTGGCTTTCGGGAAGAACATTGCCGAGTAGAAGCCGAACGCATTGCCGATGCAGACCATGCGGATGGGGCGCTTCGAATTTGCGGCGAGCGATTCAAACCACGGGAGGGCGAGCGTAACTCCGACTCCACGCAGGAAATTGCGGCGGCTGGCAAGATGAGACATTGGTTTCTCCGGTGTGACTAGGATATCGTATGTTTTCGGTTTCATGGAGGGGCTGATGCGAATATTTCCGATGGCGATTGCCGTGATGGCCTGGGGAATGGCGCAGAGCGATACGGTGTATCCGGTGAAAGATGTTGTTCAATTCGTGGTCGACAGGTTGGATGTGACTTCGTTCCCATCATCGATTGGTCCGCGACGAGAAAAGAACAAGACCTCGTTCAAGGATTACGGGTTTACGAAGCGGGAAATCAAAGGCAATGAGGTGGTCCTGGAGGAAGAAGGTGGGGGCTGGAAGTTCACCGTTGCCGTGTTGAAGCGGAGCGATCAAGGCATTCTTGTTTGCATTGCCGACAGGGCGGTGAATGGCGGCAGTTACAATACGCAGGGACCGCTTTTCCTGGTAAGGAAAGACGGGAAGAGCCTGCTGAGATGGGATGGCCGGGAGGCGCCGGAAGTGAAGGAATGCCCGAAGTATCCGTATTGACTATTACGGGAGTTCCGTGAGGGGACAGGCACCAGTGTCCGCGCGCTTCCTCCTTCGTTCTTCGAGCTTCGGCGGACAAGTCGCTTGGGACACGTGTACCTGTCCCCGAAGCGCTGGCGTCGTTTAGCGAAGGATCGCGGGATTTCATGGAACAATTGTTGTATCCTGAAGACGTCTAGTACCTTCGAGCCTCTGCTTCCTCAAACTAGGGCGGCATGAAGGCATTATTCATTCATAGAAGGAGCCATTATGCAAAACGAAAGTTGCGATATCGGCCTGATTGGCCTTGCCGTCATGGGCCAGAATCTCGTTCTGAATATGAACGACCACGGCTACAAAGTTGCCGTTTATAACCGCACTGTTTCTAAAGTTGACGATTTCATTAACAATGAAGCAAAGGGTACCGAAGTAGTCGGCACGCACTCCGTCGAAGAACTGGTTGCCGTGCTGAAGAAGCCACGCCGCATCATGATGATGGTGAAGGCGGGCGACACCGTTGACAAGATGATCGACGCGATTGCGCCGCATCTGGACAAGGGCGACATTCTGATTGATGGCGGTAACTCCCTGTTTACGGATACCAACCGCCGCACGGCCGCTCTGGCTGAAAAGGGCCTGCTGTTCATCGGCACCGGCGTTTCAGGCGGTGAAGAGGGTGCGCGCAACGGTCCATCCATCATGCCCGGCGGAAGTCCGGCAGCATGGCCGTTTGTGAAAGAGATCTTCCAGGCGATTTCGGCGAAGGTTGCTGACGGCACTCCGTGCTGCGACTGGGTGGGCGAAAATGGCGCAGGCCATTACGTGAAGATGGTTCACAACGGCATTGAATACGGCGACATGCAGTTGATCTGTGAAGCCTATCAATTGTTGAAAGACGGCCTGGGCTTGACGGCGGCCGAATTGCACGAAGTGTTCAAGGAATGGAACGAAGGCGAACTCGATAGCTACCTGATCGAGATCACGCGTGACATCTTTGCGAAGCTCGATGACGACGGCGGGCCGATTGTGGACAAAATTCTCGACACGGCCGGCCAGAAGGGCACGGGCAAGTGGACGGCGATCAGCGCGTTGGATCTGGGCATGCCGGTGACGTTGATCGGCGAGGCTGTGTTCGCACGTTGCTTGTCGGCCATGAAGGACGAACGCGTGGCGGCGTCGAAGGTGTTGAGCGGTCCCACGGCTGCCGAGGTAACCGATCGCAAGGCCTTCATTGAAGACGTGCGGCGCGCGCTGTACTGCTCAAAGATGATCAGCTATGCACAGGGCTACATGTTGCTTCGCGAAGCGGCGAAGGAGAACAAGTGGAACCTCAACTTCGGCGGCATCGCGCTGATGTGGCGCGGCGGTTGCATCATCCGCAGCCAGTTCCTGAGCAAGATCAAGGACGCGTACGACAAGAACCCCGGCTTGACCAACCTCTTGCTGGACGAGTTCTTCAGCTCGACGCTGATGAACTATCAGGCATCGTGGCGTCGCGGCATCATTGCTGGAGTTGAATCGGGCGTGCCGACTCCGGCGTTTTCGACTGCGCTTTCTTTCTTCGATGGATTCCGCACCGGTCGCCTGCCGGCGAACCTGCTGCAGGCGCAACGCGATTACTTCGGCGCTCACACCTACGAGCGCACGGACAAACCGCGCGGCGAATTCTTCCACACCAACTGGACAGGTCATGGCGGCCGCGTTTCGTCGTCAACCTACAACGCATAATCAGGAGAACATGTAATGAAATATGGATTGAATATACGTCCGGACGGCGCGCTCGACTTCCTGTCGTTGGGTGCTTTGATTCATCGTCTGGACCCTGGAGTTATTCCATTCCGCAAGGCGACCGAATGCAAGATTCACGTCAGCGGCGGCGAGTTTAACTGCTCGGCGAATTTGAGCGATTGCTTTCGTTTGAAGACCGGCGTTGCGAGCGCGATGGTCGATTATCCGATCGGCGATTTGATTCACGAGCGCGTGCGAGCCATGGGCGTGAAACCGTACTACAAGCACTTCAAGCACGATGGCGTGCAGGGGCCGAACATGGCCACTGTGTTCAGCGATCGCGGGCAGGGCGTGCGTGGTCCGGTGGTGTTCTACAACCGCTGCAATGAAGCGGCCGGGCAGTTGAAGCCGGGCGACTTCGATTGGAAAGAGATTTTTTCGCAAGGCGTGCGCTGGTTCCATTCGGGCGGCATCTTTGCGGCTCTTTCGCCGACGACGGCCGAGGTCATCATCGAAGCGATGAAGGCGGCCAAGGAAGCGGGCGTGGTCACGTCGTTCGATTTGAACTACCGTGCGAAGTTGTGGGCGTTCAGCGGCGGGCAGGATTTCGCCGTGGCGCAGATCAAGCGCATTGTGGAGCATGTGGACGTGCTGGTGGGCAATGAAGAGGACCTGCAGTTGGGCCTTGGCATTCCCGGACCGGAAGTGGCGGCGAAGTCGAAGCTGGATCCGAGCGTGTTCTTCAACATGATTGACGAAGTGGTGAAGATGCATCCACACGTGAAGATCGTGGCGACGACGTTGCGCGAAGTGCACTCCACGAACCGGCATAGCTGGGGCGCGGTGGCGTGGATCGATGGCAAGACGTACACTTCGCCGACGTGCGAACTGGACGTGATCGATCGCGTGGGCGGCGGCGATGGCTATGCATCGGGCTTCATCTATGGCTTGCTTTCGGGCGAGTCAGAACAGGAAGCGGTGAATTTGGGTTGGGCGCATGGCGCTTTGTTGACGACTTTCCCTGGCGACACCACGATGGCTACGGTGGAGCAGGTGAAGGCGTTTGCGAAGGGCGGTTCGGCTCGTATTCAGCGGTAGGTTTGGGTGGGTTGTTTGGAAAGCGCGCTTGGGCGGGATGCCTGGGCGCGCTTTTCGCGTTAAATGCGGTGTTCTAACAACTTGGACAAATCCCGCCTGCCACCGGTGACTGCTATCACCTGCAAAGGCTTGGTTTCCGGGCGGTAAACGACCACATAGTTTGGAAATCTGCCAACAGTCAAGAACCGTACAGGGAGTGCGGTAATGTCCTTCCGCTTGATGCCAATCAGTGGAGACTTCGCCAGCCGTTGGAATGTTCTGGCCAGTTCCAATTCGAAGCGATCCGCAGCTTTGGGCTTATCAGCAGCGATGAAGATCAAGATTTCATCCAGATCTTCAAGTGCGGATGGCGTTAAACGATACGCCGAACTCATTTTTAGGACTTAATCCGAGCTGCCCTTCTTTGACGAAGGATTTCCATGGCAACATCCCCGTCTATTAACTCGCCCTGCTCTGCTTCCGCAAAGCCCTTTTCAATTCGGGCGGAGATTGCTTCACGATGTTCCAGCATCCAGTCGCCCCGCTCAACTTCGGCGCGGATGATTTCAAAAGCCTGGTCAAGGACCTCGCTGGAATTGTGAAATGCGCCGGAGCGGACTGCCTGATCGATGACGCGCTCGTGTTCCGGGCTCAAGATGATTGGCATGTGGGTCTCCTGCTTCTACTCTCTATATTATGCTTCATGGGGCGTGGCCATGTTTCGGGCAGCGCCGGGCTTTTGTTATGTTAATGGCGGGTCCTATGAAATACTTCCTTCGTCTTTCTTCTATGGTGATATCCTTCGCGTTGAGCTGCGGCGCGGCGGATCTGTTCCGCGACGACTTCTCGCGCTTTCCGCCGGGGTGGTTGTCGTCGCCAATGGGCATGCTCAACGCGGCCATTCAGGAATATCACTATCTGCCGCATCGCGGGGTGCCGCTGGGGCCTTGGGCCAATGCTATCGCGCACATGGATGCGTGGATGGTGAGCGATGAAGACGGGCATCCGTATCTGGAAGAGCTGCTCGATTCGACGTCGAAGCAGTGGAGCTATCCGATCTTTTTGACGGGCGAGCCGGAGTGGGACGACTACAACGTGGAAGTGAAGGTGAAGCCGTTGAATCTGGCGGATTCGGCGGGCGTGGCTTTTCGCTATCGCACGAATCGAAGCTACTATTACTTTGCGTTGACGGAAGGAAACAAGGCCACGCTGCGGTTGCATCTGCCGCTCGAAACCGCATTGCGGCGGCGCGATTGGAAGGACCTGGGCAGCGCGAGTTTCAAGTACGACACCACGCACTACTACTCACTTCGACTTGAGGGCGAAGGTCCTCGCATCCGCGCCTACATTGACGGCAAGCTGGTTATCGAGGCCAACGATTCGGAACTGCTTCACGGCAAGACGGCGATTGTCACTACCGGACCGGCGCGGTTTCAGGACTTCCATGTTTGGACTTCCGATACACGAGCGCAACAGATTGCCGCACGGATCGCCAGTCGCAATGCTGAGCTCGATCGCCTGCGCAGCGCCAATCCCAAGCCGGTGCTTTGGAAAAAGTTCAACACACCGAAGTTCGGCGCGGGGCGCAATGTGCGGTTCGGCGATCTGGATGGCGATGGCAAGATCGACATGTTGATTGCGCAGAACATCCCGCGGGTCCGCGGCGATGCGTTCGATCAGATCAGCTGCCTGACGGCGGTCAACCTGGATGGCAAGATTCTGTGGCAATCGGGCCGGCCCGATCCGCGCAACGGCCTGTTGACGAACGACACGCCGTTCCAGATTCACGACATCGATGGCGATGGCAAGAACGAGATCGTGCTGGTGCGCGACTTCCAGTTGCAGATTTTGGATGGGCGCACGGGCAAGCTGCTGCGTTCCGCGGTGATGCCTAAGCTGTCGACTGGCGATAAGGAACATCCATACGATCTGCATCCGGGCGATTCCATTGCGTTCGTGAATGTTTCCGGCAACAAGGGCCGGCACGAGATTCTGGTGAAGGATCGCTACACGCACTTCTGGATCTACAACAACAAGTTGGAACTGCTGTGGAAGGGCGACGGGCAGACCGGCCACTTTCCGTATCCGGCGGAAATCGGGAATAGCGGTAAGGATTCTCTGTTTATCGGCTATGCCATGTGGAGTGCGGAGGGTAAGCAGCTTTGGAGCAATGACAAAGCAATTCGCGATCATGCCGATGGGTTGATGGTGGGGAATCTGACGGGCGACGCGAACGCTGCGCCGCGGGTCTATGCCAGTGGCAGTGACGAAGGGTTTTTGATGATGGACCTGGACGGTAAGATTCGCAAGCAGGTGCGAGTGGGGCACAATCAAAGCCCGAGCGTCGGCAAGTACCGGCCCGATTTGCCTGGACTGCAATATATGTCGGTGAACTTCTGGGGAAACCCTGGCATCATTACGCTGTTCGATGCCGAGGGGACGATTCTCGCTCAAGATGAGCCGATCCACACGGGAAGTCCGATGCTGCCGGTGAACTGGCGAGGCGATGGACAGGAGTTTGTGCTGCTTTCGGGCAACATCAAAGAGGGTGGGATGATCGATGGCCTTCTGCGGCGCGTGGTGATGTTCCCCGATGACGGGCACCCTGACCTGGCGGCGAACGTGATCGATTTGACCGGCGACCAGCGCGATGAGATTGTGCTGTGGGATCAGGAGCGGGTTTGGATCTATACGCAGGACCGGCCTTTTGCCGGCAGCAAGATTTACGCGCCGATTCGGAACCCGGATTATAACGAATCGAACTACCGCACGAATGTTTCGTTTCCGCGGTGGGAGGCGGTGCGGCGGTAGTCTGCGCAGGGTGGGTAATGGTGCCCCGCACGAATCAGTGCTACGCTGCAAGTATCGAACAAAGGAAGAAACCGATTGATAGCTAGGTGGAAGAACTTCTCGACCACAGAGTGTCCAGCGAGGACCGGATGCGTATGGCTGCCGACAGAATCCTCTCAATTGCCGATGAGGGTCCATTGACATCGGCAGATCCCAGAAAGGTCCGTCGTGAAGAGATCTACAAGCGTGGGTAAGAGTCTTTTCGGCACGATGGTTTTGTAATACCTCGACAACAGCTCCGTTCAATCAAAACCAGTGATTTTCAAGGAATGTCGTTAGATGGTAGAAGTCTATCGCGCATGGCGTTTCACTGAGTCATACTAGAAATAAGCAACGTATGGCCTTTATTCATGAAAACTTCCTGCTGAGCACGAAGACGGCTCAGCGACTCTATCATCAGTTTGCGGTCTCCGAACCGATTCTCGATTATCACTGCCACCTTCCTCCGAAAGATATCGCGGAAAACCGCCGCTTTAACGATCTGTTTGAGATCTGGCTGGAAGGCGACCACTATAAGTGGCGGGCGATGCGTGCCAACGGCATCGACGAGAAGTTTATTACCGGCAGCGCGACGCCGCGCGAAAAATTCATGGCATGGGCCAAGACCGTGCCGCAAACGATGCGCAATCCGCTGTATCATTGGACGCATCTGGAGCTGATCCGCTACTTCGGGATCGACACGCTGCTCGATGAATCCTCGGCCGCCGCAATCTGGGATAAAACCTCTGAAATGCTGGCAGGCGACGACCTGCGCGTGTTTGGCATCTTCAAAAAGTTCCAGGTGAAGGCTGTTTGCACCACGGATGACCCGGCCGATGATCTGGCGTATCATGCGTCTGTCGCCAAGGCGGGGATCGCGACCAAAGTGTGGCCGACGTTCCGGCCTGATAATGCGTTGAAGGTGAATGCGCCGGAGCAGTTCAATCCTTGGGTTGAGAAACTGGCTGCGGCTTCGAACATCGAGATCGGCAGTTTGCAGAGCTTGCTGGATGCTCTGAAGCAGCGTCACGACTTTTTCCACTCCATGGGCGGTCGGCTTTCCGATCATGGCTTGAATCACTGCTTCGCCAGCTTCTGCTCGGCGGAAACAGCGGCGGCGATCTTCGCCAAAGCGCGTGCGGGCCAGGCGGCGACGAAGCACGAGCATGAGCAGTTCGCCACTTTCATGATGGTGTACTTCGGCCATCTCGATGCGGAAAAGGGCTGGACCAAGCAGTTGCACGTGGGTGCATTGCGGGCCGTGAACTCCGATGGCTTGCGCAAGGTGGGACCGGACACGGGCTTTGATTCCATTGGCGACTTCAGCCAGGCTGAAAGCATGGGTTTGTATCTCGATCGATTGGCGAACGAGAGCGCGCTGCCGAAGACGATTTTGTACAACAACAATCCGAACGACAACTACGCGCTGGCGACCATGGCGGGGAATTTCCCCGGAGTGCAGTTCGGTAGTGGGTGGTGGTATCTGGATCAGAAGGAAGCGATGGAGTGGCAGATGAATGCGCTGTCCAATTGCGGTTTGCTGTCGAAGTTTGTTGGCATGCTGACGGATTCGCGCAGCTTCATGTCGTACCCGCGGCATGAGTATTTCCGGCGGACGTTGTGCAATTTGATTGGGCGCGATGTGGAGAATGGCGAGATTCCGGACAACGATGAGTTGGTTGGCGGAATGGTGCGCAATATCTGCTTTGCGAATGCTAAGAGTTATTTGGGGCTGGACGTTTAGTTAGTAAGTGGACAGGCTGAACGCCTGTCCTACCCTTTCGAACCGTTATGCTGTTTTGGCGGCGGGGCGTTTTGCCTTCTTGTTGGGCTTTTTTAACGGGTCGGCCGGCGTATAATTCAACTCGCGTGAAAGCGTTTCCACCAATGTGGACAGCGTTTTCACGCGACCCCACCACTTATCGTTTCCTTCCACGATGGTCCACGGCGCAGTCAGTGTGCTGGTCTTCAACAGCATCTCATTGGCGGCCTCTTCGTAGTCGCCCCACTTGGCACGGTTGCGCCAATCTTCATCCGTCAGTTTCCACGCCTTGTAGCCGGTGCGTTTGCGTTCTTCAAAGCGCTTCAACTGTTCGTCGCGGCTGATGTGCACCCAATACTTCACGATGATCGTCCCGAATTCGTGCAACTGGCGTTCAAAGGAATTGATTTCGCGATAGGCGCGTTTCCATTCGGCCTGCGAGCAAAATTCCTCCACGCGTTCCACAAGAATGCGGCCATACCAACTGCGGTCGAAGATGGCCATGTGGCCGCGCTCGGGCAGGCGACGCCAGAAGCGATACAGGTAGTGATGGGATTTGTCTTCGCCCGAGGGCGCGCTGATGGGATACACGGTGTAGCTGCGCGGGTCCATCTTTTCCGTCAGGCGGCGGATGTTGCCGCCCTTGCCTGCGGCGTCCCAGCCTTCATAGACAATGACTACGGGCCGTTGCTGCTGATAGATCTGATGGGCGAGTTCGCGCAACTGCACCTGGTAGCGCGTCATCTCGCGGACGTAGGTCTCGCGGTTCAGCTTCAGTGAAAGGTCAATCGAACTTAGCATTACTCACTCTGCTCCGCGGCAGCCATTGCTTCGCGCAATTCGGCGTCGTCCTTGTCTTTGCTCTTTCCCTTGCGTACGGGCGGGGCGAGCGAGCCGAGGCGGTGTTCCAGGGCTGCGATCATGGTCTCGAAGATCTTGCGCCGCGCATACCATTTCGATGTCGCTTCGACCACGGTCCATGGGCCTGACTCGGTTTCGGTCTGTTCGAACATCTCTTCGGCAGCGACAAAATACTCGTCGTATTTTTTGTGGCGCTCCCAATCGGCGTGAGTTACGCGCCAGCTTTCCAGCGGATTGTCCTCGATTTCCTTGTAGCGTTTTTTCTGCTCTTTTTTGCTGATGTGGAGCCAGAATTTCACGATGGCCACGCCGTCGTCGGCCATCAGGCGCTCAAATTCCACGATGTCTTTGTAAGCCTGGCGCCACTCTTTTTCAGATGACATGCCTTCCAGCCTTTCGATCAATACGCGGCCGTACCAGCTGCCATCGAAGATAGCCATTTCACCGTAGTTGGGCATGCGTTGCCAGAAGCGCCACAGCCACGGGCGCGTGCTGACCATGGTGTGCTCGGGATGAATCGCGTGCACTTTGAAGCCGCGTGGATCGAGGCGCGCGGTGACGCTTGAAATGGAGGAGCCTTTGCCCGCGCCGTCCCATCCTTCGAAGACGAAAATCGACGAGATCTTATGATCCCAGCAAGCTTTCTCCAGATCGTACAAACGGCGTTGCAGACCGGGCAATAACTTGTCGTAAGTTTCGTGGGAAAGCTTTCTTAGCAGATCGATCTTATCGAGCATGGATCTTGATTAGTCCTCCCGCCTGGGCGCGCTGCGTGCCAGGAACCACGCCTGGCTGGAAAGAATCGGTTCGCCACTGCGAGGCTGAACGTGGAGGTACGTACCGTCTGGCTGCATGCGATGCGCCTTCCGATTATCGGCCAGATAGGTAGCCAGCACTTCATTTAAGAGTAGCTTCAAAATATCCTGGTCTTCCACCGGGAAGAGCGTTTCCACGCGGCGGTTGATGTTGCGGTTCATCAGGTCGGCGCTGCCAAGATAGATCTGCTCGTCGCCGCCGTTGCGGAAGTAGTAGATGCGGCTATGTTCGAGGAAACGGCCGACGATGCTGGTGACGGTGATGTTTTCGCTTGCGCCTGGGACGCCGGGGCGCAGGCTGCAGATGCCGCGCACCAGCAACTCCACTTTCACGCCGGCCTGCGATGCTTTGTACAGCAACTGAATCATGGGCCGGTCGGTGAGGGCATTCATCTTCAGGATGATGTGGCCCTGTTTTCCGGCACGGGCATGTTGAATTTCGCGTTCAATCAGCGCCTGGAAATCGTTGCGGAGGTTGATGGGAGCGACCAGTAACTTGCGATAGTCGGATTTGGCGGAGTAGCCGGTGAGGTAGTTGAAAAGATCGGTGGCGTCGGCGCCGATTTCATCATTGCAGGTGAAGATGCCAACGTCCGTGTACAGCCGCGCGGTGCCTGCATTATAGTTGCCGGTGGCAAGGTGGACGTAGCGGCGGATGACGTCGCCTTCCTGGCGCACGATGAGTGCAATCTTGGAATGGATCTTCAGCCCGAGCAGGCCATAGACCACGTGTACGCCCTCTTTTTCCAGCGCGCGGGCCCATTCAATGTTGCTCTCTTCGTCGAACCGGGCTTTCAGTTCGACCAGCACGGCCACCTGCTTGCCTAGTTCCTGCGCTTCCAGCAGCGCTTCGACCACCGGCGAGTTGCGGCCGACGCGATAGAGCGTCATCTTGATGGCGAGCACGTTGGGATCGCGGGCGGCCTGCTTTAACAGGTCGACTACGGGTTGGAAGGAGTCGAACGGGTGGTGCATGAAGATGTCTTTGCGCCGGATTGCGCTAAAGATATCCTCTTCGTCGCCCACCAACTGCAGGCCGGCAGGTACAGCGGCCTGGAAGGGCGGTTCTTTCAATTCGGGGCGATCGACGGACATCAGCGCCATCAGGCGGCTGAGGCCGAGTGGAGCCTTGAGACGGAAGACGGTGTCCTTATCGATTTCCAGATTGCTGATGAGCAGTTCCAGCATCTCGTCCGGCATGGACTCGCAGACCTTGAGGCGGACTACGCTGCCAAAGCGGCGCTGGCGCACGCCTTCTTCCACGGTTTCGAGCAGATCGGCCGCTTCCAGTTCCTGGATCTCCATGTCGGCATTGCGCGTCACGTGGAACGGGTAGGCTTCAATGATCTCCATGCCAGGGAAGAGGCTGGGCAGATTGGCTACAATCACCTGTTCGAGCCACACGAAGGTCACCCGCCGCGAGCGTTTCTTGCGGCTGCCGTTTACTGGCACCAGTTGCGGCAGTGTGTCTGGAACTTTCACTCGTGCGAAATGGGTGGCGCCGTTTTTGCCGCGAATGCTGACGGCGAGATTCATGCTGAGGTTCGCGATGTGCGGAAACGGGCGGCCTGGATCGACGGCCAGCGGGGTTAGAACGGGGAAGACGCTCTTTTCGAAGTACTCGTCGAGCGAGGCGCGCTGGGAGTCTTCGAGCTCGACGTAATCGAGCACCATTACGCCCTCGGCCGCCAGGGCCGACTGTAGATCATTGTGCCAGCAGTTCCGCGCTTCCTTCTGCAACTCATCAGCTTCCTCGCGCAACGCATCGAGGATCTCAGCGGCGGTCATACCGTCGGGGCCGACTTCGACGATGCCCGATTCCACCTGTTGTTCGATGCCTGCAACGCGTACCATGAAAAATTCGTCAATGTTTGAGCCGACAATGGCGAGGAATTTTACGCGATCCAGCAGCGGAATGGAGTCGTCTTTCGCTTCGCCGAGAACGCGGCGCTGAAAGGCGAGAAGGCTCATTTCGCGATTCAGGTAGAGCTGCGGATCGCTGAGATCCACGGGTTGCGATTCTACCGCGGGGGCGGTTTCCGGTGCGGATTTTGTGCCGGCGCGCTGCGTGGTACGCTTCTTGCGCGCCGGCGATTTTGAAGGAGATGTCATACAAAACAGCCGATAACCATTATTGCAATTTAATGGCGGACTGTTTCAAGTAACTTAGACTTCCAGCTTCCACGGCTTGCGGTACTTGGCTTTCAGGAACGGTTTTACCGCGTCCTGCTTCACGGTCCAGTTCTTCTCGTCCCAATCGAGCCAAGTCTTGTGGCGCATGGAGAGATTGGCCAGCAGACAGACCGTGGAGGAACGCACGCAGGTTTCGATCTCGCTGGTTGGTGGCTGGCGGGTTTGGATGCAGTCGATCCAATTGCGCCAGTGCGGCACGTTCATCTGGCTCATGGCCTGATCCTTCTCCCAGACCTGAACCTCTTTCTTCTTGTCGTTGGGGATCAGCTTGCACTGGCTGCGGTTAACGATGATGGTGCCTTCCGAGCCGTTGATGACCGACGCCGCGCCCTGGTCGCCGAACATCGGCAGCGGGTTTACGGTGCGGCTTTCGTAGCTGCTGATGAACTTCGGATAGCGGAAGGTGGCTAACATTGAATCCGGCGTTTCGCGGTTATCTTCCACGTAGAGCTTATCGCCCATGGCGCTGATGGACAGCGGCATCACTTCGTCGAAGCACTGGTGGAGCGGGTCGATCAAGTGGACGCCCCAGTCGGTCATGGCACCGCCGGCGTAATCCCAGAAGTAGCGGAAGGTGGGGAAGGTGGCGGCCTTCACGCCCCAGCGGTTGGCGTTGAACGGAACCTGGGGAGCGGGGCCGAGCCACATCTCCCAATCGAGTCCGGCGGGTACCGCTTCGCCGTCGGGCGGGTTGCCCCAGCCTTTCTTGGAGGTCATGCCCGATTGATAGGCGTGGCAGAAGGTGACGTCGCCAACTGCGCCTGACTTCACCAGTTCTTTTGCTTTTTGGAAGTAGCCGCCGGAGCGCTGCATGGTGCCTGCCTGCACGATGCGTTTGTACTTGCGTGCGGCCTGCACCATCTTCATGCCTTCTTCCACGTACACGCAGGAAGGCTTTTCGACGTAGACGTCTTTGCCCGCTTTGCAGGCCTCGACGGTCATGTAGGCGTGCCAGTGGTCGGGAGTGGAGATGCAGACTGCGTCGATGGATTTGTCGGCGATGACGTCGCGGAAGTCCTTCACGGATTTCGGCGAGAAGCCGCCCTTTTTCGCTGCTGCTTCGGCGCGTTCGAGGTGCGGTTGATAGATGTCGCAGAGCGCGACTGGTTGGATCTGCGGGACTTTCATTGAATAGCCGAGGTTGCCCGAGCCCATTGCGCCGAGACCGATGAAGCCGACCGCGACGCGGTCGTTAGCGCCGCGAACGCGGCCTGTGAAGAGGGAGGTGGTGAAGGCGGCGGTTGCGCCTGCCAGTAATTGTCTACGTTCCATGGTGATGATTCATCTCCTGCTGGTAAAATTGCCGGACGGTATGTTTGCACTTAGAAGTATATCGCTGATGGGGGTTGGAGGGGTGGGAATGCGGGGGGCAGGCTTCGGTGGGGTTTGCATGAAGCCGCACTATGGGAAGTTGGCGAGCGGTTACGACTCACCGGTCAAGGTCGCATGTGGAACTGCCGGAAACAGTGAACAATGTCATTTGTCCGGTAAGGCCAGTTCACGTTCATCAGGCCAGTTGTCGAGTGCAAAGTGCAGCCTTGGCCTCATTGAACTTCCCCGCTTCACTCATAATGAACATCGTGGCCGCAAATGTGAGCACAGCCC
>CAIRSA010000065.1 GCA_903881085.1 uncultured Acidobacteriia bacterium
CCTGCGCCGCGTTAGCGGCGCGTTTAGGGCTCCGCTGTGGCAGGCGCTAGAGGGAGTCGGCCATTAATATACGCTCATCGGTACCGTGCCCGCAGGGTCAAACTCATGCTCAAACGGCAGCCGTTCGGTAGCCCGGCATCGGCCGATTTGCACTTCAAACTCGGTTTGGTTTGTCCCCAAGTTATCCAGGCTGACGATCCGCGCCAGCCGTTTTTCCACCCAATGTGTCTTTTCATCGTGGCCGGTGCTTTCCCGCCTGCCAATCTCTAAGGCTTGCTGAAAGGCCGACTCCTCGTTTTCGCTCAGCAGAAAATACACTGCGTCTTCCCACTCCCGCAGGCCGCGCTTGCCTTCCTCCATCACTGCCCATCGGATCTGAGCCCGATACCACGCTTTCTCATTCATCCCTTGCCTCCCTTCTTTTTCGCCAACGTCCGCCGAAACCGGTACGACTCGCTACCGGTCTCGATGATGTGCGCCTGGTCGGTTAATCGATCAAGCATCGCTTTGCATAACCGCGCATTCGTGAACATCGTTGTCCATTCCGAGAATGGAAGATTCGTTGTGATGATCACGGCTGCTCGCTCCGCCCGTCCGGAAATCACTTGAAACAGTAACTCGACGGCTGCTTCCGGCATCGCCACATACGCCATCTCGTCAATCACAATGAGTTCATAGCGCAGCCAGCGGTTGGTGACGCGATTCAGTTCACTCTGATTCTTCGCTTCGATCAGTTCATTCACCAGCTCCGCAGCCGTGGTGAAGCGCACCCGCTTGCGTTGACGGCAAGCTTCCACCGCCAGGCCGGTGGCCATGTGCGTCTTGCCTGTCCCGGCGTCCCCCAATAAGATGACCGGCTCGCTCCGGCTCAGATAACCTCCTTCGGCGAGTTTGCGGATCTGCGCCGCTGGAATGTGCGGCACATCCTCGAAGCGAAATTCTTCCAGCGTCTTCACTTTCGGAAACTTCGCTTCCTGGATTCGCCGCGCGATCGTATTCTTCTCCCGCTCCTCTATCTCCGCTCCCAATAGCGCTTCCAAATAAGCCACGTGGCCCTGCTTCTGCTTGACGGCATCTTCGGCCAGTTGTTGAAACTGCCCTCCTACCGTGGGCAGGTGCAACTGCCGTGTGTACTGCAGGATCGTGGCCTGGTTCAACTGCAACACCGCCGCGCTCATTGGATCGCCCCCATTTCCGGCCACTTCCGTAACAGTTGGTCGTAGTTTTCCGTGGTTGGCTGAGGCCGGTCATACCGGCTCAACGAGCCGATGTCCACCGGTTCCGCCGTTGAGCGGACTTCTCCGTTACCGCTGTTGAGCATCAGCAATACCGCACTCACATCCCAGCAACCCAGCGCCAAGGTCTTCTCAATGGCGTCGCGCAGTGCGTCGTAGCCTCGTTGCCGTCCTACCAGCAGTAGATCGATCATGGCCCGTGTGCCGTCCTGCTTTCCGCGCCTTTGTTTCAAGGCTTCCCACAAACGATCGAAAGTTTCAGGCCACCGTCCTTGCGCACGCCACTGTTCCAGCGGTGTCGAACCGGCAAACGCGCCAGGCTTCCGGCTCAGCGCGTCCAGATAATGCTCCAGATTGAGCACCTTCTTTTGCCGGCTGAAACAACGATCATGACGCGCAATGCACGCCCCTTGGTCCCAGATCTCCACCTCGGCCGCGTAGACTTTGACCTGCACTTCGCGCCCCACTGGCGCCGGAGTGGAGTAAAAGTTGGTCAGCACTTTTACGCATCCGCTGGTGTTCACGCTGGGATAGTGGATGGACGCCAACTGGAAACCGTCCTCTGCCAGGGGCCGCAAGTGTTCCCGCTCCTGGCACATTCCCGCGCCCACGCTCTGGCTGCGTTCGCCAATCATGCGCTGCTCGTCCTGTTTGCATTCCGCCGCCAGAAACTCGTTCAGTTCTTCCCAACTCCGGACTTGCGGAACCGGCACCAGATGATTCCGCCGGTAGTAGCCGTTCTCTCCCTCCACGCCACCTTTTTCGTGGCCCTCGCCTGGCGTGCAGAACTCCGACTGAAAACCCCAGTGCGACCGGAAGGCGATGAACCGTTCGGTCTCTTCACGTTGCGATCCGCGCAGGATTCGTTGTACCGCACTCTTTAAGTTGTCGTACCTGACTACCTCAAAAACCCCGCCAAAGTATTCGAAGGCCAACTCGTGCGCTTCTAGAAACGCCTGCTGGCTGGCATGTGGATAGGCCCGGTGAAAGGCTCCGCCACTGCCCATGCTGCGCATGCAAAAGCCGTAGACCTTCACTTGTTCGCCGTCGATCTCGGCGTAAGCTTCGTACCAGTCCACTTGTCCTTCCTGGCCCCACTGGTAGGTCTGCGGAATGAATAGCTCACCCTTCTTCAGGCCCAGTTCCAGCTTCCGTTGCCGCACATATTGCCGTACGGTCGATTCCGCCACTGCGGCTTCAGGATGCTCCGTGCTCAGCCGTCGCCAGATTCGGTGCGCGGTGTGCCGCTGCTTGCGTGGCGCCTTCTGATCGGCCGCCAGC
>CAIRSA010000066.1 GCA_903881085.1 uncultured Acidobacteriia bacterium
AAGATCCAAGGGGCCGAGACCACCATTCCGCTCCCATTCGTCCCAGGTGCGCAGAAGCGCATGCTGCAACACCGGCAGGCGGTCAAAGCGATCGCCCAATTGATTCAGAACATGATCGACCAGTCTTGTGCCAACGTCCACGCCAAGCAATCGGGGTGGGCATTCAACGGCATCGCGAAGCTGTTCACGAGACATGCGAGGCACCAGATAACGACCACGATTCAGGGCTTCCGGCAAGGAATAGAAGACGTCGCAGTCACCCATGAAATCTGTGCGCATGGTGAGCACCACATAGACGGGCAGTTCCCTGCGAGCAGAAAGAGCCAGAATCAAATCTACGAAATCAGCTGCCTCCCCCTTGCGCCGGGCACGTTCCTTGCGCTTCTTAGAATCGAAGTTCTTCAGTCCCTCATCTTCCTGGCTTCCGCGAAAAGCAAAGATCTCTTCAAACTGGTCAACCAGTAAAAACAGATTGGTATTCGCCTCCAATCGGGCTGCGAGATACTGCACCACGGCCTCCAAATGGCTATCTACAATCTGCTGCCGGAGTGTGTTGGCAGCCTTTTCCGAGGCGTCATCCCCCATCGCTTGCAGAAGGCCTGCGGCAAGATTACCCAGTGGATTGTCGCCCGGCTTGATGGTTGCGATGCGCCAGCGGTCGCGGTCCTGCACCAGAAAGCCGCCCAAGAGGCTGGGCAGAACGCCTGCGTAGACGAGTGACGATTTGCCGGTTCCGGAACTGCCAACGACGCCAACAAAGCGCTCTTTGCGCAAGATATCGAGAACGGCGGCGGTCTGTTCTTCGCGGCCGAAGAAGTACAGGCTGTCTTCCTTGAAGAAGGGACGCAGGCCGACATAGGGGTTCGCCCGAAGATCGTCGCTCATGATCTGGCTTCTCCTACGGGGGCGAAAAGACCCTCAATCCAACTGGAGTCGCCGTCGTTTAATTCAGAAACGACTTTTAGCCGGGCGCGCATGAGATCAGCCTCGTCCGCCCGTGCTTCCACCATGGCTGAGTATTTAGCAATGAGCAGCGGTGCGCGGGATTTTAGGGCATACTTATGGACAGCGTTACGGCGATTGATGACCCACTCCTTGTCCACCTTTCCCGCAACAATGATGTACAGCGTAGATTTCCGGATTTTGTCGTCCAGATTGGCGAGAGACGTGAGAGAGGAGGCGCTGCTGGTTCGCATCTGGGTTTCCACATCGCGCTTCTCAAGGAAATCCACTAAGTCGAAGGCCTGTTCCTGATCGCTGACGTGGGAGTCGACAAAGGCCGCGCGCCCTTTGGAGGTATCGGTGTTGGCGCGTTTCAGCGCTGCGGCGCGGGCGTCTATCATGGCCTGTAATTTGGCCAGAATAGTGACCGTGATCGAGTTCTTTTCGGTGATCACAAACTCCAGGCGCTGCTTGTCGCGAGGCATGGCGGTGATCTCAGCTAGTTTGGCCTGATAGCTCTCATTTTCGATGCTCTCGTTATCTTGGTTGGAAAGCACGATCATCTGCGAACGGGCAACATCGAGGCCGATGCGCAACTGTTCCAGCGGATAGGTGCGGATGGTATCGGGCGGATCTTCGTCGTCCAATGCCTGGCCCGGATTTGCACCCAAGAGGTGAATGGCCAGGTCTGCCTGGCGCATCATTTTGTCCACCAAGGGGGCGTGCTCTTCGGGCGCGTCGGGCAAGGTGAAATCAAGCACGCGAACCCATTCCAGCGCTCGCAGCAATTTTCCGAGTTCGCGCTGGCGCTTGTCGAGGTTTTGATCGGTTGTGGCGAGGAAGACCTTGAAGATATTGGGGTCAGCCGCTGGGGTTGGGGTTGCGGCAACGGGAGCGGACGTTGCGGCGGGCGGACCGAACAGCATGCCATCCTTCGAGCGCATGTAGAGCACCGGGGTGGCCCATTCGGCGTGCTTGCTGCCGTAGAGCCGCTTGCGGCCTTCAGCGACCGCGACATCTACTGGAAGCCCTTGCGCGATGCGCATGTAGAAGGTCTGAGCGAAGAGGATCGCCGCCTGGTCAGAGACGGGGAACTGCATGGCAACAACCGCCGGTATTCGCGACCGGATCAGTGAAGTGGCAACTCCGGACATGGGATGCGCATCGGTGGTAGTTCCGCTTTTGCAGGCGTTGAGGAAGACGAGGCGCAGCGGATCGTCCTTCAGAATGAGCGCGAAGTCATCGCCCGAAACCGGGTCGCGGCTGCCATCTTCCTGTTCCAACAGAAGCACTCCGCCACCGGCCGGGTCGACGTCTCCGTGTCCCATGTAATGCAGAACGTGATACTCTGTTTTCGCCAGTTGGTTGAGCAGGCCGGCGCGGGTGGGCGTGGCGAAATCCACTTTCACGTTGGGGAGTTGGGCCCAATCCTTTTCGATACGCGCACGCTCTTCCTGAAGGTTGAGCGGCGGCGTGTCGTTGGGGTTAGACATCACCGCAAGGATGCGCAACGGAGCTTGGAATGGCCCAGGCTCTGAGGGTTGCGGAACGTCGAGCGAACGCACCAGGGGAGTGCGGTTGGAAAGCGCCAGCGGATGCGGCTGACCCTGACGGCGCATCAGTTCCCACGGCAGGCTGGCGACTTGCGCCATGCCTGGGCCGTGCAGGTCCATCGACAGGCGGATGCGGACTCCATCGCAGTCTGGGGTGTCGTCGGCTTTGCCTTCTGTTTTGACCAGCACGTCGCGGCAATCGCCCTGGAACAGCGCGTCGAAAAGTTGGACGCCAAACTCTTCCACGGTTTTTGTGGGGGTGGGTGCCTGTGGTTTCGATAACGACGCCAGTCCGCGGGTGGACTCTTCCACACCGAAGAGAACGCCGGCAAGATCGCCGAGGCGGAAGGGCAGCTTCAGCGTGGAGTGTCCCTGGCCGCCTTCATTGCTCGACACCCGCACCTGGTAGTTGCCATCGCTACCGGGTGAGATGAAGACAGAGATGTCGAGATAATTCCTCATAAAACAAACAAGCGAGAACTTGTCATGGATTACGCCATGTTATCAGCTTTGAATTCCAGATAGTTCAGACAATGTCAGGCGAGGTGGCGGCGGTTTGCTAAGGCTTTCGAGCACTTGTTCCGTCCTTTTGCTCCATTCTCGAAGCACAGAACTGTTCGTCTTGACTCTTTTGAATGGCTATAAATTGATTCTGCTGTTCAACAAGTTTGTTCTTTTCATCGATAAGTTTTTCTTTCTCAGTCAGCTTGTAGTCCAATTCGGCCAGCGCTTTCTGGTGATGGAGTTCACGAACGGTAAGGGCAGCAAAAAGAAAAATTACAAAGGCAGCCAGAGCATACCGTTTCTGAAGGGGGAGCTCCACTTGCAGACGTTTTGCTTTTGAGTCTAAGTCCCGTTGGACGACACTCTTCTCAAGAAATTTGATTGCAAGTTCAAAATCGTCATCCCTGGAGCTATACCGCCCAGCCCAGCCCGCGGAAATGCCAGCTTCATTTTTCCAGGCAAGGAAGATTTCCAACTCCGGATCACGCAACAAGAAGCGCGGGTTCCGTTCCCAGCGGCGGGCTCTTTTTACCAATTCGCGGTACTCATCCCTGGCCTGCGTTTCCGAATCCATCCACCCACTCAACCGCTCCCATTGACGAATCACACTTTCGTGCGAAATGTCCACTCGAGGATCTTCCAGCTTGCCATCTACGAATTTGCGCACGAAATTCCGGTCGTTCTCAGAGAAGTGCAGGATGATCTGTTCAATAGAATCGCGGTTTGCTCCGGTTGCGGTGATGATCTCACTGATTCGTGCCGGAGTGCGGATGCGGCGTTGACCGCCATCCGTACCTGTGAGCCGTCGAAATACGCGCTCTACGAGATCCATGTCGAACCACAGCGCACTTTCCGCATCGCGGTTCAGCGCTCCCTCCAGCCCACCCGCGGCCTCAAAGTGGGAAAGATCCAAGGGGCCGAGACCACCATTCCGCTCCCATTCGTCCCAGGTGCGCAGAAGCGCATGCTGCAACACCGGCAGGCGGTCAAAGCGATCGCCCAATTGATTCAGAACATGATCGACCAGTCTTGTGCCAACGTCCAC
>CAIRSA010000067.1 GCA_903881085.1 uncultured Acidobacteriia bacterium
CCCCTCTTTCGTCACCTGTTTAGGTGTTTATTTACACGCGATTCGCGCCCGCTGTCAACAAACTACTAAACGACTGCATTCACAACCTAAGCCGCGAACCGCATCTCATGGACATCCTCCAGCAAGCGCCGGAAATCAGGCTGCGGCGCAAGGCACATGGTTCGATAATGGTTTATGAACCGCAGGCTCTACGCGGACGCCATGAGGATCAGCCGGGATACCAGGGCGCCGGTGCGGTACGAAATAGAGATCATGCCGTCGGGCGTGACCAAATACACGCTTCTCGATGCGGAACCGGACCGTCCGGCCGATCCCCTGGCGGCTGCGCGGGCGCGTGGGCAGGCGTTGGTGGCCACGATCCTGGACGATGACGACATGCTGAATGCCGACTCGTTCGGGGACAAGCTTGGTGTCACGCGGGCCACTGTTAACACCTGGCGGCGAGAGAACAAGGTTCTCGGTTTGGCGGGCGCAAAGCGAGGGTTCCGGTTTCCGGCGTGGCAAGTGACAGAGGATGGGAAGCCGATCGGGGCGCTACCGGCGCTGTTCGATCGGTTGGGGGGCAATCCTTGGACGGTGTATCGCTTTCTCGTGCAGCATCATCCGGAATTGAGTGGGCTGACCGGGCGGGAGGCTCTGCGGCGCGGCCGGATCGCGGATGTGCTGGATGCGGCTGAGAACGTGCTTCGGGCGGCCAGTTGAATCCATGGCCGGGCGCTTGCCGAGGGCGTTTTCGAACGTCGCTTTGGACCTCCATACGGTGCCGGTGGTGGCGTCGAGGGGGCTCGGGCTAAGCATCGTGTTGCAGGGGGTAGGATGAGATTAGTACGGGCTCGCATACGCGGATTTCAATCGTTTGGAGATTCCGGCGACATCGAGTTTTCTGAAGGTATTAACCTCGTAATCGGGCAGAACAACGCTGGCAAGAGTGCGCTTCTGCGGGCGTTGCTGCCTGCGCTGGCGGATGATCGACACCGGACGCCGAAGCGATGGGAAACACACCTGCTTCCCCAACCTGAAATTTCCCTCACGATGGACGCCGATGGTGCCGAAATACTGGATTGGATACTACGTTCCAACTCCAATCAATATATTCCTATAAAAGAGCCGGAGTCTCTAAATGACACAATTGCTACGCAGGACATGTTCGACATAAAGAGTATGCATATTTCTGTTGTTGGAAGGCCAGGCAGTCAGTTTTCTGGCCCATATCCATCACACCAGCTATTCCCTTATTTTGCGACATCAGGAAAGTTCTGCTCTGAAGTAAGGTCGCGGAATGGAGAAATAGAAATATCGTCCGCAATGAGCGATAATGACACTCTACCCGGTCTGGTCTGGGCGGCATGGCAACGTGACATGTTTTATTTTGCAGCCGAGCGCATGGCTATCGGGCAAGCAGGCTTCGGCCATGCCGAACGACTGAATCCTAATGCTAATGATATGCCAAACGTACTCATTACTATGAACACCGAGCGTGGGGATGATTTCCAACGGCTGATTGATCATATTCGGGAAATATTTCCAACTGTTGGTAATATTAGTGTTGGGCCAACGAGGGGCGGCGTCCTCGAAGTGCGTATCTGGCCAACGGAGGCAATGCCGCGGCCGGAATTGAGCTTTCCGCTGAACTCAAGCGGCACAGGCGTTTCCCAAGTTATCGCGCTATTTACGGCCATCATGACCATCGACAAAGCGGTCATTATAATCGACGAGATCAACAGTTTCCTGCACCCTGCAGCGGTCAAAGCTTTGCTTCGTATCTTGCAAACGCAATATGCACAGCACCAGTATATCATCTCGACACATGCTCCCGAAGTGATCGGTTTCAGTAACCCCAGCACCGTCCATCTTGTGAAGCGCAAAGGGTATGAGTCGACGGTTGAGCGACTGGACCTTGCTGAAATTGGAAAATTCCGCGAAGTCGCCGATCACTTGGGTATATCAATGTCAGACGTGTTCGCCGCGGAGCGGATCATATGGGTGGAGGGACCTACCGAAGAGTTGTGCTTTCCGTACATCTACCAAAAATTCGTTGGGCTGCTACCGCGCGGGACAATTTTCACGTCGGTCGCGGCCACAGGCGATTTTATGAACAAGCGCAATCGAGAGATCGTTTACCAGATCTATAATCGTCTCAGTACGGCGGCGACATCACTCGTGGTCTCCGTCGCTTTCAGCTTCGACACAGAGAAGCTCGCCGATCACGAAAAAACCGAGATGCAACGGGATGCTGGAGGAAAATTGCACTTCCTGCCCAGGCGACACCTGGAATGCTACCTTGTCGCCCCCTGCGCGATAGCCGCTTTCATCAAAAGCAAGGGCCCTACGTTGGTTGATACCATCACGTCGACCACGGTCGCAGCGGCACTGCAGACCGCAGCGGCGGAACGTCCTTTCCTTATCGATGAATGGAACGGCGATCTCACCGACGTCAAATGGCTGACCCGTGTCGATGCCGCTAATCTCATCGCCGCCGTGTGCGGAACGCTCTCTGAGCAGTGCGTGACCTTCGCGAAGAAGCATGACTCGCTGTTTCTTCTACAGCAGATACTGGAGCATGATCGCGAACGACTCGCGCCGCTGAAGGACTACGTCGAGAGCCTTGTTAG
>CAIRSA010000068.1 GCA_903881085.1 uncultured Acidobacteriia bacterium
GCCTGCCGGAATTCGCGAATATCCTGTGTTTGCTGCACAACCTGCAGTGCAGATGAGATCATATCTTCATCGGTTCTTCGTGGTCTTGCCATGAATCCAATGTAGCACCATTAGTCTCATCTTGATAGGGAATTAGAATTAGGCGGGAGCGATACTCCAGACACATTCACCTTCTACCCACGGATTTGAGGTTATGGCAGTGCCATTCAGTTCGTTGGGCTAATTTACTTCTTCGCCTGTTCGTTCAGTTCGCGGCTCGACGCAGTGGCCGGTTCCGGGCCCCAGTTTTCGCGTATGACCAGCGATTGGTCCGAATAGAAGCCCCGGCGGCCGGTGCCATTGTAACTGACCGGACTGGCTGTGAGCGTATAGCCGCCGGCGGTGCCTTGCAGCATAAACGTGTAGCCGTCCTTGGCGCCGGACGCGAGGGAGTTGGGAATCAGGTCCGCAGCAGTAGGGCTAGGATTGCCGCTGGCCGGAGGGCCAAGCTCCGTCATGGTGGTAGCGTATTTGCCGAATTGCGAGAAATACTGGGTCTGGGCCGTATGGACGGTTTGGATCTGGCGGATGATGGCAGTTTCCGTGCCCATCATGCGCGCGCTGTTCACCTTCGGCAGTGCGATCGCCAGAATCACCAAAATGATGGCGATAACGATCAGCAGTTCCATCAACGAAAAGCCGCGTCGGCGGCGTGAACGATCAATTTGCAGAGCCATATTTATTTTCCTCCACTATCCTAATCCATCGGCAAACCCGGGCACAAAACACTCGCGCACAACAGACTCGCTCCGGCGCCTGGGATGTCGAGTTTGTCGTCCTTTGCATTGGCGCGCCGGCGCGGCTTGTGCGCTACTATCCTATGACGTTTCAGGTTCACTCAGCGTGCAGAATATCGTTCGATTTTAAATATGTATCCAAAACCTGCAGCTTACGCCAGAAGCCTTCCAGGTGGTGCAGAGGCAGTGCGTTGGCCCCATCGCTGAGGGCGCGTTCGGGCGCTTCGTGCACTTCCACAAAGATGCCATCGACGCCTACGGCCACGGCAGCGCGGGCGAGCGGAGCGATGAATTGCGGTTGGCCGCCCGACCCTGTTGGCGTGCCGCCGGGGATCTGAACGCTGTGCGTGGCATCGAAGATCACCGGATAGCCGAAGCTGCGCATGACGGCCAGGCTGCGCATATCGACAATCAGATTGTTGTAGCCGAAGGACGAGCCACGTTCGGTAAGGAATATATTGTCGTTGCCGGTGGAGAGCACCTTTTCGGCGGAGTGGACGAAATCCTGCGGGGCCATGAACTGCCCCTTCTTGATGTTCACCACGCGGCCGGTGCGGCCAGCGGCGATCAGAAGATCGGTCTGGCGGCAAAGGAACGCCGGAATCTGGATGATATCCACTACCTCCGCAACCACGTCGGCCTGCCATGCTTCGTGGATGTCGGTAAGGATCTTGAAGCCTTCGGTCTTGAGGTTACCAAGGATGCGCAAGCCCTCCTCGATGCCGGGGCCGCGATAGGAATCCTTGCTGGTGCGGTTGGCCTTATCGAATGAGGCTTTGAAGATAAAGTCACCGACGGCACGCTTGATTTTGCGCGCCATGAACTGTACGTGCTCTTCGCTTTCGATGACACAGGGGCCGGCTATAAGGGCCAGCGGTGCGGGGTTAGTCGCCATGGCTCAATGACCTTTCGTCACATTGGAATTGCCTACGCACGCGCTCCTTATAGGCGACGGCGAGGAACGATTGGAACAGCGGATGCGGCTCCAGCGGCTTCGATTTGAATTCGGGATGGAACTGGCAGCCAAGATACCATGGGTGGTCTTTGACTTCGCAGATTTCCACGTACTTGCCATCGAAACTTTGGCCTGTGAGGCGCAGGCCGTGGCTGGTGAGCACGGGCTCGTATTCGCGATTGAATTCGAAGCGGTGGCGGTGGCGTTCGCTGATGATCTCCGTCTGGTAGGCGGCGCGCGCGAAGCTGCCTTCGGCGAGCTTGCAGGTATAGGCTCCCAGGCGCATGGTGCCGCCCAGTTCGTCGACGCCTTTCAGGTCGCGCAGTTTGTAGATGACGCGATCGGGGGTGGCGGGTTCAAATTCGGTGGAGTCGGCCAGCGGCAGGCCACAGACGTTGCGGGCATATTCGATCACCATGGTCTGCATGCCGAGGCAGATACCGAAGTAGGGGACCTTGTTTTCGCGGGCATAGCGGATGGCCTGGAGCATGCCTTCGATGCCGCGCTTGCCGAAGCCGCCGGGAACCAGGATGCCATCGAAATGCTTTAGCGTATCGATGCATTCCGGCCAGTGGAGATTCTCGGCTTCGATCCAATCGATCTTGACCTTCAAATGATGGGCGAGGCCACCGTGGAGCAGGGCCTCCTTCAAGCTCTTGTAGGAATCCTCGTATTCGACGTATTTGCCGACCAGACCGATGCGCACTTCGTCCTTGGGATTTTTCATCCGCTGGACCATGTCGCTCCAGCGGGCCATATCGCGCAGCGGCGTCTGGAGCTTTAGCAGTTCGAGGACGATCTCGTCCACTTTCTGTTCGGCAAAGCTGAGCGGCACTTCGTAGACCGAGGCGACATCCTCGGCGGTGATCACGGCACGTGCATCCACGTCGCAGAAGAGGGCAATCTTGCCCTTCATCTCGGTGGAAAGTTCGCGGTCGCTGCGGCAAAGAAGGATATCGGGCTGAATACCGATGGCGCGCAATTCCTTGACGCTATGTTGGGTCGGCTTGGTTTTCAGCTCGTGGGCGGCTGCGATCCACGGCACCAACGTAACGTGGATGAAGATGGCGTTTTCGCGGCCCACTTCGTGGCGCACCTGGCGGATCGCTTCGAGAAACGGCAGGCTCTCAATGTCGCCGACGGTGCCGCCGATTTCGGCGATCACGACATCGACGTCGCCCGAGACTCGCCGCAGGCCGGCTTTGATCTCGTCGGTGACGTGCGGGATCACCTGAACGGTTTTGCCCAGATAGTCCCCACGGCGTTCGCGCTGGATGATGGTTTCGTAGATGCGCCCACTGGTAAGGTTGTTGCTTTGCGTGAGCGGGGCATGGGTGAAGCGCTCATAGTGGCCCAGATCGAGATCGGTTTCGGCACCGTCGTCTGTGACGAAGACCTCGCCGTGTTGGAACGGGCTCATGGTGCCCGGGTCCACATTCAAATACGGATCGAACTTCTGTAACGTGACTCGCAACCCGCGGCTCTCAAGCAGACAGCCGATGGACGCCGCGGCAATCCCTTTGCCGAGCGAACTTACAACACCGCCAGTCACGAAGATGTATTTCGCCATCTTCAGGCTCCCCCTCCAAACATTCCCTTTACTCGCTCCAGGTCCTCTGGCGTGTCGACGCCCAAAGACTCATACATGGTTTCCGCAACGCGGATCTTGTGCCCGTTTTCGAGCGCGCGCAATTGCTCCAGGCGCTCAGCCAGTTCCAGCGGACCGACGGGCAAGCTGGAATAGCTCAGTAAGAAATCTCGCCGGTAGACATACAAGCCGATGTGCTTGAAATAGTCTACTTCCCCGCCCCGGTTGTACGGGATAGGGCTTCTTGAAAAATAGACTGCGTAGTTGTCGAGGCCGCTGACGACTTTCACCACATTGGGGTTGGTGATTTCGCTGGGCTCTTCGATGCGTTTCTTGAGCGTGCTCATCGGCGCGTCGCCGAGGGCGTCAATCGCCAGGTCGATGGCCGCGGGGTCGATGAGAGGCTCGTCGCCTTGAATGTTAACAATTATGTCGTGGTCTTCTGAGGCGGCAACTTCGGCCACGCGGTCGGTGCCTGAGAGGTGGTCGGAGCGGGTCATTCGCACGTCGGCGCCGAATTTGGCGGCGGCTTCACGGATGCGCTCGTCGTCGGTTGCGATGATGATTTTATGGACTTTTCGGGCTTCCGAAGCTCGCTCATACACATGCTGGAGCATGGTTTTTCCGGCAATGATAGCGATAGCTTTGGCTGGGAACCGGGACGATGCGAACCGGGCAGGGATGACACCCAGTACTTTTGGCTGCACGTTCGATCTTACCACACCGATGTTATACTGTGGTTGGTTGCATCGGTCTGTCGTTATATAAAAGGGCGCCATGCTTGTTCATAAATTCAGGAAACTGACTCTTGCCGGACTTGGTTTAAGCCTGGTATTGGCCGCGCTGGCACAGTCCAGCAAACCGCCGAACGTCGCAATCGAGCCGCGCGTCAAGCCGGCGCCGGAAGCGAAGCAGGCGGAGACGCGTGCGCCCAACATCCGGGTTGACAGCACGGTGGTGCTGATCAACGTGACGGTTACCGATCCGCTGAACCGTTTCGTAACCGGTCTTGAAAAAGAGCATTTCAAGGTTTTGGAAGACAAAGTGGAGCAAAAGATCACTGGCTTTGCCAGCGAAGACGCGCCGCTTTCCGTCGGCCTGGTATTTGACACCAGCGGCAGCATGGGGAACAAGTTGCAGAAGTCTCGCCTGGCGGCGAACCAGTTTTTCAAGACGGCCAATCCGGAAGACGAGTTCTTTCTGGTGGAGTTCAACAGCCGTCCGGAACTGGTGCAACCCTTCACGCACAACACCGAAGAGATTCAGAACCGGTTGACGTTCACGCAGGCCAAGGGGCGCACGGCGCTGCTCGATGGCGTGTATCTGGGCTTGAACCACATGAAGAAAGCGCGCAACACGCGCAAGGCGATCCTGATCATCTCCGATGGCGGCGATAACAGCAGCCGCTATACCGAAAGCGAAATCAAAAATCTGGTGAAGGAAGCCGATGTGCAGATTTATGCCATTGGAATCTATGAACCGATGGGGTCGCGCGGCCGCACAGCGGAGGAACTCTCTGGGCCGGGACTGCTGACGGAGATCGCCGAACAGACCGGCGGACGACATTTTCCGGTGGAAAATATCAATGAACTTCCCGATATCGCCGCAAAAGTTGGAATCGAGCTGCGGAATCAGTACGTCATAGGATATACGCCGTCGAATTTAGAGCGCGATGGAAAGTACCGTCGAGTACAGGTTAAACTGGTACAACCACGCGGCCTGCCGCCATTGCGGGCTTTCTGGCGGCAAGGATATTATGCGCCCTCTCAGTAAACTGACATTTTTTCTGGCACTGGCTGCCGTTGCGTTTTCCCAAGAAGAAGCTACGTTCAAATCGGACACGAGGCTTGTCGTGTTGCATGCCACCGTTGTTGATAACAAAGGCCACCTGATTCCCGACCTGAAGCAGGATGCCTTCAAGGTGTTGGAAAACAACATCGAACAGAAGCTGAAGGTCTTTCGACGCGAGGACGTGCCGGTCAGCGTCGGCATGGTGATCGACAACAGCGGCAGCATGAAGGACAAGCGCAAGCGCGTGGAAGCGGCTTCGATCAACCTGGTGAAGGCGTCGAATCCGCAGGACGAAGTGTTCATCGTGAACTTCAACGACGAAGCGATTCTTGACGTAACGATGACCAGCGACATTAAGAAGATGGAAGAGGGTCTGGCACGCATCGATGCACGCGGTGGCACGGCGATGCGCGATGCGATCGTCATGTCGCTCGATTACCTGAAAGAAAAGGGCAAGAAAGACAAGAAAGTTCTGCTTGTGGTGACCGATGGTGACGATACGGCGAGCATCATTTCCATCGAAAAGTGCATTCAGGAAGTGCAGAAGAGCGACGCTGTCATTTACGCCATCGGCCTTCTGAGCGAAGAAAGTGCGCGCGATCAGAAGCGGGCCAAGCGCGCGCTGGATGCGATCACGCACGCCACGGGCGGCGTGGCTTATTATCCGAAGGGTCCGGCTGAAGTGGAAGAGGTCGCGCTACAGGTGGCGCACGAACTGCGCAACCAGTATATTCTGGCCTATTCGCCGACCAAGGCGGATGACGGCACCTATAGGACGATTAAAGTAACGGCAAAGGGTCCGCGCACTCCTGTGGTGCGCACGCGCAGCGGATATTACGCCGGCAAGCCGAACGCTCCTGTTTCAAAATGATCGGCTACATGTGGCGCGTTTCGCGCGGTTACAGGTTGACGCCCTGGCGAAGTCCGTATTTACGGTGGCGCATGGAGACGTATTGGGGACTGCATGCGGAGGAGATCGGGTTCCGCGAGTTTTGGGGTTTTGTGTGGAAACAGCGGCGGGAGTTGGTACGGTTTCTGCGGTGGGCGGAGCGGATGGCGGTAAAATAGGACTATGCTGACGGCATACATTCGAGCAGCTCTTCATTCGGCTCACTATGAGACGATCGAGGACGATGGAACGTTCTTCGGATCGATTCCTTCAATACCCGGCGTCTGGTCCAATGCGAAAACCCTTGAAGCCTGCCGCGAAGAACTAGAGAGCGTTCTAGAGGGCTGGCTGCTGCTGAGCATTGCCGACCATTCGGAGATACCCGAAATCAATGGACGCCGCGTTGAGATTCGCCAAGTCGCATAATGCCTCCGTTCGGTCCAATCAAGCGCAAAGATCTAATTACGAATTTTCTTGCACTGGGTTTCGATGCACCTGTTTGGGGCGGGGATCTCCAATACATGCGCGGGCGCGGACAGAAAGTGCGAACACCAGATCCTCACGGGGAAGACATCAATCGAGGTCTGCTTGCCCGAATTCTGCGACAGGCGGGTGTTGACAGGAGCGAATGGGAGGCCCTTTAGCCCGGTGCTGAATCACTTCACGGGCGTGAAGTTCGGACGAACGGAGCGCATCGCCTCAATGTACGCTTCCTCCTCTTCTTCTTCGCTCACATCGGGGCGCGGCCTTGCAGCGAAACGCGCGTCGAGCGCTTTTATTGCTTCAATTCGCTCTTCCGGTGAGAGTTTGGATGGGACGACGGGGGAACACGAAAGCCTGTTGATGCTGATCGATTCACCCTCAACGAACGGATGGCCGAGCAACACTTCAGCCGCCTGCTTTTGTTCGGGCGAAAGATCTCTAACTTGATAGAGCATGACCATACTTTACCTCCATTTTCTCAGCCAAGGCGGGCGTTAACTTCGCTAAATTGGACGCAGCTGACTAGATCGAACTGCTATGGGGCCGCGCACAACGTCAACAAAGGGCTGAAATTACATGCGCGGCGAACTCGTGGGAAGCTCGAGTGCTAGTTTTTGAAATACTCGGACACACTGGATCTCGTCATTGAGATTAGATCCCGCATTGCTGCCGCAACCGATTCAGGTGGGCTGCTTAGCGGGAAGGACGCAGCGAGACAGCCCTTTCCGCTATGACGCTCTTTTTGACACCAAGTCAGTTCCCGTTCGCCATTCGCAACGGGCCTGCCGGCAAATGGTCTGAGAAATCCAGCAATTGAAGCAACCTTGCGGGGATCGTTACGGATGGCGACATGCAGTTCCGCCCCAATTTCGCCATGAGACTGATAGAACTCGTAGTGAATTTGCGATGTCTTCCATCCCGGAGGAACGATCTGACGGTAGTTGTGGGCACTGCCATCCTTCACGCGGAGATCTGGTTCAGCTTTCAAATTGTATGCATTCACAACCGCAAGCAGTTCGGCGTGTGGCTCTTTGGACGACGCCCCTTCTGTGGTTTCATCCGATTCGAGCCCTCTGGCGACGATGATGCCCCGGGAACTGCCCTCGACCTTCTCCTGTTCGGACTGAAATACATAATTCATTTCTGAGGCTACTTCACGGAACCGTTTTTCAGGAATCTCCCGGTACTCGATATTGTATTGGTCAAGTGCGAGCTTACGTTCTGACGGAATGGTCTGAGCAATTACCATCATTTCGACCGATTTGTCAGGGAACTGATGTTTCATCATTCCAAAGTAGTCGTGTACTTGCGCGATAGCTCCGCGCTGAAGTTGACCACGTTTGATCTCAATTACCAATAATCGCCCCAAGCGGTCTTCAAACACGAGATCTGCACGTCCAACTGCTGACCGAGCTTGGCGCTTGAACTGTTTGAGTGGTTCCAGAAGCTTTTCTGGGTACGCCCAAAGCAAATCTTCCATTTCGCTTTCAAGCATTTTGTTCTCCTGAGCTTTAACCAGGAATGCCCGCAACAAGCCGCGCAGCAATCCCATTGAGATCTTGATTACACAAAACGAAGTACGAATGTAACATATTGCTGGTCCGACGTGTACATTACTGGAGGAATTCCGCGTCGCTTGTGCGGGGTGCCAGGGAGCGCATTGACCATGGTGGCCACTGCTGCAGGCTTCACCTGCGTACGCTTCCGTCAAAATTCAGTCTTCCGCGCTCTTCGCCACGACCAACTAACCGTTTCTAGTTGTGCTGCCACAAGTCAGAAGTACACACTCTGGCATAGATGCCAATCCGGATCACGATTTTTCCATTATGACGTTTCCCAAAGTCTCGAGAAGTTTCATCCATTACGGTGGCATTTGAATCAGAGTATCAGCCGGTGTACATCGATCCGTTGGATTGATGGCATTGGAATTCGCATCCAAAGCAGTTCGGATTGTGCGAATTCTGGGGGGAGTGGAAACAGCGGCGACAGTTGGTGCGGTTTCTGCATTGGGCAGAGTGGATGGGGCAGCCTCTAATGACGAGTCTCCCCAAAAAGGCACCCAAGCATCTCCTTCTCATTGAAAATCCGAATGCGCTTTGACTCGCAATAGCAGAGGAAGGTGGAATCACGAAAATCTTTATCGTTCGTGCAGATTGCGTCCGCCAAGCCCTGCTCAGCCGTCTGAATTACGTTAAGGTCGTTAGAATCCCGAAGAGCTGCGGTATAAGGGTGCGTCAGTAATACTAACTCAGCCTTCGATTTCAAAAACTCTGCATATTCGTAAAGCAGCGAATCATTCATTGGGTATAGCTTTTGGAGCCTGGGGTAGCGCAGAACCCTGATCGTCTCTGAGACAATTTCAGAGGACAAGACTAACGTATGATGATTCTCCAAAATGCTATCGAGGATTCTTCGACCAGCGGAGAAATTGTGCGGATGCGCTCGAACGAGGACCGCGGAGTCCAGAACTATCCTCACCTCACCGGCCTGAAGTTCGGCCGAACAGAGCGCATTGCCTCAATGTACGCCTCTTCTTCTTCCACCGGGTCAACCTCTGGCCTATCACCGAACTTTTCGCAAAGTGCGTGCCATGCATCCACAGCTTCTTGAGGCGTCAGCTTGGGAGGTATGATGGTCGCGGGCGGAATCGTCTTGATACTGATCGATTCATCCTCAGCGACCGGATGGCCGAGCAACACTTCCGCTGCATGCTTTTGTTCGGGTGACAGATCTCTGACTTGATAGACCATACTCCTACTTTATCGCTTTTTCAGGTCACCCGCGGCGCTCTTCGAAGAAGCGCTTCATCATCTCCTGCGCCTCGGCGCCGCACACGCCTTCAATCACTTCCACGCGGTGATTCAGCAGCTCGGAATCGGCGAGTGCGAACTTGCTGCGTACGCCGCCGAAGCGCAAATCGCGGGCTCCGAAGACGAGGCGGGCGATACGGGCGGTGACAATGGCACCGGCACACATCACGCAGGGTTCCAGCGTGACGTACAAGGTTGCCCTTTCGATGCGATAGTTACCCAGCGCCGCGCCGGCTTCGCGCAGGGCCATGATTTCGGCATGGGCGGTGGGGTCGTTGCTGGCGATTGGAGAGTTCGAGCCGCGACCCAGCACTTCACCCGCCGCGGAGACGATGACCGCGCCCACCGGCACCTCTCCGGCGCGCTCGGCTTTTTGCGCCTCGGCCAGCGCCAAACGCATCCAAGACTTATGTCGTTCAACCATAAATTACCGCCATTCGTCGAATCGGCGCAAAGTAAGTCACACTGGCTAGTTTAGAATAGGTACATATGATCCGCTACATTCCGCTGATCCTCAAAAGCAGCCTGCGCAATCGACGCCGCAGCGTGCTCACCATCCTCAGCATCGGCGTATCGTTATGCCTGCTGGGCGTTCTGATGGCGGTTTACTACGCTTTTTACTTCAGTTCGCCAACTCCTGACCAGGCGCTGCGGGTCGTCATCCGCAACAAAGTCTCGCTCACCAGTCCGCTGCCGCTCTTCTATGCGAACCAGATCAAACAGATCCCCGGCGTGGTCTACCTGGTAGGCAACAATTGGTACGGCGGCACGTACAAAGACAGCCGCGATCCGAAGAACTTCTTCGCGCGCTTTGCCACCGAGCCGGAGCAACTCTTAAAGGTGCGGCCTGAAATGGTGTTGACGGAGGATGAGAAAAAGGCGTTCGTTCGTGAGCGCACCGCATGCATCATCGGCAAGCCGCTGGCGGAATCGTTGGGCTTGAAACTTGGCGATCGCCTGCCGCTGCAGGGAGACATCTATCCGGGAAATATTGAGCTGACGGTGCGCGGCATTTTCGATGCGCCCACGAACAACGAAGTGCTGTACTTTAATCGCGAATATGTATGGGAAGGTCTGCCCGAGGCGCGCAAAGGCATGGTTGGCCAATTCACGATTCTGGCCGATAACGCCGAGTCCGTACCAAAGATCGTCCGAGCAGTGGATGACATGTTCGTCAACTCTACGGTGCAGACCAAGTCGGAAACGGAGCAGGCATTTCAGCTGGCGTTCACCTCATCGCTCGGCAACGTCAAGATGTTCCTGATCGCCATCTGTGCCGCGGTTACGTTTACGATTTTGCTGGTCTCAGGGAATACGATGGCGATGTCGGTTCGCGAGCGCGTCAAGGAAGTGGGCATTCTGAAGACGCTCGGATTTTCGCGCGAGGCGATTCTTGGCATGCTGCTGGGCGAGGCCGTCATGATTGCGATTATTGGAGGCTTGATCGGCGTGTTCCTGGCGACGTTAATTTGCCTTGGGGCCAAGCACGGGCCGCCGATGATGGGCGTGGTGAAGACCATGGCCATGACGCCGCCCGTAGTTGCAAGCACGATGACTGCGGCTATCCTGATTGGGCTGGTTAGCGCACTGTCTCCGGCGTTTAACGCGTCAGGAACTTCCATCATCGATGCTTTGAGGAGCACCGACTAATCCATGGCCATTCCTGTCGCATATAACGTTCGCAACCTGATTGTCCGCAAGACAACATCGATCATGACGGCGCTGGGCATTGCCCTTACCGTAGCCGTGCTGCTGGCCATTCTGGCGATGGTGAACGGACTGCGTACGTCGCTTGAAGCAACGGGCGATCCGCTGAATATTCTGGTACTACGCAAAGGCTCAGATTCGGAACTGGTGAGCAATTTCGCGCGTACCGTTTATCAGGATTTGAAATTCAAAGATGGCATTGCGAAGGGCAAGAACGGGGAGCCGATGGCTTCGCTGGAAACCATCTCCATCATCAACCTTCCGAGTCTTGAGCAGCCCGATGGCATCAATATTACGGTGCGCGGGTTGGATGCCGTAGGCGTCAGCATGCGCGAAGGCATCAAGTTAACGTCTGGCCGGTGGTTCGCACCAGGGCGGCGGGAAGTGGTGGTGGGGCGGCATATCGCGTCGCAGAATCCGGTGGCGGCGCTGGGCAACAAGCTGCGTTTCGGCAAAGGCGAATGGGAAGTTGTCGGCGTGATGGACGCGGGCAAAGGCGCATCGAACAGTGAAATCTTTGCCGATCTGAACCAGGTCGGTTCCGATTTTAACCGCCTGGAAGTGGCCAGCTCCGCGCTGGTGCGGGCCACCGATGCGGTTGCCGTGGATTCTCTAGTGAAAAGCTTGAATGACGATCAAAGGCTGAACGTTTCGGCCAAGCCGGAAAAGGAATACTACGAGGCGCAGACCAGCACCGCGCTGCCGATTCAGATTATCGGCACGTTTATTGCGGTCATCATGGCTATAGGCAGCAGCTTTGCGGCGATGAACACGATGTATGCGGCGGTGGCGCGGCGCTCGCGCGAGATCGGCACTCTGCGCATTCTGGGCTTTTCGCAATCGAGCATTTTGCTGAGCTTTTTTCTGGAATCGCTGATGCTATCCCTCGCCGGAGGCTTGCTGGGATGCCTGTTGGTGTTGCCGTTGAACGGGCTGACCACCGGAATGCTCAGCTTTTCCACGTTCAGCGTAATCAATTTCGATTTCACGATCAGTCCGAAAATCATGGCGATGGGTGTGGCATTCGCTGCATTGATGGGCGCTATCGGCGGCTTATTCCCGGCACGCATGGCCGCTAAGAAAGAAATTCTCACCGCACTGCGGGAAATATAAAAACACATGGAAGCAGAACTGAAAAGTCTGAAGATAGACCGTAGCCAGAAGCGCGCCCCGGAGAAGTCCAATTGGGCAACCAAGTGGATTATTATCGGCGTGATTTTGTTTTTGCTGGCCGGCGCTGGGCGGTATGCCTACAGCACGTTGAATGCACCGCTCGATGTTCAGGTATCGCGCGTGCGTGTCGCTTCGGGCGATGCGGCCAGTGGAAACAGCGTGATCCTCAACGCCACCGGCTACATTGTGGCGCACCATAAGATTCAGGTGGCGGCAAAGGTCGTCGGCCGCGTGTTGTGGATTGGCGTAGATAAGGCGTACAAAGTGAAAGAGGGTCAGGTCATCGCACGGCTGGAAGACGACGAATATCAGGCGCAGGTGCAACAGGCGAAGGGCAATCTGGAAAATCTGACCGCGAAGTTGGCGGAGTTCACTAACGGCTCAAGGCCTGAGGAAATCGCCGTGGCGAAGGCCAATCTCGATTCGGCGAAAGCGGATTTGGAGAACTTCAAGACCACGCTGGAACGCACGCGTAAGCTAGTTGCTGAGAAAGTTTCGGCGCAGCAGACACTCGACGATGCCATCGCGCGCTACGAATCCCAGGAGCGCCGCGTAGGCTCGCTGGAACGTACTTTTGAATTGGCTCGACTTGGCCCGCGCAAGGAACAGATCGATGCGATCCGCGGCCAGATCGTGCAGGCGCGCGGCGTATTGGCCTACGCGCAGACGCAGCTCGATAATACGATCATCAAAGCGCCATCTACCGGCACCGTATTGGAACGGGCCGTCGAAAAAGGCGAATTCGTCACCACCAATTTCGTCGGCGACAAGGGGGCCAAGGGCTACATCATCTCGCTCGCCGACCTGAACGATCTGCAGGTGGAGCTCGACATCAGCCAGAACGATTTCAGCAAGCTGGGTAACAAGCAGAAGGGTGTCATCACCACGGATGCCTTCCCCAACCTCAAGTTCGAAGGCGTCATCGACGAGATTTCGCCCGAAGCCAACCGGCAGAAAGCCACCGTACAGGTAAAGGTCAAAGTCCTGAATCCGGACGAGCACCTGCGCCCCGAAATGAACGCCAGCGTGGCCTTCTACAATGAAGCGCCAAAGACCACTGGCGAGCGTGTAAAACCCGTGATTACGGTCCCCGCCGCTGCTGTCCGCTCGGGTGCTGTCTTCATCCTCTTCAACGGTAAAGCGGTGCGGCGCGCCGTGAAGACGGGCGGCACCACCCCGGGCGGCGTCATTGTGGAAGACGGCTTGATTGGCGGGGAGGACCTGATCATCAACGCGCCCGCCGATTTGAAGGACGGCACTGCCGTGCGCGAGAAAAAGGGATAACACTATGAGCGAAGTTGTCATTGAAACCAAACTCCTTTCGAAGGAATACATCCGCGACGAATTTCACGTCATGGCGCTGGACAAGGCGAGCATCACCATTAACCGCGGAGAGTTCGTCGCGCTCATGGGGCCCTCCGGTTCCGGCAAGTCCACGCTGCTGCACTGCATCGCAGCGATGGACCGCCCGACTTCAGGCGAAATCACCGTGCTGGGCGAGGATCTGCGCAGCCTTTCCGACAAAGCCATCGCGCATTGGCGCAATGTGCACGTAGGATTTGTGTTTCAATCGTTCAACCTCATTCCCGTATTGAGCGCGATCGAAAATGTAGAGCTGCCGTTGAAGCTCACCAACTTGAATAAAAAGGACCGCATGGAGCACGCCGCAACCGCATTGAAACTGGTTGGCCTGGGCGACCGCCTGACGCACTTGCCGCGCCAGTTATCGGGCGGACAGGAACAGCGCGTGGCCATTGCCCGCGCCATTGTTACCGATCCCGATCTCATCCTGGCCGACGAACCAACCGGTAATCTGGATGCCAATTCCGCGCAGGAAGTGTTGACGATGCTTTCGCGGCTGAATCAGGAGTTCGGCAAGACCATCGTGATGGTGACGCACGATCCGCATTCGGCCAAGCGCGCCACAATCATTCGTCACCTGGAAAAAGGCAAGCTGCTTCCCCAAGGCCAAGTCCCGGAAGACTGGGCTCACTGACCGAAAAACGAAGTGCCGATTCGCATCAGCAGACCGAGTACCCACACCGGTGTGATGGCGGCGAAGGCCTTGCTCTTGGGGATTTCCGTCATGAAGGCGAGCCCCAGAGCGAGGATTACCAGGTACCAGATCTGAAAGATGGAAAAGTAGCCGATCAGCGCGGCGAGCTGTTTGTTGAAGCTGTCGCTTAGAAACAGGTCGAGTCCGAAGTGCGGAACCAGTTCCTTCAGTGACTGAAGGTCGTCGCCCTTCATGCGTAGCGAAACAAACATCGCGATACCCTGCACGGAGTTGATCAGCGCGCAGTGGGCGGCCAGGTTGAACAGCTTTCCGAAGCTGGCGCGAATGTCCATCACCGCGCAAGCAGCGGCCAACAGGCCAGCCGAAATCGCCATCATGACGCCGGTTGAAATCGGCGCGAAGATAAGCCCGATGCTGGAGAACATTTTGATTCTGGGCAGCGCGGCCTGCAACTGTTCCGAGGTCATTCCGTTCGGCGGATTGTGCACCATGGCCTGAATGGTCATGGGAATCATCTGCCAGCCGATAACGCCGGCGATTACCGAGGCCACCACCAGCGGTGCAACCCACGCCCACTTGTTATCGAACCCCTTTACGGCTTCTTGCGGGTCGATAAAAATATTCAGCATTGCCCCAATTGCACTCATTGAGATTCCTCCTAGTAATCTCTTCGTTCGACCAGTTCCGTTGCCAGCCACACCAGCGGAGTCGCTAATATAGCGCAAATGGCCAGGCCTGTCCAGGGTAACTGGCCGGACGTGAAGTACGACGCTCCGCTCAAAACGCGGTAATACTCCATCGGCAAGCCAAACTTGAAATGCTGCTCCACCATGAAGATGGCCAGCAGCGGAACCATGCCCGCCATGCGGCTGTTCATGTCATCGTCAATCAACGACGTCACGATCAGCCCTAATGCATAGGGAACCAAACAGGCCACCGTTTCTATGAAGGCAAAAGCGATTGCATCGCCGAGTGCGAAGCGCCCTCCATTGTATACAGCGAAAGATTGGATTAACAGTTGGGGCGCCAGCGCCAGAAGGCCTACCTGAAGCATGCCCGCTGCGGCGGTCCACAGCAAAATGTCGCGTCGCCGCGCGGGTAGAGTTAGCGCAAACGCGGTTGCCGAGGGTTCAATCTTGCCCCTACCCCGGAAGCAGCCACCATGCGGAACGATGCCGGTACTGGCAATCGCATTTGCCAACAGCGGTAGCAACATCAACGCGGCGCCTGCGTCCCATCTAGACCAGATAAAGCTCATCAAGCCCGGTTCGATTGTACCCTGGAGCATGATGAACGGAGAGACCAATGGCGGAGTGTTCGCGGCGTTGCTTCCCGCTGCGTGGGAGGTGAACTGCCTCAGGCTTATGATGCAAACCATCAGTAATGCGGGCAAAGCAAACAGAAAGCGGACTTTGGTTTCGATAAAGCCCCGGTAAAGTAACATCACACGCGGTCTCCTTTCACGCAGTCGAGAAAAATGTCTTTCAGCGCAACCTGGTGCACATCGATTGCGCTTGGGTTGAACTTGCGAAGGCGTTCCACCGCGTCCTGCGCACCTCCGCGCAACAGGACCGAAGCAACGCGACCCTGCACCTGTGCTCCGGCAATCACCGGGACATTCGCATCGAACACCATGCTCACGCGGCGGTAATTGTTTTTCAAATCATCGAGCGAATCCTCAACAACAGTGCGGCCGTGGTCAATGATCACAACTCGATCGGCAATTTGCTCCACGTCTCCCAGATGGTGGGTTGAGAAGAAGATGGTCGTCTTTCCGTCCGCGGCCAGGCTCACCAGCATCTGCAGCAGATCTTCGCTTGACGCCGGGTCGAGGCCTTCGCTGGGCTCATCCAGAATCAACAGCTCAGCATCGCGGCACATGGCCAACAGCAGTGAGAATTTCGTCTGCATGCCTTTCGACAAAGTGCCTGCGTGCTGCTGCGGATTGAGTTCAAAGCGATCGAGCAGTATGCGCTCGGTCCCATCATTCCAGCTGGGATAGAAGGACTTGGTCAGATCGATGATCTTCCGCAGCTTCATGTACGCGACGGTGCCTTTCTCTTCGCACACAAACGCCACGCGCCGGCGGATGGCAACGCTCTCATCGCGGTCATCAATGCGAAGGCCAAGCACGGTGGCTTCGCCGCCCGTAGGATGAACCATGCCCTGCAACATCTTCAGCGTAGTTGTTTTGCCCGCACCGTTGCGGCCGAGAAAGGCGCAGATGGAACCCTGCGGCACGCTGAAATCAAGGCCGCGGACGGCTTCCGTGGCGCCAAACGTCTTGCGCAATCCCTTTGCCTGGATCACCATAAATTACTGGCTCCTCTGTTGTGACAGCCTGCTTTCGAACAGGCGGCGGATCTCTTCCTCATTCAAGCCCATGCCGGCGAGCTTCTGGATGGCAGCTTCCACGACTGGCGCGGCCTTTTTCATGCGGTCCATCTGCAGCTTGCCTGCTCCGTTTTCGGCGATAAACGCCCCGGCGCCCTGACGCAATTCCACCATGCCCTCATGCTCCAATTCGCGATACGCTTTGGCCACTGTGTTCGGGTTGATCACCAGATCTTCGGCGACCTTGCGAATGCCCGGCAACTGCTCGCCCGGCCGCAGCGCGCCGGTTTCCACGGCATGCCTCACCTGCTCCATGAGCTGGAGATAGATGGGAACGCCGGAACCGGGATTGGGTCGGAAGAGCATGGCAAAGTGTATTACTGAACTAACACAGTATTACTGTACGGCAAGATGCAAAAAGTGTCAAGAACAATTTCAGGGGCTGTGTATGCGATCATAAAATGACCGTGCAGGGATCTACTTCCAGCGGCCAGCCGCGTGTGCAGGCCATCCAGCTTCAGGTCGAGCGTACCTTGGCAAGCAGCCAATTCGTGCGTTCCGCGCGCATGTGCCGGTTTTTGCGCTTTGTTGTCGCGCGCGCTCTGGCAAAAGATACGGCAAGCCTCAAAGAATACTCCATCGGTGTGGAAGTGTTTGACCGCCCCGAATCGTTTGACCCCACGATGGACCCGATTGTGCGCGTGGAAGCGCGGCGGCTGCGCACGAAGCTGTGCAAATACTATGAGAGCGAAGGCCGCCACGATGAGATCGTAATCGAGCTTCCCAAGGGCGGCTATATGCCCAAATTCCGCACCCGCGACGCCTCTGCCGAGGCTCCGAAAGCAGTAGCGGGCGGGCGCGGCATTGCAGTTCTTCCCTTTCAAACTCTTTCGCTTGGCGAGGAGGTTGCGTACTTTGGCGATGGGCTGACGTGGGAGTTGATTCACCACTTGACGCGAATACCGGATCTGCGTGTAGTGGCGTGGAACTCCGCGTCTCAAATTCGCGGTGAGCAACAGGACCTGGCCGCGGTGAGAGAGAAGTTGAAGGTGGATTCCATACTCACCGGCAGCGTGCGACTGGCGCAGGAGAAGCTGCGCGTGGTGTTGCAGATTATCGATACGGCGACTGGGTCGTACCTGTGGTCGGAGACCTTCGACGGCAGCACCAGCGACATCTTTTCGATCCAGGAGCGCATTGCCGAAGCGATTGTGCGCAAGCTGAGTCCACAACCTGGAAGGGCGGCTTCCGGGCACATTACGCGATACTGTCCAGATGCCTACCGCACCTATTTGCGCGCACGCTTTGAGGCCAATCAGCGCACGGAGGCCGCACTTCGACAGAGCCTGGAAGATTTCCGCGAGGCTGTGCGCTTGGATCCGGAGTTTGCGCTGGCGTATGCCGGGATGGCGGATGCCTGCTCTTTACTGGCGGATTATGGCCACGAACCGCCTGAGCAAATTGTGCCGCAGGCAAGGGCGGCGGCTCTACGCGCGTTGGAGTTGGATGCGACGCTGGCCGAAGCGCATTGTTCGCTGGGATACATTAGCGTTTGCGAGTGGAAATGGGACGAGAGCGAAGTGCACTACCTACGCGCACTGGATTTAAATCCTGGCTACGCAACGGCGCATCACTGGTACGCGGTCGACTATCTGGTTTATCTCGCGCGTTTTGAAGAAGCCCATGAAGAGTTGGAAATTGCACGCCAGTTGGATCCGCTCTCACCGATCATTTGCGAAGGACAGTGCATGACTTATATGCTGCAGGGGAACTATGACGAAGCAGTGTCCCGCTATCGCAGGCTGCTGCAGGCAGAGCCCTCGTTCTACAAGGCGCGGACCGGGCTTGGGCGTGCGCTCGTTCAGCTGGGCCGCTATGCGGACGCGCTGGAACAATTGGAAATGGCAAGGCAGTTGGTAGGCGACATCCCCAGTCTGCTTGGATTGATGGGGCAAGCCTACGCCTTGCTTGGCAGGACCGGGAAGGCGCGTGAGTTACTTGCCTGTCTAAGTGAATTGGCACGGACACGACGAGTTTTCGCTTCTTGCTATGCGATGATTCATCTTGGGCTAGGCGAATCCGCGCAGGCCCTGGATCGGTTGGAAGAAGGCGCGGCCAAGCGGGATCTGCCGCTGGCCGCTTTGAAGGTTCATCCGGCATACGATACCTTGCGAGCGGACCCTCGCTTCACTGCTTTGTTAGTGCGAGTCGGATTGCAAAAGTGAGTTCGAAGCGGGGCCGCGCTGAAGCCGGCGAGCCTCCGTAGTGCGGCCCAAGGCCACGTAGGCCTCGGCCAAACGGTTGCGAGCATCGAGCGAATCCTTGCTGCCCTCCTCGAAGATTGCCATGGCGCGTTCCAGAAGTTTGACGGCCCCACTCACCTTGCCTTGCACGCGATAGAGGTCGGACAGGTTCATCAAGCCCTTGGCAAGGCTAACGCTCCGCGGACCTTGGATCTGTTCCCAAAGGTCAATCGCTTTGCGGTAGTGCGCATCGGCCTTGGCGAATTGGTTCTGTAACTTGTATACCTGTGCCAGATTGTTGTGTGCTGCCGCGGCTTCTGGCGACTGTCGCGTTCCCCAATGATTCAAGGCCTGAAGCAGTGTCTTCTCGGCTTCGTCCAGGTGATCCGCATGGATGGATTTCACGGCCTGATTGTTTAAGGCGATTGCCTCGGCGTCAGTTGTCTCCGCTCCCGCCAACTGGGAGAAGCAGAATGATATGGCAACGGCTTGTAGCACTTGTGGAATGGTCATGAGATTACTTTCCGTCAAAGCGAACGGCCAATATCAGTAAGCGGCGGTTAGCTGCCCAGCGCTTCTTACCTATGACGAAGGAAGCGTGTTTACGATAGGCCACTTAATGGAAATAGGCAGGAATGATTGCTTACGGTAAGATGGGTCTGTGAAAACCGGCGAGCGCAAAGTTCTGGTTGTAGACGACGAAGCCAATCAACGCATGGCCTTGGCGAGCATGCTGAAGGGGTGGGGCTTTGAGACCGAAACGGCAGCGAATGGCGTGGAGGCGCTGGCCAAAATCCAGTCGTTTGCACCGCATGTGATGATCACCGACATGATGATGCCTGAGATGGATGGCAAGGAGTTGTTGCGCCGCATCCGCAAGGGTTATCGAACAGAACCGCCGGCGATTGTTTTAACCGCGTTCGGAAGCCCTGAGATCGCCATCAGCACTGTGCATGACCTGGGCGCGTTCTGGTTCCTGGAAAAGCCGCTGCATCCGCCATCGCTGCGGGCTTTGCTGGAACGGGCCATGACGCAGTCGGCGCTTGAAAATCGCTCTGAAGTATTGGAGCGGCAACTGGCGCAGAGCGGTATGCTGGGCGCGCTGGTGGGCAAGTCGGAATCCATGCAGGAGGTGTTTCACCTGATCCGCCAGGTGGCGCCGACATCCGCCACCGTTTTGATCACCGGCGAAAGCGGCACGGGTAAGGAACTGGCGGCGCGCGCCGTGCACGATCTTTCGCATACCAGCACAGGGCCGTTCATTGCGCTGAATTGCGCGGGCATACCGGATACATTGATCGAAAGCGAACTGTTCGGGCACGAAAAGGGCGCATTCACCGGTGCGATTGAAAGGCGGCGCGGGTGCTTTGAACTGGCGCAGAACGGGACGATTTTCCTGGACGAGGTTGGCGAAATGCCGCTGGCGCTTCAGGCCAAACTGCTGCGCGTGTTGGAGGGGCGCAAGGTGCGCAGGTTGGGCGCGGCAACGGAAATCGACGTGAATGCGCGCGTGCTGGCGGCTACAAACAAGCCGCTGGAGATGGCGGTTAAGAACGGAACGTTTCGCGAAGATCTGTATTTCCGCTTGAACGTCCTACATATTCCGCTGCCGCCTCTTCGCGAGCATCTATCGGATTTGGCGATGATTGCGAAGTCGTTGATTGAGCAGCTGAACGCAAAACATCAGTGCCGCGTAACGGGCTTGTCCAAAGAAGCCTACGACATGCTGATGGCCTACTCCTGGCCGGGCAATGTGCGCGAGTTGCGCAACGTGCTGGAGCGGGCCGTGATTCTGGCGGGAGAAGGCGATGTGAGGCCGTCTCACCTGCCGCGCAATGTTTCCGGCCAGAAGCCGATGGAAGTGGTGGCCGATGGCGATGGGGTGGCGGCCATTCGCTTGACCGCCGGCACCACGGTGGAAGAGGCAGAGCGGCAGTTGATTCAACTGACGCTGAAGCATACGGGCAACAACAAAACACGCGCGGCGGAGTTGTTGGGCATCAGCTTGAAGACGCTGTTTAACAAGCTGAAACAACCGGAAGGTGAGTGATGTCGATCCGGCAGCGCCTGCTGTTCATCACCATCGGCCTTTCGTTCTGCATCATTGCGCTGCTGACCGGTTTGCAGATCAACGACCTGGCCACGACGTGGATTGACGACTCGCTGGAGATTGCCCGCAGTGCGGCACAGCAGGCGAAGGTAAGTCTACTGGGACGGCTGGAAAACCAGAGCGCGGGGTCGCTGGCAGACACCAAGCGGCTGCTTGTGAAACTGGCTGAGGGCGATCGAGAGCTGCCACAGATGCTGGAAAAAGGGATGGCGCGGTCGGCGACAATCATCGAAATCTCCGTGGCTGACGGCGCGGAGCGCATCGTCGCGTCGAGCGATCCGAGCCGGAAGCAACGGGCGCTGAACTCCAAGCCATCGCTCGAAGCATTGCGGCAGACGAACGCGGTGTCGCGATTGATTTCGTTATTAAAGAGCAGCTCTGATTACGAACTGCGATTGCCCATTGGTATCACCGGCGAAAAGCAGCCGGTCTTCCTGATTCAAGTGCTGGTGTCGCCTGCGTTGCTGCGCGATGTGTTGACGCCGCGCGTCCGTAGCATCGCGGGCATCGCGGGCGCCATGATGACGGCGGCGATTCTGCTCAGCATCTGGCTTTCGAACCTGATGCTGCGCAACATTACACGATTGGGCGAAGAGATCGACCGCATCGCAAGCGGCGAAACACCGGTCTCCAGGCCGTCGCCCGCATCGGGCGAATTTGCGTTGGTTGAGACCAAGCTGAGCATGTTGGGGCAGCAGTTTCGCGGGTTTCAAAACGTGATTGAAAAGCTGGAAGATGCGGTGCTGGTGTTTGACGGCAGCCGCCGGTTGGTCTTGTGCGGCAATCCTGCACGGCGGCTTCTGGGTGAGATAGAGACCGGCCGCAAGCTGGAAGAACTGAGTCTTGGCGCTGCTCTGGCAGACGTGTTTAAGAAGGGCACGCCGGTGAAGGATTGGCCTGTGGGGAACCTTCTGGCCGACGTAGAGTTCTTTCCTGGCGGCACGATTGTGCGCGTGCGCGATCCCGAAGGACGAAAGCAGTTGGAGTCGGAGCTGCAGCTTTCCAATCGCCTGGCTGCGGTGCAGCGATTAACGGGCGGCGTGGCGCATGAGATCAAGAACCCGCTCAACTCCATCACGCTCTTGCTGGAAGTATTAAAGATGAAGTCGCCGGAATCGGCCGAAGAAGTAAATGTGATTTCCGAAGAGGTGCGGCGGCTGGATCGCGTAGTGCGCACATTCCTGGAATTCAGCAGGCCTGTGGAATTGGACCGCAAGTCAATGGACGCTAGCGAACTGGTGCGCGATATCCTGAAGTTCCTCTTGCCGGATGCGGACAAGCGCGGCATTCACGTGTTTGAGTCCTTGTCAAAAGCGATGATCAGCGCGGACAAAGATCTACTGCGGCAAGCGCTGCTGAACATCCTGATGAATGCACTGGAGGCGATGCCCGACGGCGGCGAACTGCGCGTCAGTTGCGCGGCACAAAGCGGCGAATGTGTGATCCGGGTCCAGGATTCGGGCACGGGCATTCCGCAGGACAAGCTCGACAAGATTTTTCAGCTCTACTACACCACGAAGCAGAATGGCTCGGGCATCGGCCTGGCGCAGACCTTTCGCGCTGTGCAACTGCACGGCGGTAGAATTCAGGTAGACAGTCAAAAAGACAAAGGAACCGTGTTTACTATTTTCATTCCATTGGTAGGGGCAGCCGCATGAGATTTGCGTTCGTGCTGTTTGCGTTGAGTCTTTCGGGCTGCATGTTTAGCAAGAAGCCTGCGCCCGCGCCAACTCCTGTGCCGGTAGTAGCGAAGCCACCCGCGGCTGAGCCGCCGAGTCCGCCTGTGGCCACGGTGCCCGAACCGCCGCCGGCGCCCCCCGCGCCTGAGCCGACCGTAATTACAACACCTGCCACTACACCCGCAAAACCCAAGCCGGTGGCGCGCAAACCGAAGCCGGCCAAACCGGTGCAACCGCCGGTAGCACCGTCAGTGCATGTGCCTGCGCCCGCCCCACCTCCATCGCCTGCGCCGAAACTAGGTGAGTTGCTCACGCCGGCGGAGCAGGCTGAAATGAATCGCACGGTTGATCAGAGCACTGCCGCCGCGCGGGTTACCTTGTCGCGGCTGCAAGGTCGAAAGCTGACCGCCGAACAGGCCGATGCCGCGGATCGTATCAGGACTTTCACCTCTCAGGCCGAGCAGGCGCGCAAGACCGATCTGCGCACGGCTGCTCAGTTGGCGCGAAGGGCAGCGGTACTGGCGCGCGATCTGGAAGCGAATCTAAAATAGATTGAAGCTTTCGCTTTGTCGGCACATTGGGAAGCCGCGCCCTGACAGTCTCGGTGAGAAGATGCCTGCTGCTCACAGGGCACGCCCTCCGTGCAGTTAAAGTTTCCCCTCCGTCCTGTCGATTAAACATTGAGGACGTTGTCTTAGACCATGCCAGCGCATTCAGAGTTCGCCAACGGGTTCGCACCCGCAGTACCACAGACATTTGAAGAGCTAGGGGTTTCTCAGCCCCTGGTGATGGATTTGATATTGCGGCGCATGTTGCTGGAAGGGTTCAGCACGCTCGCCGTCCTCAGCTCAAAGCTGAAGCTTTCCATCCCCTTGATTGACGCCACCTTCCGCATGATGCGCCAGCAGCAACTGGTGGAAGTAAAAGGGATGTCGGGCAATGATTATAACTTCAGCCTATCCCAGGCCGGACGCTCGCTGGCCTCGGAACGCTTCCAAATGACACAATACGCCGGCGCGGCGCCAGTGAGTCTGGTGGACTATTCGCATGCGACCAAAGCGCAATCAGCCCAAGTTCAGATCGATCGCCGCACGTTGAAGGCGGCATTTGGCGATCTGGTGGTTACGGACCGCCTGCTTGACCAGCTTGGCCCGGCGCTGATCTCGCAAAGTTCGATCTTCGTCTACGGCCCAACCGGGAACGGCAAAACCAGCATCGCCGAGCGCATGCTGCGCGTTTATCAGGACGCAATTCTGATCCCCTATGCGATCGAAGTGGATAACCAGATCATCAGTTTGTACGACCCGGTAGTGCACCAGAAGCTGCCGATGGACGATCCGGAGATCGACCCGCGCTGGATTCTGTGCAAGCGCCCCTGCATTGTGGTTGGCGGTGAATTGATCCCGAGCATGCTGGAGTTGCGCCTGGACGAAGCTTCGGGCATCTACTCAGCTCCGCTGCAAATGAAGGCCAACAATGGCATCTTGATCATCGACGATTTTGGCCGCCAGTTGATGTCGCCGCGCGATCTGCTCAACCGCTGGATTGTGCCGCTTGACCGCCGCGTGGATTACTTGACCCTGCGCTATGGTGTTAAGTTCCAGATTCCATTCGAATTGATGGTAGTTTTCTCCACCAACCTGGAACCGCAGGATCTGGCCGACGAAGCCTTCCTGCGCCGTATTCACAACAAAATCTATGTTGAGGCGGTGAATCAGACCACCTTTGACCAGATTTTCGATCGGGTTGTAAATGCGCGCCGGGTCCCCTATGAGCCGGACAGCGCGGAATATCTGCGCAAGATCTGCCTGCGCGAGGGACGCACGGAACTACGCGCATGCTATCCCGTTGATTTGTTGAACATTCTTGCGTCTATTGGACGCTATGAAAACCGCCCGGTCACCATGAACAAATCCGACCTGGAGCGTGCCGCCGCACTCTACTTTGCGAAAAACTAGCCAAAATTTCGGAACTTTTTGGCAGCTGTCAGCGATCAGCGGGCAGCATTCAGCGAGGCCACCGCGAATCCGCGGGTAGAACGTGACCGTAAGGGAGCGGTTCCTAAGCTACAGAAACAAAACAGGGGAACAGATGAGCCTTTACATGAGCGCGGTGAGTAGGCGCGGGGGATTCGGTTGGGTTAGAACGTGTGAGAAATTACAACCTGGACAGGCGGATCCTCCTTCGCTAAAGCTATGGCGGACAGGTCGCCTGTCCTACCCATGGAAGCGCAATGTTTTCAAGGGCACGACCGGCGATTCGCCGGTCCAATTCGCGGTCAAACCGATTGCTTCACACCTTTTAGCCCGCGGAAATCCGAGCGAAGGATTTGCTCTTGAAATTCCATGCGAATTACCCGCACAGAATCTAAGTAACACTTGCCGTGGTTTTGGACGCCTACACTAGGTATGCCCCAACTTTCGCGGCTCATCCCGCTTCTGACTCTGTTCGTCAATCTCGCGAACGCCCAACCTCCTGAGGAGTGGGTGGATCCGGCAACCGGGCACCGCATTGTGCGCCTCTCCAAAGAGCCCGGCACGGCCAGCCTCTATTTTCACCAGAATGCCTATACGGCCGATGGGGCCAAGATCATTGTCACATCGCCTAGAGGCATTTCCACCATCGACCTGAAGACTCGCGAAATCACTCCCATCGTGGAAGGACAGCGCTCAGTCATCGTCGCCGGCCGCAAGACCGGTCAGGTTTACTATATGAAGGAGGGCGCAATTTATGCGGCCGACGTGAACACGAAGGTCTCGCGCGAAGTGGCCAAACTTCCAGCGCGCCATACCGTCGCCACGCTGAATGCCGATGAAACTTTGCTAGCCGGAGCTTATGTCGAAGGCGATGAGCAGCCCAGTGGACAGGTCCAACGGCGCGGGCCGCGCACCCAACCCACCGGCCCCGATGGCAAACCGCTGAACAAGGCCGAGGCCAAGGAGGTAATGCTCGACGCGCGTCTGAAAGCTGCCTTGCCTATGGCGCTGTTTACCGTCAACGTGAAGACGGGCGAAATCAAAATCATCCACCGCGCCACCGACTGGCTCAATCACTTTCAGTTCTCGCCCACCGACCCCGGCCTGCTGATGTTTTGCCACGAAGGGCCATGGCACAAAGTCGACCGCATCTGGACCATTCGCACCGACGGCACCGGACTTACCAAGATTCATTCGCGCACGCTGGAAATGGAGATCGCCGGTCACGAATTTTTCAGTGCCGATGGCCAAACTATCTGGTACGATCTGCAGACCCCGCGCGGCGAAGACTTCTGGGTGGCCGGCTACAATCTCGCTTCACAGGTGCGCAACTGGTATCACTTGCAGCGCGACGAGTGGTCCGTGCATTTTAATGTCTCGGCAGATGGCAAACTGTTCGCCGGAGACGGCGGCGACAGCGAGATGGTGGCCAGTGCCAAAGACGGCAAGTGGATCTACCTGTTTCGCCCGCGCATGGTGCCAAACTACGGCATCGTCTCCGAACAAAAGGGGCTGATCAAGACTGGGGTGCTGTATTCGGAACGGCTGGTGAACATGGGGAAGCATAACTACGCGCTGGAGCCTAACGTCACGTTTTCGCCGGACCAGAAGTGGGTGATCTTCCGCTCCAACATGTTTGGACCTACGCACGTGTTTGCGGTCGAGGTGGCTAAGCAATGATCGCCCGCGTGCTGGGCTGGCAGGCGAAACCGCCTGCCCCACCACTACCAATTTGCCGAAACTCAATGGAAGCTGCACTGCAACGTGGCGCAGACACTCGTGTCTGCCGCGTCCCGACTCTTCGGGACACTTTGTTTTCAGCGCAAGGCCAAGCGTCGGCACGAGTCCTGACGCGGCAAGCAGGAGTGCTTGCGCCACCAAACGGCGAGAACTTAGGTAAGCATAGGCGGTTTCGCGTGCAAAGTTCAACTTTTTCACGTCTTCTAGCGCTGATGCTGCTGGTGGCCGCATCCGCAGACGCTCAGCGGCAGATGGAAAAACTCGGGCGAGGCATCGTCGCCGTGCGCTCCAACGAAAAAGAGGTCTACGTTGGGTGGCGGCTATTGGGAACGGACCCGCAGGACATCGCCTTCAACCTGTACCGCTCGACGGCCGGCGCGACCGCGGTCAAGCTGAACAAGGCACCGATCGCGACCACTACCGATTTCATCGATTCCACCGCGGACTCGTCGAAGCCGAACGAATACTTCGTGCGGCCGCTGCTCAGCGGCAAGGAGCAGGCACCCAGCGCGAGGTTCCTGATGAAAGCGGGCACTACCGTTCAGCAGTACCTTTCCATTCCGCTGCAAGTTCCACCTGGCGGCACGACGCCAGATGGACGAGCGTACACTTACAACGCCAATGACGCCAGTGTAGGCGACGTGGATGGGGACGGCGAGTACGAAATCATTCTCAAATGGGAACCGTCGAATGCGCGCGACAATTCGCAGGCAGGCTATACCGGCAACGTTCTGTTTGACGCGTACAAGCTGGACGGCACCAGGCTGTGGCGGATCGACATGGGCCGCAACATCCGCGCCGGCGCGCACTACACGCAGTTTCTGGTTTATGACCTGGACGGCGACGGGCGGGCGGAAATCGCCATGAAAACGGCCGACGGCACGATCGACGGCAAAGGTAAACCGATCGGCGACCCCAGTGCCAATTGGGTCAGTGACGCGGGCCCGACGCTGGGCAAGATCGTGACCGGCCCGGAGTTCCTCACCATCTTTGACGGCCTTACCGGCGCCGCACTCGCCACCGTGCCGTACGATCCGCCACGTGGCGACATCTCGAAATGGGGCGGCCCGGGCGGCAACTGCAGCAACGACTCCAACGGCAACCGCGCCGATCGTTTCCTTGCCTCGGTGGCCTACCTGGATGGCGTGCGCCCCAGCATCGTGATGGCGCGCGGCTATTACGGGCGGTCCGTGCTGGCGGCGTGGGACTGGCGTGGCGGCAAACTTACGCAGCGCTGGGTCTTCGATTCGGCCAAGCCTGGCCTGGAAGCTTACTCCGGGCAGGGCAATCACGGCCTTTCCGTGGCTGACGTGGATGGTGACGGTAAGGACGAGATCATTTACGGGTCGATGGTGATTGACGATAACGGGACTGGCTTGTTTTCGACCGGCTTCAAGCACGGCGACGCCCTGCACGTCAGCCGCTTCGACCCTTCGAACAAAGACGTGCTCGTTTACGGCATCCATGAAAACGCCAGCGCCGCCTGTGCCACCAGCCCTGGTTCGGCGCTGTACAACGGGCGCACTGGCGAGGTGTTGTGGAAGCTTGACGTGGGCGTGGATGTGGGGCGCGGACTTTCCGCCGACATTGACCCACGCCACCCCGGCGCCGAGTTCTGGAGCAGTTCCGGGGGCCTGCGCGACCTGAAGGGAGAACGCATCGGGGCCTCGCCGCGCTCGATGAACTTCGCCATCTGGTGGAATGCCGATCCGCTGCGCGAACTGCTTGACCGGAACTGGATCGGCAAGTGGGATTGGAATACGGAGACCATCGTCAACCTGTTGACTTGTGCGGAGTGCTCGTCGAACAACGGGTCGAAATCGACGCCCGCGTTGAGCGGCGATATTCTGGGTGACTGGCGGGAAGAGGTGATCTGGCGCACGACTGACAACAAGTTTCTGCGCATTTACACGACCACCGTGCCGGCCAAGAACCGCATGTATACGCTGATGCATGATCCGCAATACCGGCTGGCCATTGCGTGGCAGAACGTGGCGTACAATCAGCCGCCGCACCCGAGCTTCTTTATTGGGGAGGGGATGGCGGAGCCGCCGCGGCCTAGGATTTACACCGCACCGAAGTAGATGGCTGAGCTTTTGGGATTCGGCTGTTTTTTGAGTTAGTATTCGCACAAGCGAATCGCCTGCGCCACCCACGGACATCCGATGCGTCGAAGGGTGAGGTGGGCGATTCGGCGGGCAGGCCGATGTAAATAGTGGGGCAGCTAAGGTGCAGCGGCTAAGGCAAAATTGCACTTGCAGGAGCGCGGAGAGGTTAATGTATACTAATGGGACCCGGGATGTCTAAATATTGCCATTCCCGACGTAACTGGAGGATAAAGCATGAGACTTTTTGATCGATTCCCGGCTGCGTTAGCGCTTGGAGCATTGATGGCCGTCGCGCCGATGTCGCAAGTTTTCGCGGATGACGATAAGGGCCCGTGGCCGGCTGGCACGCGCAACATCGAATCTGGACAGCCGTCCGTGCAGATATTTCCAACGATTGAAGGTTCCCGGTTGCACTCAGCGGCGCCAACAGGGGCTGCGGCCGCAGTCTCAAACCTGACCTACCATGGGGGCAAAGTGGAGACCGCGCCCGTGGTGTATCTGGTGTTTTGGGGATCGCAGTGGTCCAACGACCCGAGTTTCGAGGCTGTGGTTCTGCAGAATTTCTTTAATCATGTTGGCGGCTCAAGCTGGGCGAACATTAACACCCAGTACACCCAAGGCACCGGCCAAAACATCGTCCACGCGGGGAATCTGCCCGGGATGCTGAAGCCAGTCTGGTGGGACACCGCAGCGGCGGCGCCGACGCATCCGACACAATCGCAGCTTGCCGCCGAAGCGGTGAAGGCCGCCGCCCATTTTGGCTCCGCCAGCAACGTCAACGCACAGTACGTGATTGCGACTGCGCATGGGAACAGTTCGAGCGGCTTTGGAACGCAGTACTGCGCCTGGCACAGTTCGACCGGTAACATCGCCTACACAAACCTGCCGTATATGACGGACGCGGGCTCAAGCTGCGGGGCGAATTTTAACGGCCTGGGTGCGACCGCGGGCATTACGATCGTAGCAGGGCATGAGTTTGCGGAGACGGTGACGGATCCGTTCCCGAGTTCCGGATGGGTGGATTCCAAAGGGGCGGAGATCGGTGACAAATGCTCGTGGACCAGTGGCACGAAGAACGTTTCCTTAAACGGTGTTCCCTTCCCGGTGCAACCGCTTTGGAGCAACGCCGTCAGCGGCTGCGCGATTTCCTACTAAACAACAGTCGAGTTGCAGTTCCAAACCCCTCGCCGCTCTGCAAAACGCAGGCGGCGAGGGGTTTGTGTTTTTAAAGTATCGAGCAAGCCTCGGTCATCGTATGGGCGCGTGATCCGTCGTTGCCAATCCCCTGCAGCAGTTCGTCGAACGTCTGCAGCGGAGCCTTGTTGCCGCCCGCACCTACTGGCGCCAGGCCCGCCCAGTTTTCCACCGCGCTCAGCGCGAATCGCGCATCGCCCTTCTGCGCTTGCAGCACGCCCGGCGACGATTCCACGGCGCCAACAGGAACGCACAGCTCGGGATGATCGAAGGGCGCCTTTTCATAGCGCACGCGGTCGTCTGAGGCCGTCTTCATGAAGGCCACCAGCGCGGCCTTGTCGGTATCGCTCAGGTTCAGCGTTCGAATCGCCGCACCGCGGACCGGATTGAAATCCCCGCCGCGCGAGTAGAAGTCCACCACTTGTTCCAGCGTCGCCTGCCCGCCGTTGTGGAAGTACGGTCCGGTGAACTCCACATTGCGAATCGTTGGCGACTTGAATGTGCCATTCACCGTCGTGGCGCTCAATGCGTTCCTGTTCAACGCCGCCGAGATCAGCTTGCCGAGGTCGTTGATTCCGCCGTTGCCCAGGTCCTCCGTAGCCGGTGTGACGCCGGTTCGGAAAAACCCGGCATCTGTCTGATTGTTTGGGGCACCAACAGTCAGACCGACGCGAGCGATGTCAGAGTAAGTTCCGAGCGCAGTCTCCGCGCTGGAATGGCAGGCGGTGCAGCCGGCGCGGCCGCGGAAGAGATTGAAGCCTGCCAGCTCCTGCGCACTAAGAGCCGATGCGGTGCCATCCAGGTAGTGATAAAGAGGGGCATCGTCGGAGACCAGCGTCGATTCGTATGCCTGCACCGCCAAACCGAAGAACAGCGCGAAATTGAATTCAGCCTGGGAGAACTGATCCGATGACGCGCCGTTCTGATCTACCCTCTGGGTGGAGTTCCAATATTCCGGTTGAAAGGCCGCCTGCACCAGCGCAAGATAGGTGACCGGCGCCGCAAGGCCACGCCCATTGGGGTTCGCCAGCGTTCCCAACACACTGTCATCGGCCGCCACGGCCTGCATCGCCAGCGGGCGAAGAGCCAGCATGCGCTTGCCGATCTGCGGCCAGGTGCGGCCGTCGTACGACATCTCAACGCTGCTGGTCATGGGCCCAACGGCCTGCGAGGCGAGGCTCGAATTATCGATTGACACCTGCTCAGGCAGGAGCTGACCGCCGCTCGAGACGACTGCGTTGGAGCGCGAATCCGCGGTTCCAAACGGAGTCATTCCGGTGAAGATGTTACTGGCGCGGCCATCCCAGAAGTTGCGGAAGAAGACCGCCGCGTTGATCACCGTCGGAGTGTTGCGCGGAGTCACCTGGCGCACGTTCACTCCGCCGGAGCTGTAGCCTGGCTGGTCGGCCAGGTCTGAGCCATCGTCACTGGCCGCGCCCGCTGCGGTGCCTGCAAAGCTGCGCCGGTAGACGCCCGACGATCCAGCGCGGGCCGTCGAGTTGCGCAGCACCTGCGACTGGCTGTTCTTCGGGTCAGCCAAGGCGTGGAAGGGGAAGTCACTGGCGGTCAGCTTCGCATTCGGAGTGAACGGGGCCAGCGGGTCAGAAAGCTGGTTTTGCACGCGATGATCGGCGCCAGCGTGGAAGTGGCACGACGCGCATGCGGTGCGGCCGTCGCTGCCCGCCTGCATATCCCAGAACAGCGATTTGCCGAGCACCACCAGCATTTTCGAATCACGCACATATTTCGTAAGGTTCGAAGGCTGCGGAATCGCGACCTTCTTGAGCGAGCCGCTGCCCAGCGCCAACGCCGGAGGCGCACCGCCGCCTGGGCCACCAGGGCCACCGGGACCACCTGGGGGCGGCCCCTGGCAAAAGGACAACATCGCGGTCATCGTGAAACAAGTAATCGAAAGAAAAATCTTCATGGCATTTCCCCTACGACTGATACTAAGGGCAAATGCCAAAATCGCAGGTTAATTGCCTGCAAAAAGAGCTTTACGTGGTCTTTACATAACCTAAAAATAATAACCGGCCAGCGAGCCCCCTTGGAAGGGAGGATCACTGACCGGGCCTTAGGAGAAATCAATCATGCGGCTCAATTACCCAACGCCGCCACCCGTACCTCTTCCGGCTGATCCTGCAATCCGCAGATCACCATCAATGTGAACAGGCTGGTCTTTCGCGCCGAAAGCGCCTGGATAAAGCTCGCCTGTGCCTGCAGCGCCGCTTCTTCCGCGGAGTTGGCCGCAGCAAATCCGCCCAGCCCGTTCTCCGCCCTGACATTCACCATGTCTTTCTTCTTGCGCGCCAGTTCCAGCTTGCGGTCGGCCAGCTTCAGCCGTTCCATGCTGGCCTGGACAACGCCACGCATGGAGAGCAACTCACCGCGCAGGTTCTCTTCCATCGACCGCGTTTCCAGCTCCAGCGCTTTGATGCGTGCGCTCAGCACATCGCGCTCGGCCTGCTTTTCGCCGGTGTTGCGCAGCGGAATGGAGAGATTCAGCGCTCCTTGTCCCGTGTTGCCGCCAAGGATGCCAGAGGCGGCCGACTTGGCCACGCCCGGCATACTATTCGCCATGTACGCGTAGCCGCCGGAGATCGATTCGATCTTCACGGATTTCTGCATGCCTGCCTGCTCGCGCAGCGCCTCGATGCGTTCGCGCAGCATCTGCGACTCACGCCGGTACACCAGAGCCGACTCCATCATTTTTTCCATGGGCGGCATAGTTTGACCCATCGACGCTTTGGTGATTGTGACCTCCTCCACTACCAGGTCGTCGGCGCTCTCCAACCTGCCCATCAGCGAGGCCAGTTGCACGGCGGCCAGTTTACGCTGCATTTCGGTTTCGATCTGCTGATTCTGAAGTTCGAGCAGATCCTGTTCGTAGCTGATTTTGTCCACCATGGTTACGCGCGAAGCATTGAGCATCTTGTCCACCTGCCCCAACTTTTGTTCACGCATGGCCACGGCCTGCATCACCTGCAACGCAATCTGCTGCTTTTCCGCGAGATCGAAAAAGGCGCGCGCTGTTTCAATTTCGGTCTTGATGCGCAGCCGCTCAGATGACAGTTCGGCAGCCAATACATCGAATTTCGCATTTGCCAGCATCATCGGCGAAGGAGCATTGCGCTTGCCCATGAGCAAACCGGCGCCCAGATTCGCGGCCAACAGTGCGGGATTGGAGAAGGCAAACATCCCTAATGACGGCCTCAACTCCACCTTCCACTTGTTGTTAGCTTCGAGCAGCCGCAGTTGGCTTGCCGCCAGTTCGCTACGCGCATCGTCCGACTTGGCCTTCGTCACTGCCGAGCGCAAAGCTTCCTGCAACGTTACGGGCGGCTGGACAGCGAATGCGGAGGTCAAACTGAAACCCGCCAAACTCAAACTCGCGATGATGGAAGACAGCGATTTCATATGTTTTTGTTTTTAGTAAGAATTTGGCTGGGCAATTAATGCTTAAGCAAAGCCGTACTGACTGGCTTTGCCGTTGGAAGGACTGGATGGGCCCAGCGGCCATCCAGTCCTTTTCGAACAGGACTTGCCTAAAACAGCGGGATGAAGACCGGGGCACCGGGGGCAACCGGAACCATGGATTGACTCTGCGTGCCGTAAGTGGCGCAACCCGCAGCGCAGACACCCGTGAGAGGAGCCTTTGCAGCAGTGGTTGCAGTCAACGTGATGCCCGAGGCAGGAACATAAACCGCCTTCACACCGGCTGCGTTGAACACCATGCGGTCCGCCATCATCTGGCCGAGCGTTGTCTGCGGAAGGCTGCTCACCGGCAAGTTAGAGATCTTCGCAAACTTATTCATGGTTGCATCCATCACATCGGAGAAGAGCGACTTCTGCCCGCTATAGCGAACCAGATTCGACTGGTGATACATCGAGGGGTACCATTCGCCGTCCAACATGTAGTTGAGCAGCGCATTGCTTTCACCGTCGATGATCTGTGCGTAGGTCTGGTTGACGCTGAAGAACGGTGTACCACCCGGGCCGCCAAGGCGCAACGTACCGTTGGGACCGTAGAAGTAATTGTACTCATCGACCAGAGAACCCGTGGTGCCGGCAACTCCCGAAATGGCGTTGTAGAATATGTTGGTGGCCCGGCGCGGAATATACAGGATCGAAGGCACGGCCTTGCTGTAGACACCGGTGTTCGGCAACGCCGGCAACCAATCAGCGTACGACATATCCGAGACCAGATACTTGATGCCGACGGCCTGTGCCGCCTGCAGGAAGTTGGCATTGTAAAGGCCGGAAATGTTCGGCGTTACCATCGAAGTTGTGTCGTTGGGAAAGCCATTCGTTTGAGCGAAGGTAATATTCTGTTGCAGTTCGGCAAGCGACTCGGCGTAAGTCGCCGCAACGCAGATACCGCTGTTGGCAACCGGGTTGTAGCAATCCAGATTTTCGTGATCCCAGGTATGGTTCAGCCAATAGAACTCGTTCTTGTAGGTCTTCGCCGCGGCCAGCAATAGATCGTTTGCCGCTGCACCGCCCGTAGTGGTGGAGCCATAACCATTGAAGGCATGCGACAGTTTGAAGCCCTTGAACTGCGCCTTGTTTTGCCATCCCTTCTGCCAGGTGACGAGCGCGCCCAAGTCACCGCTGCTGTCGCGCGCCGTGGGGCAAGCGATGGCAGGATCGTAGGTCGGGTCAGCGGTCGCCGACGTCGGCTGGCAACCGGCCTGAGATGAGGTGTACAAGTCGTCAGGGAGGAACAGATCGTCGCTCTGCGGAGTGAGGAAAACCTTGCGCTGGCCTACGAACACGCCCTTGGTCACCCAGTTGAAGATGCCGTAGTTGAGCGCTTTGGAGTGCGTCAGGTAGGGGCTGGAATCCATGGTCATGGCCAGTGATTCGCGGCCGTCCGCTGCTACGTGGGTGGCGCCGACAACCACATTATTCAGGCCGGTGGCGCTGATGGTCATGATCGGCGTGGTGGTTTCGCCCGTTGCCGCAACGGCTACGGAGGGATAGTAGTAGGCATAGACCACATTGATCTTGTTAGCCGGAATCAGGTAGGGGAACAATGGGCTGCCGGCAGCTGTCAGCGAAAGCAGCGCAGGCGAGGCCGGTGTGTTGGAATAGCCCGTGGCGCCGGAAAGCGCCAGGCCATAGCGCGCTTCGGGGAACGTATAGTAGCTCACCACTCGCACGCCATAGTTGCGGGCATAGTTATCGAGATTGGTCCAATCGGTAGTGCTGAGGGCGCTCTGCCATATGCCGGCCTTGTCGTATGCCAGGTTGCCGGAGGCGAGCACGATCCCCTGATACAGGCCGTGGGTTGCGTCATTCAATGCGGGCAGAGGAGTCTTCGTCAACGTGATGGCATCGTAAGGAATACCGGTATGATCCAGGAAGTAGGTGATCGCGGCAAACGAAGGCTCAGTGCCATCGGCGCTCAGCACCAGCAGCTTCATCTGGAGCGATTGCTTAAACAAGGTAGAGGCAGTCGTGGCGTTGGCTGTGGCAACAAGCGCACTGGAAACAACCTCCGGTCGCGCCTGAGCGGGCCAATCGACCTTTACATAGGGTAGCGGCCTTGATTGCGTCGACGGATGGTGCGTCTTCTGTGTGGAAAATTGGGATTGACCCAGCATTGTGGACCACATTCCGATGAATAAAAGGGCTTTTGAGCCTCGAGTGATAGTCATGTCTCTCCTTGTGACATCCCAATCGTAAGAAACAGACCTGTACGCGACAATAGCAAATTGATTCCAAAACTATCGTTTTTGAAAAGCATTTAGTACTGTGCCTTTTTTGTACACCCGGTACTATTCTTGAAACCAACGTCGAACCATTACAATCTGGACATGCTGCACCAGTACATTTCACGCATGTTTTTGGGATCTTTGCTGTCCCTCGCCCTCTATGGCCAGACACCCTCTATATGGAGGCCGCCCCAACAAGTCAATTGGCAATGGCAGTTGACCAACCCCGTTGACCTGAATGTCGACGCCCAGGTCTACGACATCGATCTTTTCAATAACGATGCTTCGGTCGTTCAAGCCCTGCACGATAAAGGGCGCAAGGTCATCTGTTATGTCAGCGTCGGCACATATGAAGGCTGGCGTCCCGACGCCGCCCAATTCCCCGAATCCGTTAAAGGCGCAATCCTGCCCGACTTCCCCAATGAGCGCTGGCTCGACATCCGCAATCTGGCCGCACTGAAGCCCATCATCGATGCCCGCTTCGATATGTGCAAAGCCAAAGGCTTCGATGCCGTTGAGCCCGATAACGTGGATGCCTATACAAACAAAACCGGTTTCCCGCTCACCGCAGCCGACCAGCTGGCCTACAACACCTATCTGGCCAACGCCGCCCACGCGCGCGGTCTGTCCGTCGGCTTAAAGAACGACCTCGATCAGGTCGCCCAATTGCAGCCGCTGTTTGACTGGGCGCTGAACGAACAGTGCTTCCAATATAAGGAATGCAATCTGTTGATGCCGTTTATCAACGCCGGCAAAGCGGTGTTCGAAGTGGAGTACAAGCTCGATGTCAGCCAATTTTGCAGCAGCGCTAACTCCTTGAATATCAATTCGTTGCGCAAAAATCTGAGCCTCGATGCGCCGCGTACCGCGTGCCGCACCGTCTCCACTGCACCGGCAGTAGCGGGTATCGCCAACGCAGCCAGCTACAATGCCAAGGCGGTGGCTCCAGGAATGCTTGCCGTGATCTTCGGAACCAATATGGGGACCATCACCTTCGATGGAGTTGCCGCCCCGGTGGTCTACAACACGGGCAGCCAGGCCGTGGTTGTAACCCCGTATGCTGTTGCAGGCAAAACGACTACCAGCGTCGTCGTACAAACGAATGGCGTCAATTCCGCGGCCTTTTCCATGCCCGTGGCCAGCGCCTCCCCGGCCATATTCACCGCTGCGGCGACTGGTTCCGGCCAGATCGCCATGCTGAATCAGGACGCAACCTTCAATAACGCTACGCAACCGGCTCCCGCAGGTAGTGTCGTAACGTTTTATGCCACCGGCGAGGGCCAGACCACACCGATTGGAGTGGATGGCCGCGTCAACACAACAAGCCTTCCAAAGCCCGTTTTGCCCGTCACTGTAATGATTGGAGGCTACTCCGCCGAAGTATTGTATGCGGGTGCCGCGCCGGGAATGATCTCCGGTGTAATGCAGGTAAACGCACGCGTCCCGGCGGCAGTTGTATCCTCGGATGTAGTGCCTGTTGTACTGCAGGTGGGCGGAATCGCCAGTCAGGACAAGGCTACAATGGCGGTCAAAGCGCAGTAAAGGAAGTTATTACTTGATTCGACTCCTCACGCGCCGCGAATGCATCGCGGCGCTTGCTATTCGTGCACACCGGCCTGCGGTGGCCTTTCACTACGCCGCGCATTTCACTCCGGCGGAGCTCGGATGGTACACGAAGTTCGAAATTTTGGTGACAGGGGGGATTTTACCCCCTGACCTGACACGTTCTCTCAAGGCCGGCGGCTCAAAAGTACTTGCCTACGAATGGACCTCCGGCTACTATCCAGGCGATTGGGTGTCGGCTTCGCAGCCTTGGCAGAGCGCCATGAAGCCCGCCTGGCACATCACGTCATCGGCTGTGGGCGGCGGCGCTGCGGCTCCCGGCAAAACCGCACATTGGTACGATTTCGGCGAACCTGCGCTCATTGCGGCCCGCGCAAAATATCTGGCTGGAGTGTTGAACGCAAGTGGCTACGGTGGCTTCTTCTTCGACACCCCTGGCGTAGAACAATTGCCGCCACCGGTGAAGGAAGCCTTCGCAAAAAAGCATCCTGGGCTCGACTACAACGCCTGTCAGGGCCAATTCTTCGCTGCTCTACGCAAGGAGCTTGCCCCAGGACAACTCATCTTCACCAATCAAGCCTTCCGCCACGCCGATCAGATGTTGCCACATGCCGATCTGGACCTGACCGAAAGCTATTTCACCGCGGAAATGGGCCCGAAAACGCTGTTCCGCCCGTGGCATGATCCGGCAAAACCATGGGAATCGATCCGCACGCCACTGGAACAGCTCGTTTTGACAGCGCAGCGCCGCTACCCGCGCGCGCGCTTCGTCCATGTGAACTACGCCGCGCCGGGAGACCGCCATGCTCTGCTTTACGGCTACGCGGGCGCGAAGCTATTCAATCACGAAGCGTATCTGATCATGCCCTCCAACTCGGCTGACGAACAGAACGCCGTATACAACACGGATCTGGGCCGCCCGCTGACGGCAAATTACGAACAGGACGAAGCTGCAGGCGCAGCTTGGCGCCGCTTTGAGCACGGCATTGCCGCCATCAACTCCGGGCGCAATGCCTTCGCCATCCCGGGCACTCAGTTTAAAATGCCCGATTCGCCACGCGGCTACATTTTCCCGGCATAGTGCCCGCAGACCATGTACAGATCTCCTGAGGTCATGCGGGGATTTTCGCTGTGAATGGAAATAGAATTTGGACCGGCGATTCGCCGGTCCAGCTCGCTTGCGAGCGTATTTTTTCACACATTCTCTCTGATGTAGAATCAAATGATGCGCAAACGCATTGGCATTCTTTTCGTGTCTCTGTTCGGACTTTACGCCGTGCTCACGGCCGGGCTCTATTACGCCATGAGCCAGCCGCCGGAACGGTTCGGTGCAATCGCCGCGCACATCCCCATGCCTGCGTTCATGATTCTGCCGTTCCGCCCGCTTTGGATGTCGGCCCGGGCTGGATCGCTCGCTGTAGGTGACGCAGCGCCCGATTTCGATTTGCCCACCGTCGACCATCAGTCGCGTGTAAAACTTTCGGCGATCAGCGCCACCCGCCCCGTGGTTCTCGTCTTCGGGAGCTACACTTGACCGCCATTTCGCCGGGAGGTTCCCGCGCTCAATCGTCTTTACGCGGCTTATAAAGAGAAAGTCTCATTTTATGTCGTCTACATCCAGGAGGCCCATCCAACCGACCTCTGGCAGCTGCCCTCGAACGTGAAGGACGGCGTGCTCTTTGCGTCACCGAAATCCGACGACGACCGCACCTCGACAGCGTCTGCGTGCGTGCGCAAACTGGGTATCGAAATCCCTGCCCTGCTTGACGGCATCGACGACAAAACGGAACGCGCCTACACCGGCTGGCCCGACCGGCTCTATCTCATCGGCCAACAGGGACGCGTGCTGTACAAGAGCGACCCGGGCCCGTACGGATTCTCAACGAAGAATCTGGAAGCGGCACTCAAAGCACTCCAGTAACGTCATGTTCGTGGCTCGGTGAGCAGCAGGCAACCGCTAACCGAGCCGAGCACGTCAGTAAGCGGTTTTGGCTCATGCTCTTTTCCTTTGAGGTCAGGATGTCTGAATTTACAGGTGCTGGATACCAGGGAGTTTTGACTCAGCGGTTATAAGTTCATTTTCTATGTTTGAACTCGTGCCGGCTGGCGTTGCAGCGGCACGCTTTCCGCTTCTCTATCCGCCGATCAGACCCAGTCTGTGCAGCACGTCCAGCAGTTTGTGCTGGTGGATGGGTTTGGTCAGATACGCATCGCAGGAGTTGGATTGAGCAGCGACCACGTTGCTCATGTCTGCTAAAGCAGTGGTCATAACGATCTTCGATGCATGAGCCGATATGCTCTCCATTGCGCGGATCTTCCGAAGGGCTTCCTGCCCGTCCATCTCAGGCATCATAATATCGAGGCAGATCAGGTCATAGGGTTCGCCGGCATCCAGCGCTAAGCTCACGGCCTCGACTGTCTCTCTGCCGTTAACTGCGATGTGGGCCAGGCCATAGCCCTTCAGGAGTTCCTGCAGGATCAGGCGGCTGGTGAAATCGTCCTCGGCAATCAGTGTCTTCATTGTATTCTTGTTCTCTCGTCGTTCATGTCCACGACTCGCGTGCCGTTGCTTCCGTGAAGCGGTCGAACTTGCGAACTAAGTCGTCCATGCGAACGGCAACAGCACCCAGGTTACCGGCCTTGCCGGCTATTTCCATCTCGCAAGCAAGTGCGCGCATGGCTTCGCCACCCACGTTGGATGCTGCGCCATTGATGAGGTGGGCTATGCGCGCCACTCCGTCTGATTCTCCGGCATCGAGGTGACGCCGCAGCGCCTCGAGTTGCCCTGGAATGTCGTCATTAAAACACCGGATGACAGTAAGCGCCAGGACCTTATCGTCCATGAGCCGTTCCATCAAACCTTCCCGGTCAAAAGCGGCGGGTTCCGAAGAATAAGGAATCGGAGACTGCATTTCAGCCGTGCCAGGCAACCCCAACGTATCGTCCTGTTCTGGCAGCCAACGGACCAGAGCCTCGTTGAGGATCCGTGGCGAAACGGGTTTGGATACATAGTCGTTCATGCCTGCCTTGAGGCACTGCTCCTGGTCGCGCTGCATGGCTTGGGCGGTCATGGCAATGATAGGAATATCGTGATTGTGCACCGAAGACTGCAAACTACGGATCTGCCTGGTTGCCTCGAGGCCGTCCATCACCGGCATATCCACATCCATCAACACTAAATCGTATGGGATCGTTTGGAGGGCGTTTACCGCTTCGGCGCCGTTGGCCACCGCGTCGACGCTCAGGCCGAACTTCTGTAGGATACCCATAGCCACCAGTTGATTGGTTATATTATCCTCGGCCAATAGGACGCGCGCTTTGCGTCCGGCGAACGTGCTCACCAGCGTGCCGGCCGTGTGGCGATTGTCAATGAGCCTGGGAGCAGGCTCCGATCCGCTCCCGTCGTTCATAGCCAACGACAGGGCGCCAATGAGTTCCTGCTGCTGTACCGGCTTGGTTACATACGCCGCAAATCCCATCGCCCCAAAGCGCCCGCTGTCCTCGATGGCTCCGGGAGCAGTCAGGGCTACCAGCCGGAGGGCCGCCAGACGGCAATCTGACTTTAAGCTCTGGACCAGGGTCTTGCCGCCGATTCCGGGCATCCGTATGTCGATCAGGGCGAGCTGAATCGGATCGCCCGTCTCCAGTGCCAGTTCGACGGCTTGCTGCGCCATTGGCGCGTCCTCGGCCGCAATCGGGCGCATCCCCCAGAAAGTCATTCGAGTGGCCAGAATCTCGCGGCTGGTGGCGTTATCATCCACGATCAGCACGCGCACTCCGCGCAGCAGTCCGGGTGGATGACTTTGCACAGCCGCCCCACTGGACTGTTTGCGCAATCGGACAGTGAACCAGAATGTCGATCCCGTGCCCGCTTGGCTCTCCACCCCTACTTCTCCACCCATCAGAGTGGCCAGTTGTTTAGAGATGGCCAGGCCAAGCCCCGTGCCTCCATAGGTCCGGGAGGTCGATGATTCCACCTGGCTAAACCTTGTGAAGAGCATGTCAATCTTGCCTTTCGGGATACCTATACCCGTGTCGCTCACGGAGAATCGCAACAGACAATCCGCTTCCCCTTCATCCTCGACTGCAACGCGCACAGCGACTTCGCCCCTATTGGTAAACTTCACGGCGTTACCCACCAGATTGTTAAGAATCTGGCGCAGACGGCCAGGATCGCCTCGGAGCAACGTGGGTGCAGCAGGATCAGCGCAGCAGAACAGCTCCAGTCCCTTCTGGTAGGCCCGCACCGCAATCGTGGTAGCGAAATCATCCAATAGGTTCTGTAGATCGAAATCCAAAGTCTCTAACTCGAGCCGGCCAGCCTCGATCTTCGAGAAATCGAGAATGTCGTTGATGATTACCATCAGCGATTCGCCGCTGGCTCGCACAAGCTCGGTGAAGCGCCGTTGGTCGGCGCTGAGCTCTGTATCCAGCAGCAGCCCCGTCATGCCTATTACGCCGTTCATGGGCGTGCGGATCTCGTGGCTCATACAGGCCAGGAAATCACTCTTGGCTCGCACCGCGGCTTTGGCGCGATCCCTCTCCACTTCCAGTTCTGCCACCAAACGGACCAGTTCAATACCGTGTCGCTCCTGCGCATCGCGAGCCAATTTCAAATCGCACATGTTGCGTTTGGTTTGCTCCTCAGCCAGTTTTTGCTTTGTGATATCCCAATTGGTACCGATCATGTGCAAGGGGTGCCCCGACCGGTCACATTGGACAAGAGCGAGGGCACGTATGTTGTGGATGCTGCCGTCAGGCCATTTCACGCGAAACTCAGTGTCGAAATCCCGTTCGCCCCGCAGTGCAAGCTGGATCTCTTCGTCGCCTCGCTGCCGGTCCCCCGGGTGGAGTCCCGCCTGCCATGCCTCGTAAGCGCCGCCGAATTGGCCCGCCGTGATTCCATAGAGGCGAAACATCTGATCGTCCCAGGTCAGCCGGTTGTTGACTACGTCATAGTCCCAGACGCCTACTCCACCCGCGCGCGCCGCTAACGTCAAGCGGTCGGTGGCCTCCCTCAATCCAGCCTCTGCCCGCTTTCGCTCCGTGATGTCACTGTGCGAGCCGACAACCCGGGATGGGTTGCCGTGTTCATCGCGCACAACTTCGCCCCTGGCCAAAATCCAAACATAGGAGCCATCTTTGTGACGTAGCCTGTATTCGACATTGTAATTGGGGATCTCGCCGCGCAGATAGCGATTGAAGTCGTCAAGGACCCGGTCCCGATCCTCGGGATGGATGCGCTCTTCGAATGCCGCGCTGGTACCGGGAAACTCCTCACCCCCGTAGCCGATCATCTCCTTCCAGCGGTCCGATCGAAAGTGCGTACCGGTGCCGATCGTCCAATCCCAAATCCCTTCGTTGCTGGCGCTCAACACAAGCGCGTACTGTTCCCGGCATCTGCTAAGCTCCATCTCGGCATTCTTGCGCTCCGTAATGTCAAAGATAATGGAATGCACCACCGTCCGGCCGCCGAACTGGATTTGGCTCCATGAAGCCTCTACAGATCGTACCGAACCATCCGCCAACCGGTGTTGGAATTCGAAGCGCTTGCCCTCAGGCCGCGAGACTGACTGCAAGGCCTTCAGGATTTCAGGCTCAGGCATGCTGTTAATGTCGGTCATTCGCATGGACAACAACTGCTCCCGCGAATACCCATAGAAGCGCACCGCTGCCTTATTGACATCGACTATGTTTGCGTCCCCGGCGTCGATCAACATGATTACGGTGGCGCTGTCGACAAATTGACTGCGGTAGGACTCCTCGCTCTCACGGAGTTCCTTTGTCAACCGGTCCGCCATCCACTGTGCTTTGGCAGTCGTGCCGAGCATGGAAAAAACCAGTCCGGACGAGAGCAGACTGATGACAATTCCTCCAATTAGAACGGGCCAGTGCCTTCCATAACTCGCGCCGGCGCGCAGTGCATCGAGTTGGGTGACACGCAAAGTCCAGCGGTGTCCGGCGAAATCCAACGGGCTCAGACGGCTGACCCCCGTGGCAGGGAACGCCTGACCGGCTTCCCCCGGTCCGTCGTAAAGCATGGTTGCCGCGGACAATTGGTTGCCATCGTAGACCTGCAAACGAAGCTCTTGGCCGCTAAGCTTCCCATCCCAGCCTCTGAGGATGCCGCGCATCAGATTCGTCATCCGGTAAGGACTGAAGACCCAGCCTACGATGGCCGTGCGACGCTGTTGGATGGTTTCAATCGGCAACCCCTGACGGTACACCGGGGCGTACATCAAAGCGCCCGCTTGATCTCCCTGACCGGTCTCTTGAACGAGAGTGACTTTCGCCGAGAGCGCTACGGCATTCTCATCGCATGCCCGCGCCATCGCCTTGCGGCGAGTAGGTTCCGTGAACATGTCGTAGCCAAAAGCGCGCTGGTTCCGATTCGTAAAAGGCTCGATGTAGACGACTGCGGAGTATATATCCCGGTCGCCCGCAGGAGTAACCCCATAATTCGGGAAACCTTCCCGGCGAATCTCAAGGATGTGTTGGTTCAGTTGCCCGCGGGGAATCACACGTGCAAAGCCAATGCCCTGAATGCCAGGCAGTTCCCGTTCGATCTGCTGGCGTTGCGCGAAGGTTTTCCACTGATCGCGAGTAACCGTCTGCGATGCATCGAAAAATGCTGCGCCACTCAGCAGAATCTGAGCGTTGGCGGCAAGCCTGGCTTTGACGTTAAGCCGGATCTCATCGCATGTGAATGCGAACTCGCGTTGAGCAGCCTCTTCCACCCCAACCTTGATGTGAAGCGTGGCGTAGGCGGTGACCACCAGCCCGGCTACCAGCAGACCCATGGCGCCCCACCTGA